>JBEKPA010000052.1:0-15548 GCA_049521195.1 Occallatibacter sp.
CCACCTGATATTGAGTTGCAGTATCAGTGGAAGGAAGACCGGCCATGTAGCCTGCGCCGTATGTAGTTGAACCGACTTTTGTAGTGCTTGTGTAGCACGTGGAGCCGCTCGGAGCAGCCGCATCCGGGGTGGTAAAGAAGATACCTGGCGCGCTGGGCTTGGCCGTGCCGGGGAAGTTGCGATGGAATTCGTTGTAGCCATAGAACCAGAAGAGCTTATCCTTTTTCACCGGGCCGCCCACATCAAATCCCCACTGCTTGCGCCAGTCCTTCGGCTTGTAGGGCGAAGTCACAAAGTCTGGCGAGGTGAGCGTGCCCGTGTTAACTGTGTTGGTCGTGAAGTCGTTGAATGAGCCCCACGAGCCATTGTCGCGGTCGGCGAAGTACAAGATGCCATGCAGGTTATTGGTGCCGCTCTTGGTGATGGAGTTGACCACGCCGCCCGCGGAGCGCCCGAACTCCGCCGAGTAGACGCCGGTGTTGACCTGGAACTCCTGGATCAGGTACTTCGATGTGGAGTAGCCTTCCCGGGTACGGCCGCGTTCTTCGGCGTAGTATGCCTGGTTGTCGTCCGCGCCGTCCACTTCTACGTTGTTCAGAATGGTGCTGATGGCGCGGAAGGAGATCAGGCCGTAGCCGCCGGTATCCAGCGTCGCTCCCGGCGTCAACAGCGTCAGGTTGGACCAGCGGCCGCCGTTCAGCGGCAGGTCCATAACAGCGTGTGTGTCCAACACGGTGGAAATATCGGGCGACTCGAAGTTCAGAATGGGCGCCTCGCCGGTCACCTCCACGGTAGCCGTTGCGCCGGCGGCCTTCAGGTGTGGAGTGACCTCGGTCGTCTCGCCAACCTGCACGATGACGTTGACTTCCTTGAATGCGGCGAACCCCTGCGCGGTTACTGTCACGGTATAGACCGCGGCGGGCAACTGCGGCGCCTTGAAGTAGCCGCTGCCATCCGAGGCCAGATGGACCTCGGCATTGGTTCCGTCGTTGTGGATGACGATCGGCGCGTTCGGCACCACAGCGCCGCTGGGATCGAAGACCGTGCCCGCGATGGAGCCTTCGGTGTAGGTCTGCGCGTGCAAGGCAACTGCTCCCGAGCACAGGCCGAGGACGAGAAGCGTCAGGTAGAGAATGCCGAGGCGAAATCGATTCTGGGTCATAATGGCTCTCCAAAGGTGCAAATCTGTTGAAAACCGGGTTGAATTAGGAGCCGCGCTGTCTTGCGAGTGTCTCCTCCAGTGCAGCACGCCATCTGGGAGAACTGCCGCATCCTAGCCGTTTGAGGCCGTCCCATGCAAGATGGAGAAAAAGGTCGAGGATGTGCAAAAAGGGTCAGCTTTCACGGTACAGGGATTTGATGAATTCCCTGTAAATTCGGAGTGCTTTTTGTCTTCCGGCCGCGCTCTTGCCGGAGCGGTGCGCGGGCGCCCCACCGGGCCTGGAAGGCGGCGCGGGTGAACCCCATCGACGCACTGGACTGCGAATAGCGCTTGTGCCGCGGGCGAAGCGGGAAACCGATTTGCCGTTGATTCGAGGACTGTGACTTCAATCACTGCGGGCGCTTTCGCCGAAGCGTCTCCTCAAGGGCGTGAACCCTGCTGGACGGATCGTCGCCCATGCGTTGGCCCTGTCGCTTTTTGCCTGGGCCTGCGCGCTCCATGCCGAGCATAAGCTCAAGGACAGCGACTGCCTCGCCTGCCACTCCGATTCCACTCTGGCGAAGGAGGTTGATGGCAAGCCGGTCAGCTTGTACGTGGACGCGGCCAAGCTCAAGCAGTCGATTCACGGCGGCCTGTTCGCCTGCGTGGATTGCCACACGGATGTGAAGAGTCTGGCGCATGAATCTGCCCCACGGAAGATCTCCTGCGCCCAGTGCCATGCGGATGCGCAGGAGGCGTACGCGCACAGTCTCCACGCCAAGGCGGCCAAGGCCGGCGGCGCGCCGGCGGCAAACTGCCAGGACTGCCACGGAGGCGCGCACGAAATCCTGGCCGCCGCCGATGCCAAATCACCGGTGAATCACGACAACATTCCCTCCACCTGCGGCCGCTGCCATGGGCAGAAGTTCCTGATGGAATCGAACGGGGAGAGCGGTCAGCCCTTTGTCTCTTACCAGCAAAGCGTGCATGGACTGGCCATCGAGAAGGGATCGAAGAAGGCCGCCGTGTGCACGGATTGCCACGGCGCGCACGAGATTCTCCCCGCCAACGACGCCCGGTCGCCTATTTACAAGTTCAACGTTCCCGCCACCTGCGGCAAGTGCCACAGCGTCATTGAAAAGGCCTTCATCGAGAGCATTCACGGGCAGGGAATCGTCAGGGGCAATGGGCTGGCGCCGGTGTGCACGGACTGCCACGGCATCCACTCGATCAAGGCGCATATCGACCCCAACTCGCCGGTCTCGGAGCGGAACCTGGCTCACGCCACCTGCGCGCGCTGCCACGAAGGGGTGCGGCTTTCGCAGGAATTCGGAGTCGAAGGCAACCGCGTCTCGACCTACCTGGACAGTTATCACGGGTTGGCCTCGGAAGGCGGGTCGGTGGTGGTGGCCAACTGCGCCAGTTGCCACGGAGTGCATGACATTCTGCCCTCGAGCGATCCGCGCTCCACCATCAACCGCGCCAATCTCGACGCTACATGCGGAAAGTGCCACAAGGGAGTTACGCAGAGGTTCACCCTCAACAAGGTTCACATGGACCGCGGCCAGTCCGGGGATATCGGCTCGATTGCGGTTCGCTGGGTGCGGTGGTTCTATCTGGCGCTGATCTTCGCGGTGATCGGCGCAATGTTCCTGCATAACGCCATCCTCTGGCGGAGCAAGGCCGCGGCCCGGCATAGGATGCAGAATCCCATGATGGTCCGCATGACGGCCAACCAGCGCTGGCAGCACCTGATTCTGCTCGCCAGTTTCATCGTCCTGGTCGTCACCGGCTTTGCCCTCAAGTTCCCGGAGTCCTGGATTGCCCAGACGCTGCCCATGGCCGAGCGTCTGCGCGGCATCGTCCATCGCGTGGCGGGAGTTATCCTGATCGGCGCCGGCATCTATCACCTTTTCTATTTGGCCGCCACCGGGGAAGGGCGGCGCCTGATCCGCGATTTTGCGCCTGCGCCGAAGGACGCCTTCGATGCCTGGGGAACGGTGCGGTATTACCTGGGGCTGAGCCGTGAGAGGCCGAAGTTCGGGCGATTCAGTTACGCGGAGAAGGCGGAGTATTGGGCGCTGGTCTGGGGCACGGCGCTGATGGGTGTTACCGGCATCATGCTGTGGGCCAAGGTCTGGGTTGGAAACCTGCTGGCGCGCTGGTGGGTGGATGTGGCCACCGCCGTGCACTTCTACGAGGCGGTTCTGGCCACGCTGGCCATTGTGGTCTGGCACTTCTACCAGGTATTCTTCGACCCCGACGTATATCCGATGAATTGGGCGTGGTGGGACGGCAAGATGCCGGTCGAGCACTATCGCCACGAACACGCTCTCGATTCGGAGTCGCCGGCCGGGGCCGAAAGCCAATCCGCGGCGCCCGGTGAACCGGCCGGGGGAAGCGCGCCAAAGCCTGAAGCTGGCCCGCCGGCGGAGTGATTCGGGCCTGGAGGCCGAGGTTCGCGGAGCGGGGGCGCCGCGGCCCCGCCGCCAACCGCTTCGCTTGGCTTTTTGGACGGGGAATCGCTCGCCAATTGAGAAATAAACTGTGAAGCGGGCGGAACATTCGCTTGAAGGTTGTGTTTGCCTCGATGAGGGGCTGGGCCAATTCCCGATTGTTCGCGCGATGTTCTTGACAGTCCCAGGGCCGTGATGTACGTTTTAAGGGCTTGCAGGTTACTTCCCCACAACCAAGGAATTGAGAGAGGCATATGGCTCAGGTGCAAAGGCTTTGCGCATTTGGATTCGCTGTTGCGGCGGCAATCTTGAGTAGTGGGCTCCAAGCCCAGCCGGGCGACCCGGCGACGCTGATCCAGGAGAAGCTGGTCTCTCAGATCAAGCTGACCAAGACCGCGGCCGACCGCTCGGATATCGTCACCGCCGGTGACGTTGTAGTTCTGCATAAGGACGGGCTGATGATGTGCAGTACGGATTCCTCTTATGCATTTTCCAACACGTACAGCAACGGGGTTCTGTCCGGGAATCTCAAGAACCGCGTGAAGGACGCCGCCAAGTCCTTCGGCTTCGGTCACATTCCCGTGTTTGGAAGCGGAGTCAGCGCCGGCGACGCGGCCAACAACGGCTGCGCATCGCGAAAGTTCGTGGCTGGCGAGAAGTTCTGGGTTACCGGGATCGTCGCTCAAAGGGACGGCATCCTGGTCAGCACCTACAGCGATCCCTACAACGACGTCCGCTTCTATGGGGAGATCAAATTCCCGTTCGCCAAGGGTCCAATTCCGCCCGCGGACGCCTTTGCGAAGACCGTTTCAGAGGTCATTACGGTTCAGCCTTCGGACGATCAAGGCGGGCAGGGCGATCAAGGCGGACAAGGCGATCAAGGCGGTCAGCCGGCGCAACAGGCCGCACCGGCGCCTGCCGCGGCTCCGGCTCCGGCTCCGATGCCGGATATAGCGCCGCCGCCGCCACCAGCCGATGCTCCGACGATCTCTCTCGGCCAAACCAAGGCTCAAGTGACTGCTTCCTTCGGCCAGCCTGTAAAGACAGCCAAGGTGGGAGTGAAGGAAATCTACTATTACAAGGACATGAAGGTGACTTTTACCAACGGAAAAGTCAGCGACGTTGAGTAAAGCGCTCGCGCATTCCGGGAAGGAGCGCGGGCCGGAAACAGGAATGAGGACACGATGACCATGCAGTTTGTTCCGAAAGCCATGAGATATGGTTCAACAGCACTGATTCTTGCCGGACTGCTGGGTGCAGCCAGCCTGGCGAGCGCAGCCGGCAATACAAACAAGCCCGCCCCGGCTGCCCCCAAGCCGGCCGCACATGCGCCGGCAAAGCCAGCCGGTGGTGGAGCGTCGCACGGACCAACCACGGGCGGAGCATCGCACGGACCGACGACCGGCGGGGCTACCACGCATGGACCGACCACCGGCGGGGCCACCACGCATGGACCGACGACCGGCGGGGCGTCGCATACGACGACCACTACAATGCACACGACGACCAGCACCACCCACACGACAACCACTACCGGCATGCACACGACCGGCGGACCCGGCGCGGGATCGCATGCAGGCGGCATGGCGGGCGGCGGTGCACACCCCGGCGGCGGAATGGCTGGGGGTGCGCATGGAAATGCCAGCGCCAGCCACTCGGCGATTCACGGCGGTCCCGCGCCGCGGGGAAGCAATGAGCGCGTCACCCGCGGCGGCAGCGCGGTTCGCACCCGACCGGGAGGCAGGGTGAGCGACGTGCACGATGCCCGCAGGGGAATGGACGTCCATCACGGCTTGGCGGGAGGCCGCAGGGTCTCAATGGAGCGTCACGATGGCAGCCGTGTCTATTCCGAGCGGGGCCGTCCGGGATACGTGCAGCGCGGTTATTCCTACCACGGCCACGATTATGCGCGGCGCTCCTACTTCTACCATGGCCACGAATACAACCGCTTCTACCGCGGATACGGCTACCATGGACTGTTTCTGAATGTTTATGCGCCGGGATTCTACTTCCATCCAGGCTTCTACGGTTGGGCGTACAACCCCTGGGTGGCACCGATCGCCTTTGGCTGGGGATGGGGCGGTAGCCCATGGTATGGGCGCTACGGCTTTTACTTCCAGCCGTATCCGGTGTACCCCTCGGCCGCCTTCTGGCTGACGGACTATATCATCTCGCAGAATCTGCAGGCTGCCTACGCGGCCCAGCAGGAGGGAGGCGAAGCGGCGCCTGCTCCCGAGGCGGCGAGCGGCGGGCAGCCGGTGCTTACCCCCGAGGTGAAGCAGATGATCGCCGACGAGGTGAAGGCCCAGTTGGCGCTGGAGAACCAGGAAGCGCAGCAAAACACGCAAGGACAGGACGTGGACCCGGCTTCGAGCGGGATTGCGCGCCTGTTGAGCGACGGCCATCCGCATGTATTCGTGGCCGGCGGCAGCCTGGACGTGACGGACGCATCCGGAAACGAATGCGTGGTCAGCGATGGCGACGCGCTGCAACTGCGGCAGGCGCCTCCTTCGGACGCCACCACGGCGAACCTGGTGGTTCTCTCCAGCAAGGGCAATCCGGAGTGCCAGATCTCGCTTACCGTGCAGATCCAGTTGACCGACCTGCAGGAGATGCAGAACCACATGCGGGAGTCTGTTGACCAGGGGCTCCAGGAACTGCAATCCAAGCAGGGCACCGGCGGGTTGCCGGCGGCTCCGCCATCGGCTCAGGGTGCGCCGGATGCCGCGCAGTACGCCGCCGCCGCGCCGCCGCCGGAGGCTAACGTGGCCGCCGATATTCAGGGGGCAGACCAACAGGCCGGGCAGGCCGAGAAGGATGTAACCGCGGAAGCGGCCCAGGATAACGGCGGGGCGGCAAGCGCGGCTCCGGCGCCGGCTGCTCCGGCATCCGTCTCACTAGGCCAGAGCCAGGCCGAGGTGGAGGCGGAGATGGGCCAGCCGGTCAGCAAGGCGCTGCTCGGGCCCAAGGTCATCTATAACTACAGCGGCATGAAGGTCATCTTCAAAAACGGCAAGGTGAGCGACGTGCAGTAACCATGTGGCGCGGGAGGGGATCGGCGATTCCCTCCCGCCCTGCGACTACTGGGCAATCCTCGCGCCAACTCCCATTCTCAGACCATGCGCCGAACGAAGCAGAAGCAGGGGCAGCGCATGAACGCGCGGCACTGCCGAAGATGCGCAGGGCCAGCGCCTGGGTTCAGATCCGCCAATCGTCGGCGCGCCAGCTCTTGATCCGCTCCTTGATCTGCTTGCGGTCCAGATTCCCCTCCAGCGCCTGTTTGGCCAGTTCCACAACTTCGTCATCCGCGGCAAACCGCAGGCCGATCATCTGGTCTTCGCTGAGCCGGTAGATCTGCGCGTGCCACTCCGCGGGAGCCAGCGCCTGCAATCGCAGACGCTCTTCAAGCCGGATCACGCGATCCTGGACCTTGAGCGGATAGGTGCGCAACTTGGCGAAGGGGATGAAGACAGCGATCGACATGATCAGCAGCCATGCGCTGAAGATGCTGAAATGCATCACCGTGTAGGTGATGACGATAGCCAGATTGACGAGCAGAATGCCGAACAGAACCATGTGATACGGAGGATCGAACCGGGCGTGGTTCTTGAAGTTCTGCGGGGTGGATTCACTCATGACCAACCTTCATTTCTCGCAGGCCGGAACTAGCTGTCTTCGCTGCCCGCGGTTCCGCGGAGGTTTGCACAGCGGCGCCGGGAGCCTGGGTGCCCGCGCACTCCGGATTCTGCCCGCCGGGGGTTGAAGCTGTCAATGCGGAGAGATTGCCCGGCGCAACGACCAGCGGATTCCTGGGAATGGAATGATAGCGGCCCCGCGCCAGGTAGTCCACAAACAGGCCGCCGGCCAGATATGGATTGAGCAGCGCGATGGGAACGGCATACGCCGTGGTGGTGAGCGACTCGGCGATGCTCTTGTTCGAGTGGCTCTGGCGGCGATAGCCGGGAATCTGAGGAACTTCGAGGACTTGCAGTTGCAACTCCGGGTGCCGGCGCGCATACCGCACCAGCTTGTAGGCGATCTGCTTGGGGGTGGTCACCCCCGCGTCGGGAAAGATGCTGCGCCTGAAGACGCCGGGAAAGTATGTGTTGAGAGCGACCCGCACAAAATCGGCGCAGTTGTTCAAGAACAGCTCGAAGTGGGAACGATTCTCGCCGCCGTTCATCCGCGCCATGAAGGCGTCGTCCTGTTCGGGGGTGGTCTCAAAGCGGAAGGCGTAGATGCGGCGCTCATACACGACGCCCACGAGTTGCTTCCAGCCGCCGTGCGTGAAGCCGCCCGAAGGCAGGCCTTCTCCCAGACTGAGCAGATGGGCCTCGCGATAGCGTTCGCGCATCCCGGCCACGGTCTCGCGATTCACTTGGACCGGCGCCTCCGAGGCGTCTTCGACCGAATACAGGTAGGGAACCAGCGGCATCGCCACCCAGTCGTATCCGTCGATTCCCTGGTAGCGGGAGATGACAGAGCCCAATTCGCCGCCGGCGCAGCGGCGAAGCCGGACGGGAGTCTCGGCGCAGATATGTTCAAAGTAGATTGCGGTGTGCCCGGTCGGATTCAAGGCGCCAAAGAAGCCGTAAGGCTCCTCCATCAGCAGCGCCGCTTGCGCGCGACCGCGGGTCGAGCAATTGGCCAAAACCGCCAAGGCCAGGAAAACGGGTACCATTGTGCGTCTCTTACGCAACAAAAGCACAGATTCCTCCCCGATCGGATAGATCTTGGTTTTTTCAGTATGGCGGAAATCTCGTGAAAGCGCAGCAAATTTTTGGAGACGCGGGCGAACAGAAGGCGGCTTTCCCGCCTCTCCACCATGAGACACTCCGGCCCTCTTTCCTTGTTTCTGGTTAGACCCCGAATGCCGGAAGATGTTGCGCCCGGATTCTGTGGAAGGGGTGAAATGGCCGGCTGCCGTCAGGGAATGAGGAGGGACCGTTTACTCTGATATTGTGATCTTTCCGGAGACCTCCAAGATTTCCACCCGAAGAGGTTTCCAGGCATTGTGCTTCCAGTGAGGCCTGTCTTGAACCTGCGATTCCTGCTCCCGCTTTTGCTGCTTCCGGGCGCGACTGTTTCTGCCCAGGTGACTCTGCCGAAGATTCTAACCAGCCACATGGTGGTCCAGCGGGATCTGCCTGTGCACGTGTGGGGTTTGGCCTCGGCTGGGGAAGAGGTAAGCGTAACCTTCCGCGGCGCGACCCGCTCCACGAAAGCCGGGCAACTGGGCCGGTGGAGCGTTTATCTGCCGCCCGGCGCGGCCGGCGGGCCGTTTCAACTCATCGTCAAGGGAGCGCCCGCGGCTGCCGGCGGAGATGCCGCTCCCGCCCAGACCATCACGCTGGACGATGTGCTGGTCGGCGACGTGTGGTTGGCCTCGGGGCAATCGAACATGGAGTTCGAGATGCGCAAGGCAGCCACGGCCGCCGAGGACCTGCCTCGCGCCGCCAACGCGCGCATCCGGCTGCTGATCGTGAAGAAGCAGGCCGCGGAGTACGCTCAGGACGACGCCGGCACCGAGGGATGGGCAGCTTCAAACCCGGAAACCGCCAGGGATTTTTCCGCCGTTGCCTGGTACTTTGCCCGCGAGATCGAGCAGCGGGAGCATGTGCCGGTGGGCGTCATCGACTCCACCTGGGGCGGGACGCTGGCCGAGTCGTGGACGCGCCTTGCGGCACTGGGCGAAGATGCGGCCCTGGCGCCGCTATTCGTATCGAGAGGCAAGATGACCGACCGGGAATCGGACGCTCTGCTGGTAGAGAAAGACCGCCAGCGGCAGCGCGATGAAGCCCAGGCTCAAGGCAAGCCGGAGCCGCAATTCCCGTGGCATCCGCCGCTGGCCATGTGGGGTCCGGGCCTGCTTTACAACAGCATGATCGCGCCCCTGACCCCCTTTCCCATTCGCGGAGTGATCTGGTACCAGGGCGAAAGCAACAGCGCGCTGGAACGGGCGCCGCTTTACAGCAGGATCTTCAGCACGTTGATTGAGGATTGGCGCCGGCAGTGGGGCGTGGGCGACTTTCCGTTCCTCTACGCGCAGATTTCGAACTTCAAGTCAGGCCCGCCCGAGGATTGGGCCATCATCCGCGAGCAGCAGTTGAAAACTCTTGCGCTGCGCAATACGGCCATGGCCGTGACCATCGACATCGGCGACCCGGACAACGTTCACCCCACCGACAAGGTGGATGTGGGCATGAGGCTGGCGCGGGCAGCGCGCGCCCTCAGCTATGGAGAGGCCATCGAGTACTCGGGGCCGCTCTATCGCCAGGCAACGCCGGAGGGAAGCGCGATTCGCGTCTGGTTCGACCATGCCAAAGGGCTGGCGGCCAAAGGCGGCGCGGCGACCGGCTTCGAGGTTGCCGGTGCCGACGGCAAGTTCTCGCCCGCGACGGCCACGGTCGAGGGCGCTACGGTGTTGGCCGCGAGTCCGTCTGTGGCCGAGCCGCTGTATGTGCGCTATGGCTGGGCCAACAGTCCGCAGTGCAACCTGTTCAACGGCGAGGGACTGCCCGCTTCGCCCTTCACCTCGGCACCTTAGCGAACCGGGGCGAAACGTCTCCTTGTGCGGGTAAGCGGCGCTCGCCGCTTCTCTCCCGCGGCGCTCACTGCTTGCTCGCTGGCTCTATAATCCCCGCAGGAGATGACGCCATGGAAACGACTCGACGCAAATCCTTAAGCGCCTTTGCCGCGGCGCTCCTCGGGGTGGTTCTCATTGCCGGAGCCGGCGCTCAGCAACTCACGCCGAAACTCCAGAACGCGATCGGGCACTGGCAGGTGGTCAATAGCGACGGCAGCCCCGGCGGCCATGTTGACACCTACCTGGTGGAGGGCAAGCTCTTTGGCCGCGTCACCCAGGTGCGCCCAGGGCGCACGCCGAAGGATGTGTGCGACAAGTGTTCCGGCGAGTACAAGAACCAGCTCATCCTGGGCATGATGCTGATGCGCAACTTCCATGCGGAGGGAGACGACTGGGTGGATGGAACGGTCGTGGACCCGGAGAACGGAAAGGAATACAAGGGCAAGATATGGGCCGTCGGAACAGATAGGCTCAAGATGCGCGGGTATATCGGCATCAGCCTGCTAGGGCGGACCGAGAGCTGGGTCAGGCTTCCTTGAGCCGGGCGACGGGAATCTGAGGTATCAAAACCGCGACCTCAAACGCAAGATCTGCCGAAAAAGGCGCGCGGTCCAAGGTTCCCCCTTGCCGGGAGTCGCCGCGGCGGCCTGCGCCGGCGATGGGTCGCCCTCCCGGGCAGTGGGCTTTTAGCCTGGATCGCGGGAATACACCGCGCAAGCATTCAAGATTGCCTATAAGCATTCACCCGCCACACGCGGTTCAGGTATAATCTGCGCCTGTACGCCAAAACCGATGGAGGTTTGCGATGAAAAAGCTGCTCTTTCCCGCGGCGCTCGCGGCCCTGTTGTTGCCTATGACAGGAGCGGCCCAAAGCGCCTTCGACGGCACCTGGAAGATCGACATGAATAAGGTCGCCTTTCCAGAGAAGCCGGATGTATTCCTTCTGCAGAGCGGCACGTATGAGTGCAGGACGTGCGCCCCGCCCTACGCCATCAAGGCGGACGGGGTGGACCACCCCGTGAGCGGTCATCCTTACTTTGACAGTGTGGCGATCAAGGTCGTGAACGACCACGCGATCGCCGAGACCGACAAGAAGGACGGCAAGGTTGTGGCGACCTCGACCACGACCATCTCGCCGGACGGCGGCACCCTGACGTTCGAGTTCAGCGACCGCAGCAATACCAACGGCGGTCCTCCGGTCACGGGCAAGGGCGAATCGACACGCGTAGCGGACGGCCCGGCAGGATCGCATGCCATCTCCGGTTCATGGCGAACCACCAAGATTGAAAACATGTCGGACAATGCCACCATATTTTCGTACAAGGTGAAAGGGGACCGGATCACCATGACCACTCCCACCGGCCAGACCTATACCGCGAAGCTGGATGGGACCGACGCGCCGATGGTGGGCGATCCGGGTACAACCAGCGTCTCGGTCAGGATGATAGGCAAGAGCACGCTGGAGGAGACCGATAAGCGCGACGGCAAGGTGATCGGCGTCTTCAAGATGACGGTCGGGGCGGACGGCAAGACCGCCCAGGCCAGTTTTGACGACAAGCTGCAGAACAGGACGACCGAATTCGAAGCTATGAAGCAGTAGCCGGAGTTTCGCCGCTTGAGCAGCGGCGTGCCCATCAAGCCCATCCATGCGCCTGCGGGAGGCGGATGGGCTCGCGGCGAAGCGCCGATCGTTGGCCGGTTCGCAGTCTCCGGCGCGTTCCTGACCGGCATAAGGGTGGGCCGTCGCATTGCCGGGGTTGAATCCCCGCCCTACCGTTCTTGGACGGTCGACGTCTCAGAATCCCTGGTCCCAAAGGCAAAACCTTGGCAACGCGCGAAGCTGGTTGCGTTTGCAAAGGACATGGCGGACACTATACACATGATGGCCCTCCCCAGTCGCCTCATTGTTTGCTTATCGGTGCTTGTTTCGTTCCAGTCGCCGTTCTTGTGCTACGGGCAAGACTCCCGGAAATCGGATGCCGTACATTACTTCCGCTTTTACGGCCAGCCCTTCCCTGCTTCGGACTTGCGCGTCCTCCTGGAGCGTCAGATCTTGTGGGACGATACGGGGCAGAATTTCCTGAATCCGTCGGGATTGCAGTTGAGCTTTGAGAAGATTGACGAGCAGACGACGCCGGGAGGCCGCGTCGCGGCGCGATATCGCGTGCTTGTCCCAGGCGCTCCTGAAAACAAGGTCTTTGCTTTTGAATCCTGGCCGGTGGGCAAGAAAGTCTCCGCCGATTCACGCGATATCTACGTGAATGGACAAGGCTTGTTGATGATTCACAGGCCGAAGCCCGAACAGGAATCGAGCTTCAATGCCGGGGACGATGAGCTCGAGATCGCGCCTGTCACAGAAACCGCGGAGCCAATCCGATTTGTCTTAACCAGCAAGGATGGACAGTTACGAGTTTTCGGCACTCTCGTTCCCCATCCTCTGGCGGCAGACGATCAGGGGTGCAGGCTTGAAGTGAGGATAGCGCAGCCTGAGTCGGCAACTTTCCTGATCGTTGCCGACAGATTCCCAGAAAATGCCAAGATTCCATTGGTGTTGGAGTCGGAAGGAATGATAGCGAGAGAGATGCTGCTTACCGACTCGAATGGCCACGCTGTGATGGCCGGTAGTCCGTCTGTGCCGCACAAGGCGCAGGGGACGTTCAAGGCGACCGCGGAAGGTCCTCATTGCCTCCCCTCCGTCGTTCTGCCGTGGAGCGTTGACCCTCATGCGGCTGCGGAGAAAACTCCGGAGAAAACCCGGAAGCATTGAATTGGATTGCCGGGGTTGAAACCCCGGCCTGGCGCTCACGGCCTGCCAGCATCCCTACTTAATGCCCTTTAGGATTGCCTCCTTGGGCACACCCTTGTGAGTGGCAATGCTGGAGAGAATCCCATGCAGGTCCCGATTCTGAGGGGAGAATGCGCCGGAACTGCGATGCGGTGGGGCGCCGGAGTCTGGGTTTGAAGGATGACGTGACTCCCTACCTGGTGGATTTTCACGTATTCCCAGCGCTTGCAGAGGTGCTTGACCAATTCTTCTCCGCTCAGATCGCGTGGGAGTTTCATGCGACGGCAAGCACCTCATCGCGAATCAGATGAAGGCGGATGGAAGCAGGCGCAACAGAGTCGAAATAGAAGGCTTGAACAGCCTCCCTCACGTTGGCTCTCAGCTCTTCCCAGCTATCGGCCTGGGTGAAGATGCTCTCGCCGAGCGCTTCGGCGGTGAACCCGCCGTCCGCCTCCTGCGCGACTTCAAAGACGAGTTCCTTCATGCTGTTTGTACCCCCTGCCGGCTCCTCTCATCATACCTCGACTTCGAGTACCGAGGCGAAGGAAGAGCAACACTCAGGGGTTAAAACCCCGCTCCGGCGGGGCGACGGATTGCCGGGGATGAAACCCCGGCCTGGCGCTTCCGGTCCGTCTGCATCCCTTCCTCTCAGGTCTCAAACGCGAAACCTGGGCCACCAGGCTGCAGCGATGAATAGGGCTAGAGCCGACACGCTGAACAGACTCACACGTGTCTTCATTGGCCTTTCTCCGCGGGCTGCGTCCGGCCAATCTCGCTCATGAGGGCCAGCGCATTGCCGTCAGGGTCTTTGAAGAACGACAGCCAGAGGTCGTGGCTCTTCATTCTGGCCACCAAATGGGGTTCCTGCGCAATCGGCACACCGCGGTTTTTCAGCGCCGAATGCACCCCGTGAATGTCCTCAACTCGGAAGTAGAGAATCGTGCCCTCGTTGGACACCGCCTTCTCCGAGGTTCCAAGCATGAGGCGGATGGCTCCGCACTGAAAGAAGGCCATCGCTCCGGCCTCAAACAGAAGCTGCATACCGAGGGTGTTCTGATAGAAATCCTTCGCCCGCTGAAGGTCCTGGACCGTCAGGGCGATCTGCCCGATTTCGTTCAAGTGAACCGATTGCTTTTCATTTTCCGTCGCTGCGCTCATCCTGACCTCCCATGATCGTTAGCTGTGCTAACTATATAGCATATAATGATCCCAGGATGTCAAGAGAAACGCAAATATCTTCGCAGCAGACTGCCGAGCGGCTGCACTCGGCAGCGATCCACCTGCTCCGCAAACTGCGGCGGGAAGACGAGAGCGGCTCCCTGAATGCGCCGCGTCTTTCGGCTCTTTCGGTGATCGTGTTCGGAGGCCCTATTACGCTGGGCGGCCTTGCCGCGGCCGAGCAGGTACGCCCGCCAACCATGACACGCATCGTTAGCGCTCTCGAACAACAGGGTCTTGTTTTCAGAAAACAGAACGCTGAGGACGGCCGCAGCGTTTATGTCTCGGCGACCGTCGCCGGCAAGAGGCTCCTTCTTGAAGGCCGCAGGCGGCGGATTCGCGCGCTGGTCCGGCAGATCGATGCGCTGGCAGGCGCCGAGCAATCGCTTCTCAGCAAAGCTGCTCACATCCTGGCGAAAGTGGTCGCAAACATGTGACACCGGTCGCGAAACATCGGGCATCTTCATTCCGCGTCGATGCCACCGTATCCAGGGGCCTGAAGGCCCCTGCCCCCTCCGCCACAATGCGGCTGATAATCAACCACTCAACGGATGATTATCCAATCACACTCTTTTCGATCAGTTGTGCTTGCCTTTCCACTCTTCGTAGGGGCCCTGGAAGTCTTCGATGCCATGCTCGTCGAAGTGCCAGAGGCGGGTAGCTACTTCATCGATGAGGTCGTGGTCGTGGGTGACTAACAGGACCGAGCCTTCGTAGCGCTGGAGGGCTATGTTGAGGGCGTTGATGGCTTCGACGGCAGCCGGCGAAAACGCGGATTCGGCCCAATCTCTCAGGCGGGCCTGATCGCGTGGTGGCCTTGCTTGCGGGCGAAATCGCAGAGTGCCTGATCGAAGGTTATGAGGCGGGAGTGCGTGGCCTGCGCGAAGGCCAGCAGCCAGCAGTCGCCGACCCACTTCGAGGCGGCTTTGGCCGCGAAGGGTTCGGTGACCTGGCGGAAGACGGCTTCAACGTTCCTTGGGTCGGGACAGAACTCGACGCGCGGGTCTTCGAGCCAGCGATCGTAAACAGCCCACGCCTTGCGTAAGGTGAGAGTCTGGTCGCCCATCACGGCGGAGTTGGTGAGCAGGCGTAGCAGCCCAATTTGTGTGTAACGGGAGAAGAGGAGGCGATCATCTGCCGGCAGGCGATTGAGCCATGTCCAAGCCGGCCTATTATGCGAGTGAACCAAGACGGAAAGCGCAATCCAGACGTTTATATCAGGAAAATATAAGGTCATGCGGATTCTCGTCAACGGGGAAACGAGGCCCAAGCTTGCCCTTACCGCGAATGAGAGGACCGGTCACTCGCCTTTTCTTTCCAGGGTCGGCGTAGGTCTGTTCAAGCGCCCGCACGATGAGGGAG
>JBEKPA010000053.1:0-15478 GCA_049521195.1 Occallatibacter sp.
ATCGCTTCGCGCCTGAATCTCCTTCTCGCCCTGGCACTCGTCTGCGCCGTTCTGCCAGTCCTCGCCCAAAGGAAGCCCCGGCAGCCTGAAAAGCCGATGGCCGGCCCGCGCGCCACGGCTCTGCGCATCACCTGGATCTACATCTCGCCCGACTTTGCCTCGCAGAAGTTGGACCGCGCGCAGATTGGCCGCGAGATGGTGGTGGCCGAGAAGAGCGGCCCATGGATGCGTGTCTACGCCAACACCGATCTCGTGGAGGCGCGCGAGAAGGACGCACCCTTGTTCGGCACCGACGAAACCCCGCCGCCCGTCTCCGGCTGGATCGAGGCCAAGGGCATTGTCACCGAGAACACCCCCAACGGCGACCAGATACTGATGGGCGAGGCGGCCAACCAGGAGTCGCTGGCCAGCGATCCGCGCGGCCCGGCCAACGCCGCCCAGAGCGCCCGCCTGCTCTACCGCCGCCTGGTGGAGATGTTCCCCAACTCCCCGCTGGTGACCGATGCCGCCTGGCGCGCCGCCGACATTCATTGGCAGTTGCAGAAGGCCGACGCCTCCACGCGCCCCTCCGCCAAGGAAAGAGATCCCTACCTCCGCGATCAGATGGACGAAGACGAACTCAGGAAGATCCTCAAGCTCTACCCCCGCACCCGCCAGGCCGCGCTAGCCGCCTTCGAGCTGATCGACAACAAGCTCTGCGGAGACTGGCAGGGGTCGCCCAAATGCCCGGAGAAGGAATCCGAGCTGTATGAGAAGTACGCGGCCGAGTATGCGGACGGGCCTCGCGCGGCACAGGCTCTCTATCAGGCCGTCTACCGCCAGGCCGTCCTCGCCGATATGTACGCCGCCGACGGCAGCGACAAGAAGGCCGGCGATGCCCACAACCATGCCAAGGAACTGGCCGCAAGGCTTAAAGAGCACTTCGCCCAATCCGATTATGCGTGGCGAGCCGGGGCTCTGGTGTACAAATTGGATGAGGGCGTCCCTGTTTACGGCATCGATCGGGAGTGAGCGGCTGAGCTAGAGCCGTGCCCTTTCAGAGCAACGAGTTTCTAGCAGCCTGAAAACCCGCACGCTGGAGGTTTCTTGAACCCCTATATTCAGTCCATTTTGCTGGGCATTGTGGAAGGCTTGACCGAGTTTCTCCCCGTCAGTTCGACGGCCCACCTGCGCATTGCCGAAGCGCTGATGAAGATCCCGCTGGACGACGCATACTGGAAGATGTACACCATCGTCATTCAGTTGGGCGCCATCCTGGCCCTCGCCCTTCTCTTCCTGGGCCGCATCGTCGATTTCCTGCGCACCTTTCCCAAGGGCGAAAACGGCGACCGCAACTGGCTGAATCATCCCATCTCGCTCACCCTCATCGCCTTTGCCTGCACCTCGGTGCCCGCTCTGCTGCTGCACAAGTGGAGCGAGAAGAACCTGGGCAGCCTCACCGTCATGGCCCTGGCCCTGCTCATCGGCGGCATCGTCATGTGGATCATCGACGCCTGGAGCGAACGCTACGATCCCAATACTCTCGACGTGGAAGACATGAGCCTAGGCCAGGCCGTCTGGATCGGCCTCTGCCAAACCCTCTCGGCCATCTTTCCCGGGACCTCACGCTCCATGTCCACCATCGCCGCCGGACAGTTGGTAGGCCTCGACCGCCCCGCGGCCCTTGAGTTCAGCTTCCTGCTCTCCATTCCCACCATGATCGCCGCCACCTGCTGGGATCTGGCCAAGGAGCTTCACCCCAGCAAGGCCGCCCAAGCCGCCGGAACCGCCGTCGCCCATGTCACCATGACCACCGACCGCTGGATTGTTCTTCTCATCGGCCTCGTCGTCTCCTTCTTCGTGGCTCTCGGCGTCGTCGAGTGGTTTCTCTTCTGGGTGCGCAAGCACGGCTTTGTCATGTTCGCGGTCTACCGCATCTTGCTGGGCGCGGCGCTGCTGGTGTGGGGCGCGAAGTTCCTGGGAAGCTGAGTGGCTTTGGAGAGCCTATCCGTAAATTTCTGATTCTGTAGCGCCGCTCTCCAGAGCGGCTGTCGTGCATCCGCCGCGGCGGACAGACCTGCACTCAACGCCTCTGGCGGCTTGGAAGCCGCCAGTACAGCCGGTCTGGAGACCGGCGCCACAATTTGCGGATAGGCTTGGAATCTGCGCTTACGGCAATGATCTTCGGGAAGATGCGCGGCAAGCAACTTGAAAGGGCGCGACCGAAGCCGCGCCCTCTCATTGCAAACAAACCCTCGACTCCAAAACTACCAGCTTTACGACCAGTGCGACATCAGCCCATGAACATTCCGCCGTTCACGTCCAGCACGTGCCCGGTGATGTAGGCCGCTTCTTCAGAAGCCAGAAACGCCACCGCCTGCGCGACGTCGCGGTCCGTCCCCCGCCGGCTCAGCGGAATCTGCGCCAGCATCGCCGCGCTCACCTTCTCGTCCAGAACCGCGGTCATGGGGGTCTCAATGTAGCCCGGCGCCACGGCATTCACGGTAATCCCCCGCGAGGCAACTTCGCGCGCCAGCGACTTGGTCAATCCGATCAGCCCGGCCTTCGAGGCTGCATAGTTCACCTGGCCCGCCTGCCCGGCTCGGCCCACCACGCTGGCCATGTTCACGATGCGCCCCCAGCGATTCTTGATCATCGGCCTCAGCAGGGCCTGCGTCAGCAGAAACGGCCCGGTCAGGTTGATGGCCAGCACCAGGTCCCAATCGGCCCGCTTCATGGCCATCATCAGACCGTCGCGGGTGATCCCGGCGTTGTTTACCAGGATCTCCACCTTGCCGAACCGCTCCAGCACCGCCTTCGCCCCGGCCTCGATCGACTCCTGGCTGGACACGTCCAGCCGGAACGCCGCCGCCTGGCCGCCGGCCGCCTCGATCTCCGCCGCAACCTGGGCCAGTTTGACCTCGTTGATGTCGGTAACCACCATCGTGGCCCCGGCCCGCGCCAACTCCAGCGCGCAGGCCCGCCCGATTCCCTGCGAAGCCCCGGTCACCAGCGCAATTCTTCCCTGCAAATTCGCCATATCCCTCTCTTCGGAGCCCAGTGAAAGGACGGCTCCGCACCATTCTGTCCCCATTATAGGGGCCAGGAAAGCCTGGTTTCCGGGGCTGCGCGGAGGTCCGCCGCAACGCATTCCGCCGCAGACCGAGAAGGCACGGTGAACTGAAAGCGGGACGGCGCTTTATCCTGAGGGCGTTACCGCCACGGTGACTGGCCGGGCCGCGAGCGCGGGCCGCACCAGCTCCGCCGGCCAGATGTAAATCGCCAGCCGCCGCGAGTAGTGCAATACCGGCTCCTCGTTCGGCAGGGAAAGCCCGATCGCCGAAGCCAGATCGTTCCGCTCGATCTCCGCCTCCGCGTCTTCCAGCGGCCAGGCGACATGGTGGATATTGGCGCGGATCGGCTGCCCGGCGCGATTGCGGGTAAACAGGGAATAGCGCTCGGTGAGGAAATGCTCCAGGGTGCCGCTGCGGTACTCGGCCAGCTTGTGCGTCGGCCCCAGGCCCCGATAGCGCGCCTTGAAGACCACCGGCTGGCCTGAGAACCGCCTCCGGCTATAGAACGAGAACTCGCGCTCCGACCGCTGCTCAAGCCGCATCTCGGCCCAGTAGTAAGGCAGGTTATAGAAGGCGCGCGCTACCGCGACGGCCAGCAGGTTGCTGGCATCCAGCGAAAAGCAATATACGCCCCGCGTTCCGGTGTAGTCGTCGCGGACGTAGGTGCGCAGATTCAGATCGGGGAAGCTGCGCGCTCCGGGAATCGGTGGCACGCCGCGGATCTTGATCCGGTCCAGCCAGAACGGCACCACCCCGAGCCACGCGGACCCCTGAAACGAGTCCACCTGCAAGCCCTCTGGCAACAGCTCCGCCATCTGCCCAGGCGGAACCGGCCAGTGCGCAAACAGCAGATCGTTCCAGCGCTGGGTCATCTCCCAGCGGCCCGAAGGCAAAGGCCGCGGCCTGTGCGACGTGCGAATCAAATACTCAAGCATAGCCGACTCCCGCTCAGCCCAATCCCGCACCGCCCAATCGCGCTTCCCCGGCTTCTCCAATTATGTTAACTCTGTGGCGCGTTCGCGTCCGGCCAGGATGCAAAACGCCACTGGCGCCCCAATGCCGTATTCTGGTCCCGAGACCTCTCAAATGTCCAGCGAATCTTTTCTCCCCTCCGGCGCGCATAACCAGACTGGCGTCTTCGCGGTCCACGGCGCCGACCCCGAAGTGCTGGCCTACGCCATGGCCAAGTACTCCCGCTCCGCCCTTTCCATGCGCGAGTCGCTCACGGAAATCAGCGCCCAGCGCGCCGAGCAGTTCCTCAACACCTTTTACTTCCAGTACGGGCACCGGTCCATCGCCGACCTGGCTCACATCGCCTTCGCCGTTGAACGCCTCAGCTTGATGGCCGCTATCGTTCTGGTCGACGAGCAGCGCTGGGACGGACAGGAACGCTCCACCCGCTACCAGAACTTCCTCAAATCCGGCTGGTTCTTTCCCGACTTCGGCGGCCACGCCGAACCCGCCCAGCTCTATGCCAAGACCATTGAGAACCTCTTCGCCGCCTACCAGCGCGTCACCACCGCCGTCCTTGAAGCCCTGCGCCGCCGCGTGCCCTGCCCCGCCGCCCTCAAGCCCGACGCCTACGAGCGCACCCTCAAAGCCCGCGCCTTCGACGTAGCCCGCTACCTGCTCCCTCTGGCCACCAACACGTCCCTCGGCCAGATCGTGAGCGCCCGCACCCTTGAAACCCAGGTCTCGCGCCTGCTCTCCCACCCAGCGGCGGAACTCCGCGACCTGGGCCTCAAACTCCGCGATGCCGCCACCGGCCCCGCTTGGAACGTGAACGCTCAGCCCGCCGCCGCCTTTGTTGAGAAGATCGCCGGGGCCAATCCGGAACTCGCCGCCGAAGCCGCCAGCCTCCTCACCCGCGAGGTCCGCACCGCCCCCACGCTGGTCAAGTACGCTCAGCCCAACCATTACCCCATCCAAACCCAGGCCGAACTCACGCAGGCGGCAGGCGAGATTATCAATGGGCTGCCCCCCACGGCGGCGCCGCTGGTCGATCTCGTCGAGCGCACGGAGACCCTGGAAGTCGAGCTGGCTTCCACGCTTCTTTACTCCGCCGCCCACCACCCCTACCGCCAGATTCGCGACCTCGTCGCCCAGCTTCCCTCCGCCCGCGTCAATGAAATCGTCGAGCTGGGCCTGCGCCACCGCGGCCGCCACGACGAAGCGCTTCGCGCCTTCCAGGCCGGCGCCGCTCTGCGCTTCGACATACTCATGGACATTGGCGGCTTCCGCGACATGCACCGCCATCGCCGCTGCACGCAGATCATCCAGGCATTCACCGCCCTGCACGGCTATGAAACGCCCACCTGCGGCGACCTCGGGCCTGATGTGGACATCCTCCTTGAATCCGGCGTCCGGGCCGATTTCCAATCCGCCATCGAAGCCGCCCACGCCGCCAGCGCCCGGATCGCGTCCGGCCCAGCCCCCGAAGCCGCCCAATCCGCCATCTACCTGCTCCCTCTTGCCACCCGCATCCGGTCTTTGTTCAAGATGGACTTCGCCGAAGCCCAGTACATCATCGAACTCCGCTCCGGCCCCGCCGGCCATTTCAGCTACCGTCGCGTCGCCTGGGAGATGTTCCTGGCCCTGGAACGCCAGCACCCAACCCTCGCCCGCACTATCCGCGTCACCGACTTCACAAAGCCCATCGACCTCCTCCAGCGCTAGGGCCGCGGTCGCAACTGCAAAACCACGCGCACACGGAGAGTCTTCCGCAGCTCATAAGGTCCGGACCGTGCGCTGAGATGCGCCCTTTCGCGATCCTCCATGCTGCGAATGGGGACCGCTGCGGAGGCTCTTTGTTCGGTTGCTTGAACCGGGATCGCCGCGCCGCGTATTCGGTCGCATCTTCCGGCGCGCGGCTCATAATGGCCTGAAACGAACAGGGAGGCCCATCCCCACGGGCTTCGAGTTCTCCCCCCGCTTCAACTCCGCCTTGCAGATTCCGGTTACGCCGCTGCCGGAGGGGTGTGCTGGCACCAGGCGGGAACAAACCCCACGTTTCCGGTGTCTACCCATCTATGACCTTCCGATGGCGCTGGGGCAGGATTCTGCGAGTGGCGGGAGTTGCGGTTCTGGCGCTGGTTGCGGGACTGGCGGCGTATGTCCAGATTCAGCAGCGCATTCTGCGCTGGCGGGCCGAGCGGCTGCTGGCCGACATCCGCCAAATTCAAATGGGCAAAAGCACCTGGGCCGACGCGCAGCGGTTGATGACCCGCTGGGGCACTTGGGGCGGGTACGAAGGCTCGTGCACGGCGAAGCGCTGTGACTACCAGATCGTAATGGAAGACGCATTTCGACCTATGCCCATCTACTTTGTGCCGCGTGGCGAGATGCGGAAGGAAGCGCGCATGTGCTGCCAATGGTTGCGTCGCCCTTACTACCTATTGGGAGGCCGGTTCGCAATCGTCGACGCGCGTATTGAGGTCAAAGACGGGATCATCTGGACAAAGTCTTACGAAGTGGAGATCAACACGACTTCGCATATTCCGTTTTGGAATGAAGATGACTACGCGCTGCTTGGCGCGGCGCGAGGCCTGACGAATCACAGGCATTCCAATTCGGGGTCCCGTCGAGAATATGTAGTCTGGCGGCCCGCAGGTTGTGAGGGATGCGAATCGATCAACGTTGAATATTCCCCGTTCGCCGATCCGGGGATAGTCAACAGTTTGCTAGATTTTCATCTCGGCTGCCTGGCGAGTTTTCGCGTTTGCCGGGAGCCTTCCGAGTTGATGCCAACGGCGTGGCTGGTGTACAACCACCGGGGAGAGACCGATTCATCGGGCGAACGCGAACCAACCGTCGAGGAAGAAATCGAGGATGCTGGACGGGACAGTGAATACGCGGCAATTGCGGGGATCACGGGAACGCACGTGACCACAGAGGACGGGAAGCGATTGAAGTGGGCGACGTTGCGGCTCATCCAGAGTCTGAAGAATGGCGTTCCGGCCGGACTGGAAGTTCACGGATGGCAGCCGCTTGGGCGCGCGGAGGAGGCAGTGCGCAAGAGCGGCGTTGCGGGAGGGTTGAAGAAAGGAGACCGGCTGATCGCGCTGTTCGAGATTCGGCCGGACCGGCCCGAGCCTGACAGCATTTGGAACAGCTATGGTCTTGTGCCATACACGGATCGCAATCTGGCCGCGGTGAAGCGCGGCATCGCGCGCGACAAGCTGGCGGATGTGCCGTGAACGCTGTTGACCGGCAACCGAGAAATGCGCAATACGAAGGCGGCTTCCCTACCGCAGGTGGTTACACCTGCCGGAGGCCTCAGCTTCTGCGGCTTTTCCCGGAAGGGTAGGACGCCACAAACGGTGGCCCATTGCGGAAGATAGCTCTCCCTTGGTGCACAACGGGATTGGCGTTGACTGAGAATGAACATCTCAATCGAACGGTGGGAAACCCGGCGACTGAGCCGAATAGATGTGCTCGTGATCGAAGATGCGAACATCACCTTCGACGATAGATAATCGCCCCGTGCCGGTGAATATTCCGGCCGATCGCCCCTCCAAGGACGGCGCCAATTGGGATCCCCAATGCGGGCGCATAACCGCGCGCCTCCGGGTCGCCTGCTTGCCCCCCGCCGATAAACCCCACCAAACCGCCAACCACGCCACCGATAATCGCGCCCGCGATCATGCGGTTGTGTTCGGGCTCCTCCAGTCGAACTTCCTGCACCTCCCCGCGCGCAAAAACGAGCCTCCTCTCCACCTCGCCTATCTGCCGGTCGCAAGCAAGCTCTGAGTCCGTGACCTTCGCCAACTCACAGCCCTGTCGGACGCGCTTCACCACGCTGATGGATGTTCCGGGTGGAATCTTCTCGACCGCGCTCCAGTCGCTCGTCTGTGCATGCAATGGAAGAAATGCACTGCATAAGCTCGCCATGATCGATAGCCACTTCACAGTTGTCATACCGGGATAGTAAGGCAGGACGCAGCCTTACACTCCCGCGATTAGGACACTTTCAAAAGTGTCCCACTCGCGGGTCTCCCAGGTCCCGTCTTTGCGACCTGGGAAATCGCCGCTCCAATCATTTAACACAACTGTTATTTCAGCCTGGAATCGGCGGTCCGGGATAGGAGCTTCCCTGGCAGGCGGCGGCCACCGGATAAGGGTTTGCACCGACCTGCCGGCCCATCAGCCAGAGATAAGTCTTCAAATCGTGCGCGCAGGCGAGATTGTTCTGAATGGCTCCCATCGGCGCCACCAGCTCAAATGGGGTATTCGTGTGCTCATAGGGGAGCGGAAGAATGGGCGGGAGCTGGGGAACAAGATCGGTACGGTTATAGATGCGATAGCTCTCCGGGATGGTGGCGTTGAAGGAGCCGGCAAAGAAGTGATCCCCGGTCCGGGGGCTGGCAAAGGTATACACCGCGGGCGTGCGGCACTCCGTGTTGAGGGCGATATCCAAGGTCAGCAGGGTGGCGAGCGCTCCACCCAGGCTGTGGCCGGAGACGGTGACTGTCTGCGCCTGGCCTGCTTTGAGATAGGCTCCGGCAGAAGCGGCCGCCGTGGTGGAATTCGGATCGCGGCCAACCCGCAGAGACTTGTAAATGACAGAGAATCCATCCTCCGTCATACCCGATGCGCTTTGAATCGGATCGGGAATCATCAGGAACGCCGCGTCGTGAATCCACTCCCAGATGGTGTCGGTTCCACGCAGGATGGCCACCAATTCCTTGCTGGGCGATATGGCCAGAAACCCGTAAGTCACGGTTTCGCCCAGATGAGGATCGACGTCGGTGGCAAGTTCATTGCCATAGAGAGTTTGAGAAAACCCGTAGCCCAATGCCTGGATGGCGGCAATGTTGCCGGGGGAATACTCGGCTGAGGGTTGAACGCTTTCGGCAATCTCCACCAGCAGCGCATAGCCAATGGCGGCTTTCCAATCGATGGCAGGCATGGTTTGACCTCAAAATGGGGATTCTGGAACGTCCAAATCGTGACAGAAGCCGGAAAGAGAAGTCAAGAAGAAGCTGTCTTCGACGAGTAACAGCCGAGGCCCGCAACAAACAATGAACTCCCACGAAGGCGCCGATCGAGTCTGAATCTCCATTCGCGTTGAAAGGGCGCGGCCAGCGCGCTGGCGCCTTACTGAAAATACGCCGCGTTCTTGGCGGCAAAGTGCGCCTTCTCCGGCGGCAGATCGTCGCCGGGAAAGATGGCGTTCTGCGCGCAGATAGCGGCGCAGTTGCCGCAGTCGATGCACTCGTCGGGGTTGATGAAGACCTGGGATACAGTACCGGCGGCGGGATCGCCCGCCGTGGGCGCAATGGCGGACGTGGCGCACTCCGCCGCGCATACAAAATCCAACGTACAGGCATCGGTAACTACATAAGCCATGATGAAAGACTCCTCGATTGTTTCTGGGATCGCTATTGGGCGCTCGCTCTGCGATGGCCCGTACTTCCAGGTTACCGGGCCTGGCGGCATGCGACCGTGACCAGAATCACACGGGGTCGGAATCGCGGGAACGATCTCTCCCATTGCGGTACGCGGTCCATTCCGGCCATGGCGCAGAAGGATTCGCCTGCCCTGTCAGCGGGCTGCGCTATGCAGGGAAGAGCCGACGCCGGCGGGACCATGGGTTACGGCAGTTCGACTTTCAGCACAATGCCCACATCAGAGATCTTCTCTGCGGGCATTTCGACCCTCAACTGAGTTTCATCCTGCTTCCACTTCACATCGCCTTTGTACCCGAGCAGTTCCACGTTGAGAATCTTGCCGGGATCCTGCGGGCTGCTGAGGCCAAGCGCGTTTACAATCGCCGCCTTGTCGGGCCAACCCATGACGAAGGCATAGAGCGTGCCGTTCTTGATTGTGAAGCGGACATCCGCCGCGGTGAGGTCTTTCTGTATATCCTCGTTGAAGTTGCCGGTTTCTATCTTCACTTGCGTTGACGGGCCTTCGCCGTATATCTTCCACGGGCGCGAGCTATAGATGCCCTCGCTGTTCACCTCCATCCACGCGGTGATGCCGTCGAGCACATTCATCTCCTCGAAGTCCAGTTCGCCGGAGTTGGGCAGCGGGAAGTTCAGCAGCAGGTTACCGTTCTTGCTGACAATGTCGGCGAGCAGGTCGATAACCTTCTTGGCCGACTTGTATTGCTGGCCCCGGTTGTAATGCCACTGACCGATGCAGGTATCGGTTTGCCAAGGGTTGGCCGCAATGCCGTCCGAAACGCCGCGCTCGTGATCGAGCAAACAGGTGCCGATGGCGCAATCGGTTACCTCCTTACTGGTGTAGACCGCCTCGGTCGCGCCGTCGTGCAACTGCGCGCTGACGTTGTATAGGTGCGCAACCATCTTCAGGCCATACTCCTCGAAGGGAAGGAGGCCGTCGCTGTAAAGGAGGTCCGGTTGATACTTGTCGATGAGGTCGGTCATGCGGTCAAGATAATGGCGGCGCCACGACTCCGGAATGCCATCTTCGTTCCAATCCAGCTTGTCCGCGAACCGGGCGCAATCCGCATCGTGATACAGGTCGGCGTACTCAGGGTCAACGCCGTCATAGGGAACGCCCGCGAGCGGCCCGGTCTTATCGGCGCCGTGACTCACGGCCCACCACTTATAACTGATCCATAGGTGCTCGCTGACGCCGAAGCGCAATCCCTGCCTCCGTGCCGCGTCCCTCCACAGGCCCACAACGTCCTTCTTCGGGCCCATGTTGACGGCATTCCAGCGCGTGTACTTCGAGTCCCAAAGGTCAAAGTTATCGTGGTGGACGCCCATGCTGACGAAGTACTTTGCGCCCGCCTTTTTGTACAGGCCGATCAGATGATCCGGATCCCACTTTGCAGCCTTCCAGTTATCGACCAGGTCCTTGTAGCCGACCTTGGAGGGATGACCGTAGGTTTCAACATGATACAAATACTGCTTCGACCCCTGCTGGTACATCGTGCGCGCGTACCAATCGCCGAATTCGATCGCCGACTGCGGCCCCCAATGAGCCCAAATGCCGAACTTCGCGTCGCGAAACCACTCCGGAATCCGATAACCCTGGAGAGAAGACCTGGTCGGCAGGAAGTTATCGCCCTGCGCCGCCTGAGATATTGCAAACCTTGAGATAGCCAGAGCGGAACACGCACCGCCCATCCATTGAAGCAACTCGCGCCTGTTCAGTGCCATCGCGGTTTCATTCCTTTCGGGGCGCCGTTCGCTCTGAAAGGCGCCTGGTTCAGTCTTTCTGTTTCTGCAAAGTCTCCTACGGGTCTAACTCAACCCCGCACCGGTTAGTCCATCGCGTCCGCTTAAGCGAACTTGCCGTCGCGCCGGGATGGGAGCGGATTCGGTTCAGGGGCGAGCGATGCCCAGACAAAATCGAGCAAGAACGCGGAATCCTCTCCGGGCGGCGTATCGCTCTGTCCCAGCAGCCTTCGCTGGATGGTTCCCCTGGTCATATCGGCAACGATCCATGCAACCTCTTCAGCGGGGACAGGGCGTATCTCGCCGCGCCGCGCCGCCTTCTCGATCGCCGCTGCCAGCCGCTGCACCGGCTCGCGCAGCCAATCGCGATATTGACCGCGCGTGAGTGCGACCTTCCCTTGCTCGGAGTCCATGATCCGGAAGAACTCCTTCCCGGCCTCCGCGTACTCGATGCGGGCCAGGGTGAAGGCCCCGATCTTGTTCTTCAGGCCATGGGCCGCATCGATCCGTTCCAGCGTGCTCTTTTGCAGAGCCTTCATATCGCGATCGAGAACCGCCTTGTAAACCTCCGTCTTGGATCGGAAGTATAGATAGATCGTGCCCTTGGCGATTCCCGCTTCTTTGGCAATTTCATCCATGATCCCGCGAGCAAATCCCCGGCGAGCAAATACCGAGCGCGCGGCATCCACGATCTCCGCGCGGCGGAATTCCGAAACGAGCTTCTGTTTGCTTTTCATTGCGCCTCGGACCTAGGCGTTCCAGGGTTCAGGGTCTCTAACCGCGTGATTTCGTTCATTGCGATGGGCTGCGGTGCTCGCCCACCCTAGGCGCAAAAACAAGAACGCGCCGAGGGTGGGGCACCCAGCTTTGGTACAAGAACAAGCGGTCAGAGACCTCGCGTCCCGGAAACCGATCTGACTGCATAGTATATTACACTGACTTCATGGTCAGCGGCGCGCATTCGAATCCCGGGGCCGAGTCCGCCGAGTGGAAGCCCGCGGCGAACCCGTGGACCATTGCCGCGTCGGTGATGATCGCCACCTTCATGGTGGTGCTGGACTCATCGGTAGCCAACGTCGCGCTGCCGCATATCGCGGGCAACCTCTCGGCTTCAACGGATGAATCGACCTGGGTTCTGACCAGCTACCTGGTCTCCAATGGAATCATGCTTCCCGCCTCGGGATGGATTGCGCGGCGCATCGGGCGCAAGCGCCTGCTGCTGATTTCGATTCTGCTGTTTACGGCCGCATCGCTGCTCTGCGGCGTGGCCATCGACATGCCAATGCTGATCGTTGCCAGGGTACTGCAAGGCATCGGCGGCGGCGGCATGCAGCCCTTGGCTCAGTCCATCCTGCTGGAGAGCTTTCCGCCCCGCAGGCACGGCACGGCCATGGCCGTCTATGGCATGGGGGTGGTGGTGGCTCCGGTGATCGGCCCCACGCTGGGCGGATGGATCACGGACAGTTACTCCTGGCGCTGGATTTTCTACATCAATCTTCCCATCGGCGTGCTGGCGCTCTTCATGGTCAATCTCTTTGTAGAGGATCCTCCTTACCTGCGCAAGGCTTTTCGGGGTGCGATCGATTATCTCGGTTTCGGCTTGATGGCTCTTTGGCTGGGCTCGTTGCAGTTGGTGCTGGACAAAGGGCAGGAGATGGACTGGTTTGCGACCCCATGGATTCGATGGACGGCCGCAATTTCGTTTCTCGCGCTCTTGGGTTTCATCTTCCGCGAGTTGACGGATCGGGAACCGATCGTGCAATTGCGCGTGCTGATGGACCGCAATTTCAGCGTGGGAACGGTGATTACCGGCATTTACGGCTTCGTTCTCTATGGCGCCACAGCCATGCTGCCACTGTTTCTGCAGACGATCATGGGTTATTCGGCGCTGCAAAGCGGCCTGACGGTGAGTCCGCGCGGCATGGGCGCCATGGCTTCGATGATGGCGGTGGGAGTGTTGGTCAGATACTTCGACGGCCGCCTGCTGATGGCGATCGGATTCGCCCTGCTCGGTTACTCCACCTGGATGCTGAGCAACATCAGCCTCGATATTGGGATGGCCTCGGTCATCATACCGAACCTGATCAACGGCTCCGCCATGGGCTTTATCTTCGTTCCGCTCACCACCATGACCCTGAGCCGCCTGCGCAAGGAAGAGATGGGCAATGCGACCGGCATTTACAACCTGGTGCGTAACATCGGAGGCAGCATCGGCATCGCCACGGTCACCACCCTTCTGGTGCGCGGCTCGCAGGCCCATCAGAGTTATCTGGCCGCCAACCTCACCGCCGGGAGTCCCGCAACGGCGCGGATGCTTCAGGGCCTGGGAGCACGGTTCTTTCATGCCGGGGCCAACGTGCACACCGCGCATCAGGAGGCCCTGGGAGCGCTTTACCGCAGCGTCCAACAGCAGGCGGCCGTCCTCTCATACGCCGATAACTTCCGCTTGCTGGCGTATCTCTCGCTGGCCTGCATGCCGCTGGTGCTCCTCTTCCAGCGCGTGCGCAAGCATTGACAAGCATTGACAAGCTATGCCGCGCGCACCAGCAGGCAGGTGATGTTGTCGTTGCCGCCGGCTGTGTTGGCGGCGCTCACCAGGCGGGCGCAGAGCTCATCCAGGGGAGAATCGGCGGCGAGCAGGGATTCAATCAGCGGGTCGGGGAGTTCGCGGGTCAGCCCATCGGAGCAGAGCAGAAACAGATCGCCCGGCTGAGCTTCGAATTCGAAGATGTCCGGCGCGACTTGGCTCTGGGTGCCCAGCGCCCTGGTGATGACGTTGCGGAGCGGCGAGCGCAAGGCATCGGCGGGGGTAATGCGGCCCGCCTGGACCAGTTCGTCGACCAGGGAGTGGTCGACGCTCAGCTTCTCCAGGCTTCGGTTGCGCAGCCGGTAGCAGCGGCTGTCGCCGACATTGATCACCAGCACGCGGCCATTCTCCGCCAGCAGGCCCACCAGCGTGGTGCCCATGCCACGGAGCCTGGCGTTGCGCTGGGAGCGGGAGAAGATGGCCTCGTTCGTGGCGCGGACCGCCTCCTCGGCCGCCTGGACGAGCGGCATGGCCTCGGCGCGGCTGGTAAGCAGGCGCATCATCTCTTCCACCGCCAGCCTGCTGGCTACCTCCCCGGCCGCGGCGCCGCCCATGCCGTCGCAGAGCAGAAAGACTCCGCGCTCCACCGACACGCCGAAGGTATCCTCGTTCGAGGAACGCTTGCGGCCGCGATCGGTAGCCGCCGCAGCCGTATAGTGAACGACAGCCGAAGCCAAGAGGAAACTCCCATCGCCCAGTTTACACGGGGCGGCGACGGCCGCGGGGCGCGCGGAAACCGCGAATCAGCGCCCGGTCTGGCCGCCAGCAGTGTCGTTGAGCTGCGGCGGCGCGGGCAGATCGAAGACCTGAATCGCCCCGGCGTTGAGCACGGCCACGCGCCTGCCGGAGGGCGAGATGGCTACATTGCCGCCGGCATCGAGCGCGGGACTGGCCGGCGCTTCAAGCGCCACCTTGCCGCTGGCCGCATCGAAGACCCTGACCAACTGCCCTTTCACGTCCTCGGCGGCAAGGGGCGAGCGGGCATCGACTTCGTGGGTGACGGCCAGGGTCTCCTGCGCCAGCCGGGAGCCGTCCGGCGACCTGACGATCAGCGGCCAAGCCTCCATCGCGGAGGTCAGATCCTCCCAAAGGCGGCGCCCGCCGGTGTCCAGGGCCACCAGCTTGCGACCGCCGCCGGCAGCGCAGGCGGTCACCAGCACCACGCGCTCGGAGACAAACTCGAAGGCCGGCGAACAGGCCGAGTCCACGCGCCCCACAATCCTGCTCCCTCCGCTGAAGTAGTCCAGGTTCAGCAGCCACTGCGGGCCGTTGCCGCGCAAGCTTTCCAGGTAGCCGTCGGCGTTGATGGGCAGATGGACGGTCGAGCGGGTGCGGCTCACCAGCATCACCTGCCCGGAAGCCCGGCGCAGGATGCGCACCACCAGATCGGTCTGGACTGAATCAGACTCCTTGGGGGACTGCTGGCCGTCCACAACCATGCTTGCCATGGCGGAGTCCGGGCTTGGGACTTCGCCGGGTTTTGGCGCCGCCGCCGGCTCGCGGGAGTTGGTCACCAGAAACTGCCCGGTGGGATCGAGCTCCAGCCAGAGCAGCGGCCCAGGGAATTGCAGCAGGGGCTTCAACTCCAGCGTGGCGTCGCCCTGCGCAAGGCCGTCCCGGTCGCGGAGCAGGAAGTGGCCGTCCTTGAGCGCCCACAGGTAGCGCACGCGATCATGCACGGTCCACAG
>JBEKPA010000054.1:0-16065 GCA_049521195.1 Occallatibacter sp.
TGGCCACGCTGACCGAGCAGATCACCGCGCTGCGTTCGCGCTGGACGAAAGAGCGCGAGGCCGACAGCCGGGTAAGCGAGATCAAGAAGCGCATCGAGGCGCTGCGCTTCGAGGCCGAGGAACAGACGCGCAAGGGAATGCTGGACCGCGCCGCGCAGATCCAATATGGCGAGTTGCCGAAGCTGGAAGCGGAGATGAAGCGGTTGATTGCCGCGCAGGACGGCAGGGTTGGTCCGGCGCGCATGTTGAAGGAAGAGGTCGACGAAGAGGACATCGCCAAGATCGTGAGCAAGTGGACGGGGATTCCGGTTTCGCGCATGCTCGAAGGCGAGGTAAAGAAGCTGGTTGAGATGGAGCAGCGGCTGCGGGAGCGGGTGATCGGCCAGGATGCGGCGCTGACCATCGTGGCCAACGCCATTCGCCGCTCGCGCGCCGGCTTGAGCGATCCCCGCCGCCCCATCGGATCGTTTATCTTTCTGGGGCCCACGGGCGTGGGCAAGACGGAGACGGCGCGCGCGCTGGCCGAGTTTCTTTTCGACGACGAGCAGGCCATGGTGCGCATCGACATGAGCGAGTACATGGAGAAGCACGCCGTGGCGCGGCTGATCGGCGCGCCTCCGGGCTATGTGGGCTACGACGAAGGCGGCCAGTTGACCGAGGCCGTGCATCGCCGGCCCTATGCGGTGATCCTCTTCGACGAGATCGAGAAGGCGCATCCGGACGTCTTCAACATTCTGCTTCAGGTGATGGACGATGGCCGGCTGACCGACGCCAAGGGCCGCACGGTGGACTTCAAGAACACGGTGCTTATCATGACCTCGAACCTGGGCGCGGCGATGCTGGCCGGCGACGCGCTGAAGACCGAGCACGACTTCGATATGGCGCGCGAGAGCGTGATGCGGGTGCTGCGCGAGCACTTCCGGCCGGAGTTCGCCAGATTTCGCTCGAACTGAGGGAGCCCGCACGGCAACTGATTCTGGCGGCAGGCTCGGATGCGGCTTACGGCGCGCGTCCCCTGAAGAGGGCTTTGCAGCGCATGATTCAGGACCCGCTGGCCATCAAGATACTCAGCGGGGAGGTGCTGCACGGGGCGCACGTCCGCATCGGCGTGGATCGCAAGTCGAACCAATTGCACTTCGAGACCATGAGCCGGGAGGCGATGGCGTAAGACGCCGCTCGGTATTCAGCGGGTCGCGGTGGCGGCGAACTTCTTTACCATGGCCAGCAGCAGCTTGCGGTCGCTCTCGTTCAGGTTGGTGGAGTAGCGGCGGATCTGGGTGAGGAAGCGCAGTTCCTCGTCGGAGAGCTTCTGCAGTTTGATCTGGCGGTTGAGCGAGTCGTCGGCGAAGAACTGGGCGATGGGCATGTCGAGCGCCAGGGCGATCTTCGACAGCGTGTCGAGCGAGGGCACGGTGTGGCCGTTTTCAACGCGCGAGAGGTAGCAGCGCAGCAAGCCGGTCTTCTTTTCGATATCGCCTTGAGAAAGCCCCTTCTGCAGCCGGTGAGTGCGAATGACGGTGCCGATCTTCATGGCGGAAGCGTCCCTTTCAACGCTTGCCGGGGGTTTACAAGCGCGGTAGCAATCAAAGCATTATTGACTCAATGGTTAACATGCGGCGGGGCAGGAACGCAAGCGCATTTGTCACGCACGACCGGTTAATTGGGTCATTTTGTAAACCAGTGGATTTGTCACGGCCTCGCGGGCGGGTGGAACGAGGGGAAGACGGGCTTCAATGGCCCAGAGTTGACGCGAAAAAGCCATCGATGCGGGCCAGCGCGTCGGCGGCGTCGGCGGGGCGGAAGCCGGAGGCGTTGTTGGGGTTCTCAAAGGCGTGGCCGGCCAGGGGATAGATTTTGGCGTCGACGGGCTTGCCCAGCGACTGCATGGCGGCCTCGAAGGCGTGGACAGCATCGGGCGGAATGCCGCGATCCTGGCCGCCGAAGTTGCCCAGCACAGCGGCGTGGATCTGGCCCAGAGCAGCCTTGTCGGTGGCCAGAGAACCGTAGTTGATGGCCACGGCCCTGAGCGCAGTCGAGGCGATGGCCAGTTGCAGCGCATAGCCGCCGCCCATGCACCAGCCCACCGCGCCGATGCGTTCGCGCTTCACATCTTTGCGGCTCTGCAGCCAGGCGACGGCCGCCGTCAAATCGCGCACGCCCTGGTCCTGGGGCAGGCCGCGGGAGAGTTCGTGGGCCATTTCGGGGTCGGTTGCCACCTTGCCTCGATAAAGATCGACGGCCAGGGTCACGTAGCCCTTGGCCGCGTAGCCCGCGGCCTCCTGCTTGATCCAGTCGTTCAGGCCCCACCACTCGTGGATCACGATCAGGGCCGGATGGGGTCCGGCGCCCTGGGGCAGATAGAGCAGCGCCTGGGCAGTCGAGTCGCCGCTGGGGAAGGTGACGGCTTGCTGCGCGCGGCCATCGGCGGCGACGGAGGCAAGCAGCACGGGAATTGCGCAAAGGAAGATGCGAAGATACTTCATGGGAAGACCTCGACCATGAGATGCTTTCTCGAGTTATTCGATGCGGGAAGAGCTCCGCACGCGCAAACTTGCGGCGCGGCAGGCGCGGCATTCCACGGGATTGTCATTGTACTGCTGGCGGGGCGGCGGAATCAGCAGCGGTAAACTATCGCGGCGCGGGAATCGTCTGACAGAGTGCGAGCGCAAAGTGGCTGGGAGCGTCAATGCGGCGAGCGGACGTGTGGGCAGTTTGGATGGGGATGGTTGTGGCCGGCTGCCTTGCGGCCTGGGCGCAGGCTCCGGCGCCCGCCGGCGCGCCCGCTGCGGCTTCCAGTCCGCCCGCCTCTGCCGCGCAGAACCCGGCCGGCCAGGCCCAGCAATTGCAGACCGCGCCCGGCGGCGTGCTGCACGGCTTAGTCAAGAGCGGCGGCACTGCCCTTCCAGGCGTGACTGTGACCGCCCAGAACACGCTCACCGGCAAGCGCTTCTCCACCACGACTGATATTACCGGCGCCTGGTCCGTGAAGATTCCGCAGAATGGCCGTTACGTGATCCGCACGCAGTTTGCGGGCTTTGCGCCGGGATCGCAGGAGGCGGTGCTCAACGCCGCCAGCCACGACCAGACGGTGAACTTTGAGCTGCTCCTGGCTTCGCGGGCGGCCGAGCAACAGCAACAGCAGGCGCGGCAAGAAGCCCAGGAAGGTCCGCAGGCGCAAGCCATTCGCCAACTGGCCGCCAGCGGCGCACAGAACCTGAGCCTGGTGAGCGCGCTGGCAGCCGATACGGAGAACCAGGCCGGCCCATCCAACCTCTCCGGCTCGAATGGCGCGGCGGGAGCGGAGCTGCCCTCCATCGCGGGCAACTCGGACTTCGGCGGAGATTCGGTGGCCATCAGCGGCCAGTCGGGACAGGTGAGCCCGCTGGCCGGCATCGATATGGACCGGGTTCGCGATGCGATCGAGACGATTCGCGCCCAGGGCGGCTTGGCCGGAGGAGACAGCGGCGGCTTGTTTGGCGGCGGGCTGGGCGGCGGAGGCTTTGGCGGAGGATTCGGCGGGGGTGGTTTTGGCGGAGGAGGCGGCAGGGGCGGACGCGGCAACTTCCGCGGCTTCAACCCCGGCCAGCCGCACGGGGCCATCTTCTGGATCGGCAGCAACTCGGCGCTCAATGCGGAGCCTTTCAGCATCACCGGCCAGCCGCAGGAGCAGCCGGCCTCGGGAACCAACCGCTTCGGAATCACCTTCATGAGCGCGCCGTACCTGCCGCGTCTGACCAAGCCGAGCGGGAAGGACACGCTTTTCCTGACGCTCTCCGGCCAGCGCAGTTCCAGTCCCCTGGATGAGTACGCGACGGTGCCCACGGACGCGGAGCGGGCAGGCGACTTTTCAGCCCCTGGATTGCCGGCCATTTACGATCCGGCAACGGGACTGCAATTTGTGGCGAGCGGCAATCCCGGTATTCCGGACGGGACGCTCAACGTGATTCCTCCCACGCAATTTGCCAAATCTCTTAACGGAGGATTGTCTCCCGCACTGGCGCTGCTGAAGTATTACCCCGAGCCGAACCTGGCCAACAGTTCCGCCAGCAACGGCTACAACTACCACCTGCTCACCACCGCGCAATCGAACACCACGCAAGCCGGCGTGCGCTACATGCGCAGCCTGGGCAAGAACGCCACCCAGCCCGGCGGCGGCGGGCGCGGAGGATTCGGCGGGGGCGGCGGGCGCAGGAATCAGAACCAGGGGCTGCGGCAGAGCATCAACCTCAACTACAACTGGAGCGACGCGGCCGCGGACAACGTGAACATGTTTCCGCAGTTGGGCGGCAAGAGTTCAACCAATTCCAACAGCGTGCAGGCCGGCTACACGGTGGGTTATCGCAAGGTAACCAACATCTTCAATGCCAGTTGGAATCGCAGCACCAGCCAGAAGACGAACTTCTTTACCAGCGGGACGGACATCGCCACCGAACTGGGCATTCTGGGGCTGGGCGGCGCGCCGCTCAACTCGCTCCCCATCAACTACGGCCTGCCCAGCGTCCAGGTGGGGTCGATCGCCGGCCTGAGCGAACAGCAGCCGAGCTTCTCGCTCTCGCAGACCATCTCGCTGACCGAGACGCTGAGCTGGATTCACCAGAAGCACAACCTGCGCTTTGGCGGCGACTATCGCCGCGTGCATCGCAACTTTCTGGGCGGCTCGAACTCGACCGGAACCTTCACCTTCAGCGGCAAGTTCACCGAGGACCCGTCGAAAGACCCAACCACCGGCTCGGCGCTGGCGGATTTTCTGCTCGGACTGCCGCAGGAGACAGCCATCGACTCGCCGACCTCCAAAAGCTATCTGCGCGACAACGTGTGGGACATCTACGCGCAGGACGACTGGCGCGCGCGCCCCAGCCTGACGCTGAACTACGGCCTGCGCTATGAGTTCTTCGCGCCTTACACCGAGAAGTATGGGCGCCTGGCTCTGGTGGACACCAATGCGGCGAGCGGCTTCACCGAGTTGGCAGAGGTTCAATCCGGCGGTCCGGCGCCCTCCTTTGGCGGCAACCTACCCAGTTCGCTGGTCTATCCGTTTCATCTGGCGCTGGCTCCGCGGCTAGGGGTGGCGCTGCGGCTGCCCAGGCAGGCCGTGCTGCGGGCCGGTTACGGCATGAACTTCACGGTCGGCCAGTACGGCGCCTTCCTTTGGCGGCAATCTACCCGCTTCGCTGGTCTATCCGTTTCATCTGGCGCTGGCGCCGCGGCTGGGGGTGGCGCTGCGCTTGCCCAGGCAGGCCGTGCTGCGGGCCGGTTACGGCATGAACTTCACGGTCGGTCAGTACGGCGCCTTCGCTTCGACCATGGGGTTGCAGCCGATGGCCCTTCAGCCGGCGTTCGTGAACGAGCAGACCAACGAAGCGGCGCAGGCGGGAGAGTTCACCCTGGCCAATGGGTTTCCGTCGGTTCCCACCGCGGTTACGCCCGGCACTTACGCTCTCGATCCGCATTACCGGCTGCCCTATGTGCAGGCCTATAACCTGGACGTGCAGAAGACGCTGCGCTGGGGCGTGGTGCTCAATGCGGGCTACAACGGATCGAGGGGCTCGCGCCTGGACGTGAAGAGTTCGCCGCGCCGCAGCCTGAGCAGCCCCAATACCGACTTCGACCCGACTACCGGGCTCCCCATTGCCACCTTCAATTACGAGCAGGCGGCGGCTTTTTCCCGCTTCAACGCGGGCACGCTGCGCGTGAACAAGCGATTGACCGGCGGCATTGCCCTGGGCGCGAATTATCAGTACTCGCACTCCATCGACGACTCCACCAGCTCCGTGCAGAACTGGCAGGACATTCCAGCCGAGGAAGGAAACTCGAGCTTCGACGTCCGCCACAAGGTCAGCGGAACCTATCTCTATGAGCTGCCCTTCGGCAAGGACAAGTCCTGGGTGACCAGCGGCGCGGGCTCGCACATCCTGGAGGGCTTCTCCGTCTCCGGGACCTATAGCATTGCCACCGGCACGCCGCTCACGCCCTACTACCCAGCCGCGGTCTCGGATGTGGCGCAGGGCAGGGCCGGAACACTGCGTCCCAATAGCGTGCCGGGTGTTTCGCCCACCGCGGGAGGCGGCAGGGCCAAGGCGTGGTTCAATGTGGCGGCCTTTCAGCAGCCCCAGCCGGATAGCTTCGGCAACGCCTTCGGCAACGTATCGCGCAACTCGATCGCCGGACCGGGGACCATCCAGAACAGTATGTCGCTCGCGAAGACCATGCAGTTGGGCGATACGCGCAGCATGGAGTTCCGCGCCACGGCCAGCAACGTCTTCAATACCGTGCAGTACTCCGGCGTGGATGCGAGCCTGACCTCGCCCACTGCCGGGCAGGTGATCTCGGCCGGCGCCATGCGGTCGTTCCAGTTCACGGGGAGATTCAGGTTCTAGCGGAGCTGGCCGCGCCGCGCGAGTGCTGGCGCCCATGGCCGGGCTGGGGATGACGCTGCTGCTGGCGGCGGTGCGGCGATGAACCTCTGCTGGCCTGGCTAATGGTCAGCGCTCCCCGGTTCTTGCCTCGAGCCACTGTCAGCGGGGCAATGGAGCGAGTCTACCGGCCAAAGCATCAGGGCAGCGTAGCTCCAGCCGCCGAAAGAGATTGAGAAACTGCATCCTCTTCGCGCATGAGACAGGTTCCGGCATGGGCCATGAACCTTCGTGCTTCAGGAAGCGTGTGCACAAGGAACGCTACCGCCCCAGCACCGCCCGCTGCGCGGCAAAAACCTCTTTCAGTCCCGCCTCGGCCAGATCGATCAGGTCATTCAACTGGCGGCGCGAGAAGCTGCCCTTCTCGGCCGTGGCCTGGGTCTCGATGAGGCCGCCGTCTTCGGTCATCACCACGTTCATGTCCACCTCGGCCTGCGAATCCTCCTCGTAGCATAGGTCCAGCAACTCGGTCCCGCCCACGATGCCCACCGAGGTGGCGGCCACCAGTTGCCGGAGCGGCGAGGCTTTGAGCGTTCCGGCCTCGACCAGGGCGTTCAGGCCCAGGGCCAGGGCCACCGCCGCGCCGGTGATGGCCGCGGTGCGCGTGCCGCCGTCGGCCTGAATCACGTCGCAGTCCAGAATCACCGTGCGCTCGCCCAGGGCCTGCATATCCACGACCGAACGCAAGCTTCTCCCGATCAGGCGCTGAATTTCATGCGTCCGGCCGCCGATCTTGCCGCGCTCGCTCTCGCGCGGAGTGCGCGTGACGGTGGAGCGGGGCAGCATGGCGTACTCGGCCGTCACCCAGCCGCGGCCGGAGTTGCGCAGCCAGCCGGGCACGCCCTGCTCGATGGTGGCGTTGGCCAGCACCCGCGTGTTGCCCAGCGTAACCAGCACCGAGCCTTCGGCGGTCTGGACAAAGCCGGGAGCGAGAGTGAGCGGACGAAGCTGGGCAGGAGTCCTGCCGCCGGGACGGAAGAAGATGCCGGGGGTGTGCATAGGGGGATTGTACGGGAAGCGGGCCAGCGCGGAGGAGGGCCGGTTCCAAGGCGGGAAATGGGCGCAAGCATGACCCGAAACAGGAATGGCGGCCTAAGCGGCTGAAACAGAATGGATTAGCTCGATTCATGGGGGCGGGCTTCTTTCCCTCTGTTCCGTTTTGGGAGACGCAGCCCCGCAACGGCACGCCCCGCCTGTCCGGCAACTAGACAGTAAGCATTTCCCTTATCAGGAACTTAGCCAAGCTGTTCTAGTTTGGCACGCCACGTGTAACAGAAGAGGACAGAATTCGGACGCGAGGCAGGATCGGGAAGACGCGAAGAGGGATCGGGGAGAAGGGTCAATTGGGAAGGACCGGGCAAGAGAAGGAGCAAGCTATGCGGCGGAAGGAACAGGCGGCGGGATTGGGCGGAGCGGAGCGCAAGCGGGTGGAAGCGGTGGTGGAAACGCTGGCCAATCTGCGCAGCGAGGGCGAAAACCTGGTGGAGGTGGCGCATGACGCACGAAACATGGTCACGGCGCTGGGGCTCTACTGCGATCTTCTGCAGGAGCCGGGGGTGCTGGCAACCCCGTACCTTCATTACGGAAGCGAGTTGCGGCTGGTGGCCACGGCCAGCCGCCGGCTGGTGGAACGGCTGCTAGCTCTGGACGCGCGCGAGATTCCGGGAGCGGTTCCCGCGACGGGCGGCTGGCCCGAGCTGGGAAGATTGCCCGCGATGACGCCGGATTCGGCGAGTCTCGACCGGCTGGGGCAGTCGCGGCGCTGGGATCTGATGCCCGCCGAGCCGATCGACAGCCTGGCTGCGGAACTGCTGGCCAACCGCAACCTGCTGGCCGCCCTGGCCGGGCCCGCGATCACCCTGACCACGGAGGCCGAGGGGGGCGACAAGCCGGTGCGGCTGACGGGAGAGGACCTGACCAGGATGCTGGTCAACCTGGTGAAGAACGCCGCCGAGGCCATGCCCTCGGGAGGGCGAATCGCGCTGGGCCTGCACGAGTTTCATACCGGAGCGGAAACCGGGCCCTGGCTGATGCTGGCCATCGAAGACAGCGGGCCGGGCATCCCCAGGAAGGCGCTGGAAAAGGTGTTCGCGTCCGGCTACACCTCCCGCTCCTGCGGCGCGCAAGCGAGCGGAGGCTGGGCGGGGGCGCATCGCGGGTTGGGCCTGGCCATCACCCGTTCGATCGTGGAGGCGGCGGGCGGCCGGATTTACGCCGCCAGCCGCACTGCTCCGGGGGCGCGCTTCGAGATCGAGCTGCCCGTCCGGAGCCGCTGAGTTCGGGTTTCCTGCCCGGCGCAAGACAGACAGTCTCAATTCCGACTTAACCAAGCACGCGCGAGGCGAATACAATGCTCGAAACAGTTCTGAACTCGAGGACCATGGAGTTTATCCCCCAACTTGCGGAACCGGTGGCGCGGCTGCACCTGCTGGTGGTGGACGCGGACGCGGCCATCCGCTCGGCCTGCGCCGAGATTGCCGCCAGCCTGGGCTATGCGGTGGAGAGCACCGGCGACCTGGGCCAGGCGCGCAGCCAACTACGCGGCCGGGCGGCCGACATTCTGCTCGTCAACCTGCCTCCGGGGAGCAACCAGGGCCTGGAGCTGGTCTCCGAGGTCAAGCTGCTTTACCCCGAAACCTCGGTGATCGCCATGACCGCCTCGGGCTCGGTGAACGCGGCTGTGGAGGCCATGCGCTGCGGCGCCTCCGACTACCTGACCAAGCCCTTCGCCATGGACGAGCTTTCGACCGTGCTGGACCGCGCCGCCGCCAGCCACCTGACCGATACCGCCACCCGCCAGTTGCGGGAGCGGCTGCGGCTCTCGCAGGGCCTGGGGGCAATGATCGGGCGCTCCGTGGAGATGGAGAAGCTCTATCGCATCCTTTCCAAGGTCGCCCAAAGCTCGCATCCGGTGCTGATTCTGGGCGAGAGCGGCACGGGCAAGGAGTTGGTGGCCAGGACCATCCACGCCTACGGGCCCAACTCTCAAAAGCCCTTCCTGCCGGTGGACTGCGGCTCGCTGGTGCCCACGCTGATCGAGAGCGAGCTCTTCGGCTACGTGCGGGGCGCCTTCACCGGCGCCAATCGCTCCAAAGACGGGCTGCTGGTCTCCGCCGAGGGGGGCACGGTCTTTCTGGATGAGATCGGCGAGCTTTCGCTGGACCTGCAGGCCAAGCTGCTGCGCGCCCTTCAAGAGAAAGAGGTGCGGCCGGTCGGAGCCACCCACCGCATCCCCATCAAGGCGCGCATTGTGGCCGCCACCAACCGCGACCTGGCGGCGATGGTGGAGAAGGGCTCCTTCCGCAAGGATCTCTTCTACAGGCTCAATGTGGTCAATCTGCGCCTGCCTTCGCTGCGCGACCGCCGCGAGGACATACCGCTGCTGGCAGCGCATTTCCTGGACCGCATCAGCCGCGAGCACGGCGCCAAGTTCACCCTCAGCGACGAGGCTCTGCGCACCATGATGCGATACGATTGGCCGGGCAACGTGCGCGAGCTGGAGCACTCGGTGGAGCGGGCCTGCGCACTCTCTTCCGGTCCGCTGCTGCAACTGGGCGATCTGCCCACGCAGTTGCAGCAGCAGGGTCTGGAGGCCCGGCGCGCGGCTGCCGCCTTCGGCGAGCCGGCCCGGGAAAGTGGCGCGCCCGAGGTCAGGACGCTCGCCGACCTCGAGCGCCAGGCCATTCTGGGCGCCATTCGCACTCTCAACGGCGACAAGCTGCAGGCCGCCAAGCTGCTGGGAATCGGCAAGACCACTCTCTACCGCAAGCTGAAGGAATACGGCATCGCCGACCCGCTTCGGGAAGAGTAGAAGAAGCAGCTTTTAGCTCTTAGCCTTTAGCTTCTTCCTGCTGTCGCCGGCGGCTGAGGTTATCCTCGAACGTCGATCCTCGCGCAGAAGGCTAGAAGCTGAGGGCTGAGAGCTAAAAGCTAAGAGCTAGAAGCTATGCACAGTAATGAACGGAACGAGGAGCACGAAATGAGCATTCTGTTGGTAACCGGAATCGAAGGCGCCCGCAACTGCGCCGCCGTGGTGGGCACGCAACTGGGCATGGACGTTGAAGTGGCGGAGGGGCGCAAGGCCGCGCTGGCCGCGCTGCGCCGCCGCGAGTTTGCCGCCGTGGTGATGGATGAGACCATGGCCGAGTGCGATCCCTCCGCGGCCGAGGCGGTGTGGGAGCGGGCCGGACTGGCGATTCCCTTGCAGATCAACTTCGCGCTCTCCGGGGCGGCCCGCCTGGTCCGGGAGATTCGCGCCGCTCTGCACCGCCGCGAGCGGGAACAGATGCTGGCCCGCCGGGCCGCCGCCGCCGCCATCGAGAGCGAGTTGAAGACCACGGTCGCGGGCCTGCTGCTGCACTCGCAGTTGGCGCTCTCCGGCAGCGAGGCCTCCTCTCCCATCGCCGAAAGGCTGCGCATGGTGGCCGATCTGGCCGGCAGCCTCCGCCAGCAGTTGAACGCTCCGTCGCAGATTCGCGGGGATACGGCCGCCTGAGGACTGGCCGTCCAGGCGGACGCCTGCGGCCACCTGCGGTGCGGCCAATCGCGCCTTCGGCGCATTCGGCACGCAAGAAGGGGCCTGGGTGGAAGGCCTCTCTCCCAGCCTGCACAGCGGGGTGGGCAAAGACAATTCATTGCGTTGCACGTCCGCCGCGGCGGACCGCGGCAGACCGGGGCGGACATTGCCTAGGTGTTCTTTCTCACCCCGTGTGATGAACTTTGCACTCGGATGAGCCAAGCCGGACGGCACTCTTGCCCTCCGCGCCGATGGAGTTGGCGCTAGCGGCGACCTTCGCATGAATGGCCCTGCCTTCAAAAGTCCCGGCAGACGCCTCTTTGCAGCCGCGAAGACGCGCCAATGGCTTAAGCTGAATGCAGGATGAAAGATACGGCCGTACTGCTCATCGACTGCCCGGACCGGAAGGGTCTGGTGGCCCGCGTGGCCACGCTACTCTACCAGCGGGGCGCCAACATTCTGCACGCCGACCAGCATCAGGATCACGATCTGGGCCTGTTCTTCATGCGCGTCGAGTGGGCGCTGAACGGTTCGGACGGCAGTCCATGCGAGCCGGAATCCGGCCAGGCGGCAGACCCGGGCCGCTTCGATCTGGAGGGATTCCGTGCGGCCTTCGCCCCCCTGGCAGCAGAGCTGGGGATGCGCTGGAAGCTCAGCTCCAGCGGACGGCTGCCGAAGGTGGCGCTCTTCTGCTCGCAATACCTGCACTGCATGGCCGACTTGCTGCACCGCTGGCGCACCGGCGAACTGCTTTGCGAGATTCCGGTGATCGTTTCCAATCATCGCGATGTGGAAAGGCTGGCGGGGTTTTACGGGATTCCCTTCGAGTTTGTGCCGGCTGCGGCGGCCACGCGCGCCGAGGCCGAGGCGCGGCAACTGGAACTGCTTTCGTCGCATGGGATTGAACTGGTGGTTCTGGCACGCTACATGCAGGTTCTTTCGCCCGGCTTCGTCAGCCGCTACCCGGCGGCGATCATCAACGTGCATCACTCGTTTCTGCCCGCGTTTACCGGGGCGAAGCCCTACCACGCGGCCCACGCGCGGGGGGTCAAACTGATTGGGGCCACCAGCCACTACGTGACCGATCTGCTGGACGATGGGCCGATCATCGAGCAGGACGTAGCGCGCATCTCGCACCGCGATCAGGTGGAAGACCTGGTGGCGCGGGGGCGGGATCTGGAGCGGGTCGTTTTGTCGCGCGCGGTGCGCTGGCACCTGGACCGGCGCATTCTCTGCTACGGGAACAAAACGGTGGTCTTCGATTGATGGAGAGCAGGGACTAGGTGTGGGGTTCACCCCATATGCCTGATCCCCGATCTCTAGCCCTCGCCACGGCGAGCCTTCGGCCTGATCCCGGTTTCAGATCAGCTCCACGCCCCACAGATCGTGCAGGTGGAGCACGCCTTCGACGGTCTGGTTGGAGTCCACGACGACCAGCGAGGTGATCTTGCGCTCTTCCATGATCGCCAGCGCCGAGGCGGCGAGTTCCGATGCGGCAATCGTCCGGGGATGGGGGTTCATGGCCTCGCCGGCCGAGCGGCTCAGGGCTGCGCCGCCTTCGCGTTCCAGCAGCCTGCGCAGGTCGCCGTCGCTGATGACGCCGCGGAGGCGACCCTGCTCCTGCACGGTCGTTATGCCCAGTTTCTTGCTCGACATCTCGTAGATCACGTCGGTCATGGGCGTCGCCGGCGCGACGACGGGCACCTGTTCGCCCGAGTGCATCAGGTCGCGGACCTTGGCCAGGCGCTTGCCCAGCTTGCCGCCAGGGTGAAGCTCGGCAAAATCCTCCGCGCGGAAACCTTTGCGCAGGCTGACGGCGACGGCCAGCGCATCGCCCAGCGCCAGCATGGTGGTCGTCGAGGCGGTGGGCGCCAGATTCAGCCCGCAGGCCTCGCGCTCCACGCCGCAGTCGAGGGCTACGTCGCTGGCCGCCGCCAGGGTCGAATTCAGATTGCAGCAGAAGCTGACTAGCGCGTCGCCTTTGCGCTTGAGCATGGCCAGCAGGCGAAGAATCTCCTCGGTCTCGCCGCTCGAAGAGAGCGCGACCACGACGTCGCCAGGCATGAGCACGCCCAGGTCTCCGTGGACGGCTTCGGCGGGGTGCAGGAACAGGGCCGGCGAGCCGGTGGAGCTGAGCGTGGCGGCAATCTTCTGGGCAATGATGCCGCTCTTGCCCATTCCGGTAACCACGACGCGGCCCCGCTCCTCGCCGCAGCGAAGGATCAAATCGACGGCACGGGCGAAGGGTTCGGCCATGGGGCCTTCTAGGCGCGCGGCGAGGGCTTCGAGCGCTGCCGCTTCGGTGCGCACCAACTCAGCCGGCTTGAAGACGGCGGAATCAGGCCGGCCCGGTTCAGGATCGTTTCGGTTGGGCTGGTTCATCGGTTTTTGATGGTAACAGCTTTGGCCACCTGCGGTGGGGCAGGGATAGTGACCTTCCGTCTCCCAGCCTTTTCGCGGACCTGCAAAGAGGATGGGGCGGCCAGCAATGCAGCGAGCATCGGCTGGGCCCCCAACTGCTCGTACAATAAGGCTGAGAGGCGAATCCCCGTGAAGCGCAACACCTTGGTTATCACTGCTGTTCTGTTCATTCTGGCCGTCTTTGCGTGGGCGGGATGGGCCAACTGGGAACTCCGCAGGCAGGAGGCGGAGCGGCGGCTGGGCCCAATGCCGCAAGGCGAGCTGGCGCCCGATGCGGCGGGCGGTGACCTGCAGTTCAATTCACCGCTCAAGGGCAAGCCGGCGCCGGAGTTTGTACTGGAAGACCTGAGCGGCAAGAAGGTCTCGCTGGCCAGCTACAAAGGCAGGGCGGTTCTGATCAACTTCTGGGCCACATGGTGCGGCCCGTGCAAGATCGAAACACCCTGGCTGATCGAGCTGCGAAATCAGTACGCGGCGCAAGGGTTTGAGGTGCTGGGGGTTTCCACCGACGACATCGACCGCGGCGACCCGCAAAAGCTGAGCGACGAGAAAATGGAGATTGCGCAGTTCGTCGAGGAGATGCACATACCCTACCCGGTGCTGATCGACGGCGATTCGCTCAGCAAGCCCTACGGCGGGCTGGATGCGATGCCCACATCGTTCTTCGTGGATCGCAATGGGACCGTGGTGGCCGCGCAGATGGGGCTGACTTCGAAGGACGATATCGAGGCCAATATCAGGAAGGCGCTGGGGGATTAGCTAGACAGCAAGTCAGCGAGTCGGCGAACCGATCCGCTGCGCGAATCAGATCAGTTAGCGAGTTGGCAAGTTAGCGGGTGAGTCGCCAAGAGGTAGAAATTAATGCCGGGATTGAATGCGGGAGTTCGCGCCGCGGCGGTTTTGACTTTGGGGTTGGCGGCCTTGCTGGCGCTGGGGCAATCCGATCTGCCGGGCCGGTCGATCTTGAAGGGCGCGGCGGTCGAGTATCTCTTTCCCGAGCAGGTAACTGTGGCAGCCGGCAAGCCGACTGAGGTGGCACTGCACTTTCGCATCGCGCCGGGGCTGCATATCAATTCGCACACGCCCAAGGACGAGTTTCTAATTCCTACTACTCTGTCGATTCCCGAGGGCGCGGGCGTGCGGCTGCTGGAGGCGAGTTATCCGGCAGGCGCGGACTTCACGCTGCCGCTCGATCCCAAGAACAAGCTCAGCGTCTACACCGGCGAGTTTGTGATTAAGGCGCGCATTATAGCTGAGCCGGGAAATCATCTGGTCGAAGCCAAGCTGCGCTTTCAGGCCTGCGACAAGACCCAATGCCTGCCGCCGAAGACGATTCCGGTGGCAATCGATGTGGTGGGGAAGTGAAGAAGCAGAGATCAGGGGTCAGGGGTCAGAGATCAGTTGCGCTGGTTTGCTGGCTGCAGAGAAAGGAACGCAGAGAATGGCTGGTCCGATCATTTCAGGAGGCCGTCCAATCCTCGAAGCGCTGTTCCTCGTCGCGATTTTGGTGTTCTTCGGCCTGCTGATCGCCGCTCCCCAGTGTCTTGGTCCCTTGGCGCCATTGGCGTTGCGCTTGCTTTCGCGTTAGTGCTGCCTTCCCGAAGAAGGGCAAGATATTGCGCACAGTGGGTCAACGCCAGGTGGAGACCTAGACTCCGGCCTTCTTCTCGATCTTGGCCCAGGAGTCTTTGAGCGGGAGGGTGCGGTTGAAGACCAGGTTGCCCGGGGTGGAATCGGGGTCGAGGCAGAAGTAGCCGACGCGCTCGAACTGGAAGCGGTCCGCAAGTGAGGCGTTGGCCAGGGAGGGCTCCAGCTTGGCGCCTGTTAGAACCTCTAGGGAGTTGGGGTTGAGATTCTCGAGGACGTCCTGGCCTTCTTCCAAGTCGTAGGGATCGGGCTTGGCGAAGAGGTTGCCGTAGAGACGGATTTCGGCGGAGATGGCGTGGGCGGCGGAGACCCAGTGCATGGTGGACTTGACCTTGCGGCCGTCGGGAGAGTTGCCGCCGCGGCTTGCCGGATCGTAACTACAGTGCACTTCGACGATGTTGCCCGCCGCGTCTTTCACCACGCGCTGGGCGGTGACGAAGTAGGCGTTGCGCAGGCGGACCTCCTTGCCGGGGGAGAGGCGATAGTACTTGGGCGGAGGAATCTCGCGGAAGTCATCTTGCTCAATGAAGATTTCGCCGGAGAAGGGCACCTGACGGGTCCCGGCTGAGGGGTCTTCGGGATTGTTGGCGACCTCGACGAACTCCGACTGGCCTTCAGGGTAGTTGTCGATGACCAGCTTGAGGGGGCGCAGGACGGCCATGGCGCGGGAGGCTCGTCGGTTCAGGTCGTCGCGCTGGAAGTGCTCGAGCATTTCAATATCCGTGCTGCCGTTGGTGCGCGAGACTCCGGCGGCGGCGACGAAGGTGCGGATGGCTTCCGGCGTAAAGCCGCGGCGGCGAAGGCCGCATAGCGTGGGCATGCGAGGATCGTCCCAGGCGCTCACGCGCTTTTCACTTACGAGCTGCAACAGCTTGCGCTTGCTGAGCATGGTGTAGGTGATGTTGAGGCGGTCGAATTCAATCTGCTGCGAGGGGAAGATGCCCAACTGCTCGATATACCAGCGGTAGAGGGGCTGGTGGTCGGCGAACTCGAGAGTGCACATGGAGTGGGTGACGCACTCCAGCGAATCGGACTGGCCGTGGGCGTAGTCGTACATGGGATAGATGC
>JBEKPA010000055.1:0-15227 GCA_049521195.1 Occallatibacter sp.
CAACCCCGCCGCCGCCCGTCTGCTGGCCGCCGAGGCTCCCAGCCTGGCCGGCAAAACGGTGCATGAACTGCTCCACGGCTTCGCGCCGCCCAGCTCACAGTGCGACGCGGATTGTCCGCTCCGCAACTGCAATGAAGATCACCTGGGCGACTCGGGCGAAGACTCCATCTTCCGCTTCGACGGCAGCGCTTTCCCGGCCGAGTACGCGCTGACCCCCATTCTCGACCACGGACGCTTTTCCGGCGCCGTGCTCAGCTTCCGCGACATCAGCCAGCGCTTTGCCCTTGATCGCCTCAAGGACGAATTCATCTCCACCGTCAGCCACGAGTTGCGCTCACCGCTCACCTCCATTCGCGGGGCCCTCGGACTACTCTCTTCCGGCATCCTCGGCCCGGTCAACGACAAGGCCACAAACCTGCTCCGCATCGCTCTCAGCAACTCGGATCGCCTGGTCCGCCTCATCAACGATGTCCTCGATCTGGAACGCATGCAGAGCGGCCGCGAACCCCTGGTTTTCCGCCCCCTCCAGTTGGCCGACATCGTCGGCCAAGCCATCGATGGCATGGCGCCGGTGGCCGATGCAGCCGGCGTGCAACTCATCCACGACACCACCCAGGTTGAGATCGCCGCCGACCCCGACCGTCTCATCCAGATCCTCACCAATCTGCTTTCCAACGCCATCAAGTTCTCTCCGCCCGGCTCTTCAATCTCCGTCACGCTGCGCCCTGGAGCAACCGGCGTCACACTCTCCGTCATCGACCAAGGCCGCGGTATTCCAGCCGACAAACTCGAGGCCATCTTCGGCCGCTTCCAGCAGGTGGATGCCGCGGACTCCCGTCAGAAGGGCGGCAGCGGACTGGGCCTGGCCATCTGCCGCACCATCGTCCTGCAACACTCCGGGCGCATCTGGGCTGAACGGAATGCCGTTCGCGGCTCCACTTTCCGTGTCTTCCTCCCTTACCAGCCAGCTCCCGTTGTGGCTTCGGATCCCCTGTTCGACCACAAGCCCTACCAAGGAACGGTTCTGCTGGCCGGCGTGAGCCCGGTTATCCGGCCTCAGATCACCGCTCAGTTGACCCGCCGCGGCTACCGCGTGGTTGAGACAACCACCGTGCAACAAACTTTGGCCGCGGCCCACCAGGGCCTCGGAGCCATCCTGCTCGATACGTCTCCCGACGGCATGAACGGCTGGGAGATTCTGCTTCTTCTGCGCCGCCTGGACCCAGAGGCCCGCATCCCCGTCGTTCTGTTAAGCGTTGAGAACCGGCAAAAGCCGGAAAGTCCGGGCGTCAATACCGAGGGTCCGGTCGCCAGGCCGCCCAATGACGATGCCTTGCTGGGTGAACTGGCTGGTGTTCTCCGCGGGCCCAGCGAAAAGGCCCGCATTCTGGTCGTAGAGGACGATGTCGATCTCGCCCGCCTCATCGGAGATATCTTCTCCGCCGGTTTCTTCGCCGTCGAGCTTGCCCATTCCTTGCAGCAGGCTCAGGACGTATGTCTCTCCTTCCAGCCCCACCTGCTGGTTCTGGACATCGGCCTGCCCGAAGGCGACGGATTCAACCTGGTGGACTGGCTGCGCCAGCACGAGAGCCTCGCCCGCTTGCCCTTGGCGATTTACTCCGGGCACGATCTTTCCCCGGCCGAACGCCGCGAGATTATTCTTGGGCCTACCCACTTCCTCTCCAGGGTCCGCGTCCAACCGCAACAGCTGGAAGCGCTGGTCTTGACGATGTTACGCAGTTCACGCCCGATGGAAGAAGCCGCTCCGGTGGAGTCGCCTGTCGGCAAACCTTGATTGAATGGGGAGGAATCGGCCGGCATTTTGCGGCCCGTTCGACGAATTGCTTGTCGATCGAGGAATTCCTTGCTGGAAGGAGTTCCCCACCGCGGGCATCGACAGAGCACGTTCGAACGTTCCGGAGTAACCACGGCCGAATTGCCGGCTCGCCAACCCGCAAATTGGAGGTTGTTTCCCTATGTCCCACCGCATCCTTATCATTGACGACGAAGAAGACATTCGCGAGGTTGCCGGACTCAGCCTTGAAACTGTGGCCGGCTGGGAGGTGTTCCTTGCCAGCTCGGGCGCGGAGGGCATCGCCCGCGCCATCGAGCAGCAGCCCGACGCCATTCTTCTCGACGTCATGATGCCCGGAATGGATGGCCCCGCGACCTTTCGCGAACTACGCGGCAATCCCGCCACCGCTCGCATCCCGGTGATGCTGCTTACCGCCAAGGTGCAGAGCACCGACCAGCGCCGCTTCGCCGACCTCGGCGTCGCGGCTGTGCTCTTCAAGCCCTTTGACCCCCTCACCCTCTCCACGCAAATCGCCGCTGTACTCGGCTGGGACTGAAGAGCGCACCCACACCGTGAAAGGCGCTTCGACCTTTGGAACCCCTCGAACAGAACGCACTCAATCAAGCCCTTGACGTCCTGTGGGCCAGGTTTCTCCCGCTGATCGAAGAGCGGGTCCACCTCCTCGAATCGGCCGCCGCCGCCTGCGCCGCTAACCGGCTTTCTAGCGAAGATCGTCAGGCCGCCAGCGCCGCCGCCCACAAGCTGGCCGGCGTGCTCGGAACGTTTGGCCTCACCGAGGGCACCGTCCTGGCCCGTGAATTGGAGATGCTTTACTCCGGCCAGAGCGCTCCCGACCCTGCGCTCGGCGCGCGCCTCGCCGCGATCACCGCTCAGTTGCGCTCGATCGTCCAGAACCGCAAGTAGGATCCTGAGCGTCTCGGAGCCTGCCGCACCCACCGCTCGGCCTTCCCGTTGAAGAGGGTATGTATCATAGTTGCAGAGGCCGCGGTTGTGCGGACCGGGGATTCCCGCCAGTGCTCAGCCGTTCCGCGCGGACCTGCCTGGCCGTCACGGGGGCCGGCTCTTCCGCATTCGTAAATTGTCGATTCCAGGCGCCTGAAACTCATCATGCCTATCACTCACATCTCGGTGCGCGGGGCGCGCCAGCACAACTTGCGCGATATCAATGTGCGCATTCCCCGCAATACGCTCACGGTGGTCACCGGGCTCTCCGGCTCGGGCAAGAGTTCGCTGGCCTTCGATACGATCTATGCCGAGGGACAGCGCCGCTACGTCGAGACGCTCTCTGCCTATGCCCGCCAGTTCCTCGACCAGATCGAGCGGCCCGACGTGGACTCCATCGAGGGCCTCAGCCCGGCCATCTCCATTGAGCAGAAGACCACCAGCCGCAGTCCCCGCTCCACCGTCGGAACCATCACCGAGATCTACGACTACCTGCGCCTGCTCTACGCCTCGGTGGGCACGCCCCATTGCCCCAACTGCGGCCGGCCCATCTCCCGCCAGACCGCCGACCAGATCGTCCAGCGCATTCTGGAGCTGGGCTGGGGCGAGCGGGTCACGGTGATGGCGCCTATCGTGCGCGGCCGCAAGGGCGAATTCAAAGAACTCTTCGACCAATTGGACCAGCAGGGCTTTCGCGCCCGTGTGGACGGCGAACTCTGCGACCTCTCCGAGCCGGTCCTGCTTGACCGCCGCAAGAACCACACCATTGAAGCGGTCATCGACCGCATCCTGCTCAAGCCCCCAGCGCCCGGCGCGCCTCCGCCCCCACCCGGCAAGCCGTCGGTGGAAAAGCGCCTCGACCTGGCCATAGCTAAGGCCCTGCAGTTGGCCAACGGCCTCGTTCTTGTGGCCGTCACCGGTGCTGAGGAGCAACTGTTCTCCTCATCCATGGCTTGCCCCGATTGCGGCCTCGACGTGCCCAAACTGGAGCCGCGCAGCTTCAGCTTCAACTCCGCCTTCGGCGCCTGCCCCGAGTGCCACGGCCTCGGCTCGCTCTACGACCTCGACCCCGCCAAGGTCATCACCGACTGGTCCAAGCCCCTGCTCGATGGCGGTCTCGGTCCCGGCTCTTCTTCGCAATATCTCCTCAAGCTCATCCACCTGGCCGCCGACCGCTACAAGATCGACCTCAAGCTCCCCTTCGAGGATCTGCCGCCCCGCCAGCAGCACATCCTCGTCTATGGTCCACCCAAGATCGAAGCCCCCCGCACCGGCTTCCACGGGATTCTCGCCTTTCTGCGCGACTCCATCGAAGAGGCCCGCAGCGACACCTATCGCGACTACATGCTGAACTTCATGTCGGCTACGCCGTGCCCCGTCTGCCGCGGCAAGCGCTTGCGCCCGGAGTCGCTGGCCGTCAAGATCGGCGGCCTCTCCATCGCCGACTTTACTGCCCTGCCGCTCAACCGGGCGCTTTCCGCCGCCATCAACCTCAGCTTCACGGCGCGCGAGTCCCTGCTTGCCGAGCGCATCCGAGGCGAAGTCGTCGAGCGCCTTGAGTTTCTCTGCGCCGTCGGGCTCAACTACCTCTCCCTGGATCGAAACGCGGCCACGCTCTCCGGCGGCGAAGGCCAGCGCATCCGCCTCGCCACGCAGATCGGATCGCGGCTTCGCGGCGTGCTCTACGTCCTCGACGAGCCCTCGATCGGCCTTCACCAGCGCGACAACAACCGGCTCATCCAAGCCCTCGAGAAGTTGCGCGACCTGGGCAACACCGTCCTGGTGGTCGAGCACGACGAAGAGACCATCCGCCGCGCCGACTACGTCCTCGACCTCGGTCCTGGCGCCGGCCGGCTGGGCGGCTGCGTCGTCGCCCAGGGCACGCCGGCTGAGATCATGGCCTGCTCCGAGTCGCTCACCGGCCGCTATCTCTCCGGCGCCGCCACCATGCTGCAGCGCGCGCGCCCGCGCCCGCTTACCGGCAAATGGCTCACCGTCATGGGTGCCCGCGAACACAACCTGCAGGACGTGACCATCCGCATTCCGCTGGGAGTCATGACCGTGGTCACCGGCGTCAGCGGCAGCGGCAAAAGCACGCTCATCAACGACATTCTCTACCGCTCCCTGGCGCAAACCATTTACGGTTCCCGCGAAGAGCCCGGCGCGCACGAATCCCTCACTGGCGCGGAGCAGATCGACAAGGTCGTCCGCATCGACCAATCTCCCATCGGCCGCACGCCGCGCTCCAATCCAGCCACCTATACCCAGGTCTTCTCGCCCATCCGCGACCTATTCGCCATGCTGCCCGAGGCCCGCGAGCGCGGCTACAAGGCAGGCCGCTTCAGCTTCAACGTCTCCGGTGGAAGGTGCGAGGCCTGCCAGGGCGATGGCCAGCGCCGCATCGAGATGAACTTCATGCCCGACGTCTACGTCCAGTGCGAAGTCTGCAACGGCCGCCGCTACAATCAGGAAACCCTGGCCGTTAAGTTCCACGGCCATTCCATCGCCGACATTCTCGACCTCACCATTGAGGACGCGCTCCCCGTGCTGGCCGACGTGCCCCAGGTGCGCCAGAAGCTGCAAACCCTAGCCGATGTGGGCCTGGGCTACGTCCACCTCGGCCAAAGCGCCACCACGCTCTCCGGCGGCGAGGCGCAGCGCATGAAGCTGGCTCGTGAACCGAGCAAGCGCCAGACCGGCCGCACTCTTTATCTGCTCGACGAGCCTACCACCGGCCTCCACTTCGACGATGTGCGCAAGCTGCTCGAGGTCCTTCATCGACTCGTCGATCTCGGCAACTCCGTCATCATCATCGAACACAACCTCGACGTGATCCGCAACGCCGACTGGATCCTCGATCTCGGCCCCGAAGGCGGCGAAGACGGAGGCCGCCTTGTAGGCCAGGGTCGCCCCGCAAAGATCGCCGCCACGCCCGGCTCCTATACCGGCCAATTCCTCACCCGGTATTACGCCTCGACCAACGGGCATCTTGCCCCCATTGACCCGGATGATCTTCCCAACAACCGTCATCCTGAGCGAGGCCGCCTCGGCGACCAAGTCGAAGGATCTGCGGTTACCGGCGCCCCCGAACCGGGTGCCTGGGATTCCACTTCGCTGGGTGCCCGATCCTTTCCGCTTCTTTCCGCGGAAAGGGTGGGAGACTACGAACCCGGATCACCGAAAGGACCGAGCGCCCCAGGTCTCGTCCGCCGCGGCGGCGAGACCGCGGATTCCAGTGCGCCGCCTGAGATCGCCAACCCGAAGCGCGCCCGCCGAGCCACTCCAGCCGAGAACGATCTTGCATTAGCGCGGGCAAAGGCGAAGCGCCCCGCTCAAGGCAAGACCTCCTCCGAGCCCGGCCCCCGCAAGAAGAAGACGTGGCTCCCATGAGCCGGAACGACAGCTTCGAGCCAGGTCCGGAACATTCCGCGGAAGAACTCGGTTCGTTGACGGGCGCGGAATTTAGCCCGCACGTAAACGCATTGGAATCGCCGGGAGATTTATCCCCCGTGGAGAGTTCTTCGGATTCTCTGCTGGGGAATCCTTCTTTTCCATCAGCCACTCCGGCACCTGAAGAAAGCCTCTCAACCTTTCCCGGTGAATGGCCCCACGACTTCCCCGGCCAAGTACCCGCCGAATCCTCCGAGCGCCCCCTCTTCCAGTCCTTCACTCAACCGGCAATCGTTCCTCACCCCCGCATCCCCCATCTCGGCCATCTCGCCCTTCTGGTCGCGCTCGCCAGCATCGGGCTTCTGGGCAGCACGCTGCTGGTTCTTGCTGGCCTGCATTTTCATCTCTTTGGGGTCGCTACATTGGATCGGGCCAAATCCGATGTTCATTACACGCTGGGCAGTACGGCCACTCTTTACCTCATCACCTTCGCCGCCGCCCTGTTCGTCCTTCCTCCGGTCTGGCACAAGGGCTTCTTTGCCGGCATCCAATGGAACGGAGCAACGGCGCTGCGCCTGCGCTGGCGGCTGTTTAGCGCGGGAGGCCTCTGCTTTCTGCTCGCCATGCTCGACGAAGTCCTGCTGCCCAGCCCCGCCAAGGCGCCCATCGATGAGATGTTTCGCTCGCCAGGCGCGGCATGGCTGATGCTCGCTTTCGGCGTCACGCTTGCGCCCTTCTTTGAGGAGATCTTCTTTCGCGGCTTCCTGCTGCCAACGCTCGCCACAGCCTGGGACTGGTCCATCGAGCAAGGCACAGGCAAGCCCGCCCCCCCGCTTGACGAGCACGGCCATCCACATTGGTCCATCTTCGCCATGGTCGCCTCCGCCATCTTCACCAGCGTTCCCTTCGCCGCTTTACATGCCGACCAGCAAGGCTATGCGCTGGGTCCGTTTGTCCTGCTGTTCGCCATCAGCCTGCTGCTGTGCGCGGTGCGCCTCCTCACCCGCTCCCTGGCCGCCAGCGTCCTGGTCCACGCCTCCTACAACTTCCTGCTCTTCTCCTTCATGCTCCTCGGCACGGGCGGCTTCCGCCACCTGGACAAGATGTGAACGTCCGTGGACCGTCCCCATTACAATCGAATTCGATGAATGCCCCGACCCACACCCAGCAACTGCTCTTTCTTCTCGCCCGCCTCAGCTTCCGGCTCGGCCAGTTCAAGCTCTCCTCCGGGGGCACGAGCGACTACTACATCGATTGCCGGACTACGACCTTGAACGCCGAGGGCGGCCGCCTCACTGGGCACGCAATTCTTGAGCTGCTCGAAGAGAAAGGCATCGAGGCCGAGGCCGTTGGCGGTCTCACCCTCGGAGCCGACCCCATCGTCTCCAACGTGGCCACTGCCAGCGCATGGCGCGCTCTCTCCCTCCCCGGCGCTCCGTTGCTGCACGGGTTCCTGGTCCGCAAGGCCGAAAAGGCCCACGGCACCGGCCGCCGCATCGAAGGTTTCAGCCGCCCCGGCGCCCGCGTGGTCATTATGGACGACGTCTGCACCACCGGCGCCTCCACCATCAACGCCATCGAAGCCGCCCGCGAAGCCGGCATGGTGGTCGCCGCCGTCGTCTGCATCGTCGAGCGCGAAGAAGCGAACGGCCGCCCCGCCGTCGAGGCCGCCGCGGCTGGCGCGCCATTCCTCAGTCTCTTTACGGCAGCGCAGGTCCGCGCCGAACATATCCGCCAGAAGGAGGCGGAATGAACATCGCCTCTCGCGCCCCGGTTGCCTGCATTTCCCTGATCTCTGACCCCTGATCCCTGACCCCTCCCATGGACTTCCACGAGAAAATCCGCAGCCTCCCCACCCAGCCCGGCGTTTACCTTTACAAGAACGCCGAGGGCGAGGTGATCTACGTCGGCAAGGCCAACAACCTGCGCTCCCGCGTCCGCTCTTATCTGCTGGAGGCCGCGCAGGCCAACGCCAAGACCGGCTCGCTGATGCGCGAGGCCGTCGATCTCGAATACATTCTGGTCGCCAACGAGTCCGAGGCCCTGGCGCTTGAGACCAACCTCATCAAGCAGCGCCGGCCGCGCTTCAATATCCTGCTCAAGGACGACAAGAGTTACCCCTACGTCAAGCTCACCCTCGCCGACCGCTTTCCCAAAGTCTTTGTCACCCGCCGCCTGCTCAAGGACGGCGCGGCCTATTATGGCCCATACTTTCCCGGCAGCCTGGCCTGGCGCGTGGTCGAGCTGATCCATCGCAGCTTTCTCATCCCCAGTTGCAAGGTCGATCTCTCCCGCTACCATCCGCGCGCCTGCCTCCAGTACTACATTCACCGCTGCCTCGGTCCCTGCGTCGAGGGCCTCACCACACCCGATCTCTACAAAGAGGCCGTCTGCGACGCGCAGCTCTTCCTCGAAGGCCGCCACGGGGAACTCGAGCGCTCTCTCACCGCCCGCATGATGGCCGCCGCCCAGGCGGAGCAGTTCGAGGCCGCCGCCCGCCTCCGCGACCAGCTCTCCACCGCCCTTCAGCTACAGGAGAAGCAGCGCGCCGCCACCGCCGAGCTGGACGACGATGCCGACGTCTTTGGCTATCACTTCGAAGCGGGCTCGCTGGCCGTCAACCTCTTCCACGTCCGCGCCGGCAAGATCGTCGACCGCCGCGAGTTCTTCTGGGAAGACCTGCCCGACCTGCTCGAATCCGCGGACTCTGAAGGAGTCCCCGGAAACCTAGACGCGCCCTTCCACGCCGGCGCAGTCTTCAGCGCCCTGCTCAAACAGCTCTATATCGACCAGCGCTACGTCCCGCGCAGCATCCTCATCCCCACCGGCTTCGGCGACCGCGAGGCCCTCGCCGCCCTGCTCACCGAGCGCGCCGGCCACCGCGTCGAACTCGCCGTTCCCCAGCGCGGCGAGAAACGGTCGCTGGTTGACCTGGCCGGCCAGAACGCCAAACAGTCTTACACCCAGCGCTTCCGCGTGCTTGAGCCATCGCGCAAAGCCATTCAGGATGCCCTGGCCGACGCCCTCATGCTCCCCGAGCTGCCCCGCCGCATCGAGTGCTTCGACATCTCGCACATCCAGGGCGCTGAAACCGTGGCCTCGCTGGTCGTCTGGGAAGACGGCAAGATGAACAAGCAGGCCTATCGCAAGTTCAAGGTCATCACCGTCCTCGGCGTAGACGATTTCGCCTCCATGCGCGAGGTCGTCCATCGCCGCTACCGCCGCCTCCTCGACGAAGCCAAGCCCATGCCCTCGCTCATCCTCATCGATGGCGGACTGGGCCAGCTCCACGCCGCCGCCGAGGCCCTCGAATCGCTCGACTTCGCCTCCGCCGGCCTCGCTCAACCGCCGCTGGCCTCCATCGCCAAGCGCGAAGAGGTCATCTACCTCTACGGCCACGAGCAGGAGCCTATCGTCCTCGACCGCCGCTCGCCCGTCCTCCATCTCGTCCAGCTCATCCGCGACGAGAGTCACCGCTTCGCCGTCGGCTATCATCGCCAGCGCCGCGCCATGCGCGACCGCGACTCCGAACTGCTGGCCATCCCCGGCGTAGGCCCCCAAACGCGCCAGCGCTTGCTCACTCACTTCGGCAGCCTCCGCGATGTGCAGCACGCCACCGCCGAATCCCTCGCCGCCGTCGTCCCCCGCAAGACCGCCGAAACCATCTGGCAGCACTTTCACAACTCCCAGCTCTCAGCCTGATCGATGCCCATTGCCTTCAACGGGCATTCTGAAACCGCGGGTCGAGCACATTTCAGTCGAGGCAATTCCAACTACCGGCCGAAAAAACTCATTCCGCGAGCGAGACCAGAGTAGATTCCGGAAAAGTTCACGAGGCCTGCCCTTATCGCCTTGACGAGCCCCGGGGTGATCAATAATGCTCATTGTGCCGATAGTTCCACATGCACAACCATCCTGGCTCAAGAAGGTGGGAGGTGATAATGAGAAAACATGCGGCACTCGTAGCAATCGTAGTCTCCATCACCTTCGCTGCCGTACAGGCAGCTGCTTCTCCCCTGGCTTTCACCTCGGGAACCGCCAGGAATAGTGCCGGACTGGCAAGACAGACAAAGCTCATCACGCCCCCTCCGGCTCCGGCATCCGACCCTCATGCTCCCGCCGGGGATCACACCTTCCAGGTGAACGACGTGAAGGGATTGCTGTTGACATGTATCGCGCCGCAAATGGATACCGACCCCGATACCGACCTCTTCAACAGCTGCACCTTGGCGCCGGGCCGGACATTGGACGATGTGATGCATACGTTTATCCAGGCAATCCACATTGTGCAGAATGAGCAAGCGAAGGAACGCGCCGAGTGGAACAAGAGCCACGAAGAGGAATTGGTCCCGAAGCCCGCGCAAAAATAGTGAAACAGGTAAGCGCCCTTCAAGATTTCGGATCGATCGTTGCTCCGTGCCGCAACGGATCGTCTTGCCATTCTTCCGGCGGGAAAGCCGCCGCTTGGCCGTCGGCAGCCGTCGCCAGCGCCGCGCCATGCGGAACCGCGACTCCGAACTGCTTACCATCCCCGGCGTAGGCCCCAATCCCGCCGGCGCCTGCTCACTAACTTCGGCAGCCTCCGCGACGCGCAGCAAGCCACCGCCGAGTCCCTGGCCGCCGTTGTCCCCCGCAATACCGCCAAAACCATCCGGAACCACTTTCATCACACTCCCGCTCCGCTCCCATGACGCGCAAATCGGTTCCGTGCTACACTCGCCGCATGATGTGGCGCTTGTCGTTTTTTCCCCTTGTTTTCTGCTCCGTTACGGTGGCAGTATCCCTCGCCCAGCAACCCCCGCAGGCCCCCAGCCGTCCAGCCTACGACAACTCCGCAGCCCCGGACGTAGCCATGGAGATTCACATCGACGGCGACTGCCGCATCGTCCCCGACCCCGCGCTTCCCGTCGGCGCCGGAAAGACCAAACCCTTCCACGACAACTCCATCTGCTACCTCGAAGGCCAACACGACTCCGAGCACGGCGAGGAGCGCATTCAGGGCAACCAGCTCCTGCGCTCCTACGTCCGCGTCAGCGAACAGACCTTTGTCCTCCAGAACATCACCGATCAGCACATCGTCTTCATCGTCGAGCTCCCTGTCCCCAAAGGCTGGAGCGTCGACTCCGACCCGCAGCCCAATCGCTACGCCGGCTCAACCGCCATCTTCCCGGTTCACGCCCAACCTGGAGAAACCGTCCGCCTCCACGTCGGCATCCGCCAAACCACCCCCCTCAAACCAAGGTCGCTTTAGCGCGCAGCTTGGGCCTTTTAACCCACTTCAGCTGCCTCCGCGACGTCCAACAATGCGCCGCCGATTCCCTGCGTAGTTCCCCGCAAAACCGCCGAGACCATCTGGCGGCATTTTCATCAGACACAACCGGCAAACTGACCGATGAGACAGCCCGCGCGAATCCTTATTGGCCGGGTTCCGTCCTCCACCCCTCTTCTGGCGAAGGGCTGGCGACCGATGCCATTCACTCATCCGCCGAAGACCGCTGGCCCCGCCGCCGGTGGTTACGGAATCAGATAGGCTCCCGGAATCCCCTCATCCAGGGTGGCGAGAATCGCTCCATTGGCGCTCGCGAGTTGCACCAGATGCCCGTCCGTGATCTGTCTGGGAGTCTTCACCCATGCGGGGAGGGAAGAAACATCATTGCCATCCGGTAGAAGTGTAAGCGCCAGTCTGCTGTTCGCCTTCAGGCTAAGCAGCAGTGTCCGCGCCTGCTGGACTGTGAAACCATAATCCGGCGTTTGTGCGCTTACTCTTACAAATCCAAGTTCTGTAATCGAACAGGTCAACCAGTGCGCGCCATCTTGGGACTTGATCCAGACACTTACGCGATCATGGAATCCATGGTGAAAGACTCCAAGCGCAACAAGAGCATTCACATCAAGCAGATATCTCATGGGAAATCCGCAAGTAGTTCTCTGACCATCTCACTGGTCAAGACAGGTGCATCGGGGCCTGCGTAAAGCACCGGGAATCCGGTGATCGGGTCTTCAATGATTTGAGCGGTGAAGTGTTTCCGCTTTGGGGCGGTCAGCACAATCCGATCCTTCTCAATGGAAACATCGAGCGGGTCGCCGGCGCGGATGCCAAGCCTGCGGCGCACCGGTTGGGGAATCACGATCTGGCCCTTGGTGGATACCCTGGTCTGCATGGTAAGACAATCTTACCGCAGCCCGGAGTGATTGAGCAAGAATCTCTCCTGCTCGAATTCCTTACCCTGTTCGCCAACCTCCCCAACGTGGACAGTGCGCCGCCGATTCCCCGGCTCCGGAATGCAATTCCTTGCAGCGTGAGCGATTCTGCACAGCACAGCCTATCCAATTGGATGAATCTAGGGCTGGCCCACGAGGCTGGAGTTGCGCACACTCCTCATCTCGGGCATGGCGTCAGTCAAAGGACAAATATGAAAACCGCTAAATTCCACCTTGCCGTGCTGGCAGTGCTTGCAATTGGGACGATGATCGGCTGCTGGGGAACCTCGACAAAGTCGCCGGACGTTTCCGACAGCATCCGCAAGTCGCTCGATCAAGCAGGGCTCAAAGACGTCACCGTCAGTCAGGATCGCGACAAGGGCATCGTAACGCTCGGCGGACATGTCTCAAGTCAGAACGACAAGGTCCAAGCCGAATCGCTGGCAAAGTCCTTCGCGGGCGCACAGGTTGTCGCGGACCAGATCGCCGTGATTCCCGTGGGCCAGGAGAAAGAGACACGGGCCATGAATTCCGATCTGGACCAGGGCATCGAGAAGAACCTGGACGCCGCGCTGATCCAGAACAAGATGCACGACAGCGTGAAGTACGCGGTGAAGAACGGCGTAGTCACGCTGACTGGAGAGGTGAACTCTGAAAGCACGCGCACCGGCGCTGAACAGGTGGCTGCCGGGGTGCCGAACGTGCAGCAAGTGGTGAACGATTTGCAGGTAACCAGGGATCGAAAGGCCAGTTCATCGCAATAGGAACCGCGAGATCGATCGATGCCCTGGGAACGGCGGACCGGGTGAGCGCTCCGGGGCTCATCCAGCGTCGGCAGAGCTTGATTTAGAATGATCGCAGAAATTCGTCTCGCTTTCGCTTGCTCCCTGCCTCACCTGTAAGACTGCGCAAATCTCCGGCTGCAAATCCGTTGCTTCAGCGGAGAAGCGTGCGTGCGCGCTGCCAACTCCTATCCATCCGGCAGCCTTGATCGGCCCAGCAGTTCCGATCGCGCCTATCGCCCCGACATCGACGGCCTCCGCGCCCTCGCCATCCTGAGCGTGGTTCTCTGCCACGCCAACGTGCCGGGGATCACCGGCGGTTTCACCGGCGTGGACATTTTCTTCGTCATCTCCGGCTACCTGATCGGCGGCCACATCTACGCCGAACTGCGTGCCGGCTGTTTTAGCTATCTGAGCTTCTACCGGCGGCGCGCCAAGCGCATTCTGCCCGCCTATTTCGCCGTGCTGGCCTTCATTCTGCTGGTCGCGCTGGTTTTGCTGTCGCCCCTGGAGGCCGCTCAGACCGCGCGTTCGGCCTTTGCGGCCACGCTCTCGGCCTCCAACGTGCTCTTCTGGGCAACCGCCAATTACTTCGCTGCCAAGACCGAATTGAACCCCGTGCTCATGACCTGGTCGCTGGGCGTGGAAGAGCAGTTCTACGCCGTGATTCCGCTCCTGATGGTTCTGCTGGCGCGCATCCGCCGCAACTGGCTATTGCCCGCGGTGCTCGCCACCTGCGCCCTTTCGTTCGTCTTTGCCTGGAGCCTGCTCGGCCGCTACCCGATGATGGTGTTTTATACGCTGCCCGCGCGCGCCTGGGAGCTGGGCGCGGGCGTCGCTTTGGCGGCGGCGGAGTTGAACCGCAAGCGCCGGCCGCTGCCCCGCCCAGGAGCGCCCACCCAAGAGCCATCCCACCCTAGCCGCAAAGACAAAGACGCGGCGAGGGTGGAGCGCCCATCGCATTCCACTACCCGTAGAGGTGCTTTGGCCGAATTGGCGAGCCTGGGGGGACTGGCCATGATGCTGGCTCCCGTCTTCCTGCTCACCCCGGCAACTCCGTTTCCCGGTCCTGCCGCCTTGCCCTCGGTCCTGGGCACGGCTATGCTGATCGCCGTACCGGCCAGTTGGATCAACCGCCGCCTGCTCTCCTTGCGGCCGCTGGTCTTTATCGGCAAGGTCTCTTACTCGTGGTACCTGTGGCATTGGCCGCTGCTGGCGCTCGTGCGCATCCTCTACGACGGGACTCCGACCGTGGCGGCTTCGCTGCTGACCGTTGCCGCCGCTCTGGCCGTAGCGGCGCTCTCCTACTACTGGATCGAGCAGCCTTTCCGGCGCTCCACCCGGCCGCCCATTCCGCTGCTCGTGCGCTACGCCGCGGTCAGCCTCGTGCTGCTGGCAGCATGGGCAACAATTTGGCTGGGGCACGGCCTGCCGTGGCGGTTTCCGGCCCTTGCCAAGATGGAAGCGGCTGGACAGACCCTCAAAGCGGACCCCTGCCTGGCAGGCGAAACTGACCAGCCCAACTTAACGCTGGCGTGCTACGACGCTTCGGCGGCGCGGCCCTCGGTGGCATTGTGGGGAGACAGCCACGCCGCGGCCCTCGCTCCCGCCCTGCGCTCGGCCGCAAACGCGCAAGGGTACGGCTTTGTCGAGCTGGAGAAGAACTCCTGCACGCCGCTCACCGGCGCAACCCACTACATTCCGCGGCTTCCGCTGCTGGCCGCGGCCTGCTTGCGCTTCAACTGTACTACGCTCGGCCTCCTGGAGGACGATCGCCGCATCCGAGTGGTGATTCTTGCCGCCGCCTGGGCCGCGCCGCTGTATCGAACTTGGATGGATGGCTGGCTGAGCGCCGACGTGGCCCGCGAACCCCAGGTTCCCTCGCCGGAGGCCACGCGCCGGCTCTATCTGGAATCGCTCACCACCTCGATCCGCGCTCTTGAGGACGCCGGGAAACAGGTTATAGTCCTTGAAGACACGCCCAACTTCGACTTCGATCCCATGCTGAAGGTCCGCACCGCCCGCATTCCCGCGCGCCGCGCCCTGGCGCGCTGGCTGGGAATACAAGGCGACCCCGACCCAGGCATCGCGCTTCC
>JBEKPA010000056.1:0-15198 GCA_049521195.1 Occallatibacter sp.
TCGGCGATTCGCGCCATCAAGTACGACATGGAATCGACCACGCCGATGGATCGGCTGCTATGTGGCGACGTGGGTTACGGCAAGACGGAAGTAGCCATGCGGGCGGCCTTCAAGGCGGTGCAGGACGGCAAGCAGGTTGCGGTGCTGGCGCCGACCACGATTCTGAGCTTTCAGCACTTCGAGACATTCAAGAAGCGGTTTGCGCAGTTTCCCATCAATGTGGAGATGATTTCGCGCTTCAGAACGCAAAAGGAGCAGAAGATCATTGTTGAGCGAGTAGAGACGGGCAAGGTGGACATCCTGATCGGCACGCATCGGCTGCTCTCAAAGGACATTAAGTTCCAGGATCTGGGGCTGTTGGTGGTGGATGAGGAGCAGCGCTTCGGCGTGCGTCACAAGGAGCGTCTCAAGCAGATGCGCAAGGAGATTGATGTGCTGGCCATGAGCGCCACGCCGATTCCGCGCACGCTGCATATGTCGCTGGTGGGACTGCGGGACATGAGCGTGATCGAGACGCCCCCCAAGGACCGCATGGCGATTCAGACCGTGGTGGCCAAGTTCGACGAGAAGATTGTGCGCTCGGCTGTGGAAGTGGAATTGGAGCGCGGCGGACAGGTCTATTTCGTTCACAATCGCGTGGAGTCGATTTACGAGATTGCCGCGCGCATTCAGGAACTGGTCCCGGCGGCGCGCGTCGCGGTGGGCCACGGGCAGATGCGCGAGACGGAGTTGGAAAGAGTTATGCTCGCCTTCATGCGCCATGAGTACGATGTGCTGGTGGCGACCACGATCATCGAGAATGGGCTGGATATTCCTTTGGCGAATACCATGCTCATCAACCGCGCGGACCGGCACGGGCTGAGCGAGTTATACCAATTGCGCGGACGGGTGGGAAGGTCGAACCGGCGGGCTTATGCTTACTTGCTTATTCCTCCGGAGAATGAGCTGACGGAGATAGCACGGAGGCGACTGGCGGCTTTGAAGGAATTCAGCGACCTGGGCGCGGGATTCAAGATTGCCGCGCTGGACTTGGAGCTGCGCGGCGCCGGTAACATGCTGGGTGGCGAGCAGAGCGGGCACATTGAGGCGGTGGGCTTCGAGTTATACACCTCGATGCTGGAGGCTGCGGTGAAAGAGCTGAAGGGCGAATCGAGCGAGGAGCGGCCGGCGACTCAGCTCAACCTGGGGATCGCGCTGCGCATCGACGAGAGTTATGTTCCGGAAGAGAATCAACGGCTGCGGCTCTACAAAAAGATTGCCGGGGCGGCGAGCGAAGCTGCCGTGGCCGAGGTGCGCGCGGAGCTCGAAGACCGCTATGGAGCGCCGCCGGACGCGACCGTGTACCTGCTGGAGGCGGCGATGGTGCGCCTGGAATGCGAGCGGATGGGCATTGCGCAGATCGATCGCAAGCGCGGCGAACTGCAAATACGGTTCATGGAGAACGCGGCCGTCGATCCGGCGCATCTGATGCGGCTGGTAGCGCGCAATGCCAAGCGGGGTGCGCAGTTCACACCGCAGGGGCTTCTGAAATATCCTTTGGTCGCTGTGCGGCCCGACGAGGTATTGCTTGAGATTCACGAGGTGCTAGGCAACCTGGCGCCGGCGCCGGTGAGCGGATGAGCAGAAGGCTCCGATGATAGGGGGAAGAATGAAGAAGGCAGTTACCTTGCTTGCGATGGGAGTGTGTATGTCTTCCGCGATAACCGCGCGTGCTTCGGACAAGACATGGAAGCAGCAGTTCGAGAAGCTCTCGAACGAGTATCTCGACCAGGTTTACTTGCGCTATCAGCCAACGGCTGGTACGCAGGCTGGCTATCACCAGTACGATACGCAACTGGAGGATTATTCGCAGAAGACGATTGACGCCGAGGTTGCCGATTTGAAGCGGTTGCTTAAAGAGCTCCAGACACTTAGCAAACAACCGCAGGCTGGGCCAGCGAACGAAGGGCGGAAACCTACGGAACTCGGATCGAAGTCTGTATATTTCAAAGTTGCGGTTTCCGCTGAAGGGAACCCTAGGATATTGAGCATCCAGAATCGAGATCCGGACACCCCTCCGGATCTTATCGAGAGGGCCGAGAAAGTGCTTCTGGCATTTAAGCTCAGGCCAGCAACGTCTAATGGTGTTCCCATCGAGATGGTCGTCACGATCAAAATTGACGTTCGCCTTTACGACGATCCGATTCTTCAGGATTTTGAGATCGTCGAATCAAATATTCATTCCAGACTGCTGACGCTGGAGACGATTCGCCCGTGGGAGAAGAATGCGGACAACTATTCAAGCACATGCGCGAATGGAGCATTTGTGCTGATGGAGCGCAAGTTTGCGTCGCAGGACGAGCGGTTGCGGTCGCTCATAGCGCGGGAGAAGGAGATGCCGGCGCTGCTGGCGGCTGCGCGCGTGAACCTGAAGAATCCGCCGCACGTTTACACCGAAATCGCCATCGAGCAGTTGCCCGACATTGTGAGCTTCTTCGAGCACGACGTGCCGTCGGCCTTTGCGGACCCGCAGGACGCGGCGCTGAAGGCGGAGTTTGCGCAGACGAATGCGACTGTGATCGCGGCTCTGAAGAGTTATCTGGATTGGCTGAAGACGGACCTGCTTCCGAGGTCCAACGGGGACTTCCGCATCGGCGCGGAGAGCTTCTCGAAGAAGCTCAAGTATGACGAGATGGTCGATTTGCCGCTTGATAAGCTGCTGGAGATCGGCTGGGCTGACCTCAAGAAGAATCAAGAGCACTTCAAAGCGGTTGCAAAGGAGCTTGAGCCGGACAAGACGCCGAGCGCCGTGCTTGAGGAACTGGGCGAGAATCATCCCGCGCCGGATCGTTTGCTCGATGCCTTTCGAGCTACCTTCGATGGGCTAGTGAGCTTTATCCGAGCGCATCGTATTGTTACCATTCCTTCGGACGTGCGGCCGATCGTGGAAGAGACGCCGCCTTTCATGCGGGCCACGACCTTTGCCAGCATGGATACGCCGGGGCCGTTCGAGACGCGCGCGACGGAGGCGTATTTCAATGTAACTCTGCCCGACCCGTCGATGAAGCCCGACGAGGTAGAGGGCTACATGCATTCCTTCAACGTGGGCACGGTGATTTCGACGGCGGTTCACGAGGCTTATCCGGGGCATTACATTCAATTCCTATGGCTCCCGCGGGCGCCGAGCCGGGTGCGCAAGCTGCTGGGAGCGAACACCGACATCGAGGGTTGGGCGCACTACTGCGAGCAGATGATGCTGGACGAAGGGTATGGCCAGCCCGGCGCCGGGGCGAAGGATGAGCGGGAGTCTAAATTCCTGCGGCTGGGCCAACTCCAGGACGCGCTGCTGAGAAACGCGCGCTTTATCGTCGGCATCGAGATGCACTCGGGGAAGATGAGCTTTGAAGAAGCGGTCGCGTTTTTCCAGAAGGAAGGCTACCAGTCGAAGGAGACCGCACTGGTGGAGACCAAGCGCGGGACGAGCGATCCGACTTATCTCTACTACACGCTGGGCAAACTGGAAATCATGAAACTGCGCGAAGACATGAAGAAGAAGCAGGGCGCGGCCTTCTCGCTGGAAGAGTTTCATAATAACTTCCTGCGCCAGGGCTTTCCGCCCATCAAGATTGTGCGGGAGGCGATGCTGGGCGATAACTCGCCGGCGCTGTGAAGGCGGAAGATCGCCATTCACAACGCGCACGCCGCTGACCCGAGCATTGAGGCACGCGGCTGCTGCGGAAGCTCAACCAAGTCAGTCCCCGAAGAGATCGTCGATCTTGTGCCGAAGGGCGGCGACTTCTTGCCGCAGATCCGCCACAGTTGTCTCCAACCGCGCGATTCGATCTTCTTGTCCGTATTCGAATTCAGAAGCCGATCCCGCCTCGCGTCGCTCGAATCCGGGCGCGGCTGCAAATGTAGCCGCCGCCGACTCCACTGCGCCCGAAAGCAGATGCGCATAGCGCGACTCTTTGGTCCCCGGCTGACGCGGCAAGACGGCCACCAGCGGCGGCTCGCGCTCCATCAGCTTTTGCAAGCCCGCCAGCACCTCGCCGATCTCATCGAAGCGGTGCAGCCGTTCGGTCCGCCCGCGCAACTCGCCCGGAGTCTGCGGCCCGCGCAATAGCAGCACGCACACCAGCGCCATCTCAGCGCGGCTGAAGTTGAAGGCCTCGCCCAGCCAGTGCTCGTACTTGGCCACGCGCCCGTCGGCGCCGCGCGCGCGTCCAGCCAGCCGCTGGTCTTCCAGGCCGTGCAGAGCCTGGCGCACCGCCTCGTCGTCCAGTTCCATCACCGGCTCGCGGTTCGAGCGCTGGTTGCAGGCGCTGATCAGCGCATGCAGCGAAAGCGGGTAATAGTCCGGCGTCGTCACTTCCTTTTCAACCAGCGCGCCAAGAACGCGGGCCTGAGCGGCGGTCAGCACAATCGGGGCAGCCGGAGTTGGATCGGCGGGCAGCATACGTCTATTCTGCCACCGCCGAGGCGCGATTCGCCGCCGTCACTTCCCTGCCCCCGCATCCGCCTCTTTGGGCCCCAGCAGGATCTGCACGCCCACATAAGCAATCCAATGCGGCTCGCTGTTCTGCCGGGTTACCGCCTGAAGCGCGCGCCCGCCCATGAAGAGCAGGCGCAGATGTCCGCCGCGGTCCAGCGTTTGCCGCCCGCCCGCGTCCAGCGTCAACTCGCGCTGCTTGGGTACAGTGCCGATTCGATTTGCGTCCTGCAGGTCGTAGATCTCCCCATAAAGTTCCAGCCGCTCGCTGAATTCATGGCCGGCAATCAGCCCGCGCCCCCAGCGGCTGGGAACAAGCTGGTTGCCGAACCAATGCCCCACCTCGCCATTCACGTCGACGGGCCCCAGCTTCGCCGTGAACTCCACCGGCAGATAGTACTGCGGCCCGTTCTCCACGATTCCGCGGCGCACGGCGCTGGTGGGGTTGTTGATCGAGGCCTGCGGATAGGTGCCCAGCGAGAAATCCATGTTCTCGTCGGACTTGGGCTCCCCGGCGCGATGATGCTCGTAGGGCCGCCACTTCATGCCCAGGAGCGACTCGCCCAGCCCGGCGCGCGTGTTGTTGTTCTCATCCGTAGCCGCGGCAATGGGCAGCTCGTACTTGAGCTGAATGCGGTCGCCCCAGCCGTAATTGATGTCGAAGTCGGGCAACTGGTAATAAGCGTGCGCCGGATTGTGGTCGCCGATCCAGCCCAGGTTCACCTCCCAGTGCCGGTTGCCGGGCGTGCCCGGATCGTCGGTGATGAACGGCGGCCCTCCCTGCGCATGAGCCAGGGCCGCGCCCAGGGCCGACGCGAACATAAGAAGCAATGGAAGGAGCCTGCGCATTCGAATGACCGGGATCCCCCGCGAAACCGAATCCCGAAGATCGGGAATCGTCTTCTCCTACACTAACTTGCCATTCAGACCCCGTGCCCCGAGTCGGGATTGTCGAAGCGGGTGTACTTGCCGATCCAGTTGAGGTAAACGGTATCGGTGGGGCCGTTTCGCTGCTTGGCCACGATAATCTCCGATTTGGCTTTGTCGGCCTCGCTCATCTCCTCGTCGTGCTTGTAATAGGACTCGCGGTGGATGAAGGCCACCACGTCGGCGTCCTGCTCAATGGAGCCCGACTCGCGCAGGTCGCTGAGCAGGGGGCGCTTGTCGTCCTTGCGCTGCACGCCGGCCCGGGAGAGCTGGGAGAGAGCCACCACCGGCACGTTCAACTCCTTCGCCAGCCCCTTCAAACCGCGGGAGATGGCCGAAACCTCCTGGGTGCGATTCTCGTAATTCCGCTTGCCGGACGAGGGCACCGTGGCCGACATCAGCTGCAGGTAATCCACCACCACCAGATCGAGGCCGTTGTGAGTCTGCCTAAGGCGGCGGGCCTTGGCGCGCATCTCGGCCAGCGAAATGCCCGCCGTGTCGTCGATGAAGATGCGGGCCTCGACCAGTTGGCCCAACGCATTCTGTAGCTTTTCGTGGTCTTCGCGGCCCAGAAAGCCGGTCTGCAGCTTGCGCTGGTCTACCCACGCCTGCGAGGCCAACATGCGGCGCAGCAGCGCCTCCTTGCTCATCTCCAGGCTGAAGACGGCAACTATGGCGTTGTGGCCGACGGCGGCATTCTGGGCGATGTTGATGGCCAGCGCGGTCTTGCCCATCGAGGGACGGGCGGCGATGATGATCAGCTCGCCCTTCTGCAGTCCGCTGGTCAGGCGGTCAAGTTCGGTGAAGTCGGTAGCCAGGCCGGTGACCTCGCGGCTCTGCTTGTAGAGATTGTCGATGGTGCCGAAGGAGTGCCGGACGATCTGATCGAGCGACTGGAAGCCGTGGGTGAGGCCTTTTTCGGTGACCTCCATCAGTTGCGACTCGGCGGCGTTCAAGACCTCGAGGGCGGATTCGCCCTGATCGGCGGCGCGCGCGATGGCCATCGAGCAGATGCCCATCAGCTTGCGCAGCAGGCTCTTGTCCTTGACGATGCGGATGTACTCCTCGATGACCGGACGGCGGGGCAAACCCTCGGTGAGCGAGGCCAGGTAAGCGACGCCGCCGACGGACTCGATCTCCTTGGAGCGGGCCAGTTCGTTGGACAGCGTGACGATATCGACGGCGTGCTGCGAGTCCATCAACTCGCTCATGCGCAAGAAGATACGGCGATGCGAGTCGAGCGAGAAGTCGTCGGATGCGAGCTGTTCGGCGGCCTCTGAGTGGGCGGCGTTGTCGAGCAGAATGGCGCCCAAGATGGTCTTCTCGGCGTCGATGTTCGCGGGCAGTCCTGCATCCAGAGTCAGATCGGGGATGGTGGCCATATCTGACGAGTCTAGGCCCAAGCCGGGCTGTGCGGAATGCGCCCGGTTTCGGAAATTGAGGAAAAGGCGTCAAGAATGCAAACCTGGGTAGCGTCTTTGATCTGCGTTGGAGGAAAACAGCTAACGATTGCTCTGCGGAAGACCGCGGAAGAAAGCAGAGTAGACCCCAAACCAGATAAACTGGTTGCTCCAAAGCGAAACGCCCGGCGCGAGGCCGGGGCGATTCGGTGAAGCGGCTTGATACCCTCACTGTAGCTCGTTCTCGCGCCCGAATCAAGGGAGCGATGAGCGACCACTTAGAGAACACCAAAGATCGTTTTTTTGAGTACCTCCACAAGAGCCAAGAACGAAGTGCCGAAATAGCCCACGAACGCGAATTGGCTGCGATCCGCGCGGAGGCTCGCGCGCTGGTCTGGACAGGTACGCAGGAGGAGTTTGTCCGGTCAATTCTGAATTGGTACGAGTCCGGTTGCGTCCTCGCATCAGACCCAATGGACGCATTGCTGAAGGCGGCAAAGCACTTTGTAAGGCCAGATGGAACTGCCATGGTCAAGCCGCAAACCGCCAGCAGGGCTCTGCTTCCAGCCCAGCCAGCAGAGAAGCCCAAACCAACCCGCGAAGCATTCGTTAAGACCATCCTGGAGGCAAAGGGTTGGTCAATCCTGGACTGGGCAAACGAATCCGGCGTGGCTCCCGCTACAGCTCATGACTTTCTAGCGAACAAGACAAAGCCATATCGGTCAACGCGCCTTAAACTCGCAAAATCCTTAGGCGTTTCGATTCAACAACTTCCCCGCTAACTTTGCCACAAACTCCCAAGTTTTCCCCTAAGACTCCGTGAACCCTCCCTGCTTAACAACTCCCAGCTTTTCTCAACTCTCCCCGAACTCTCCCCATCCTTCCCTGTGCCCTGTGCTGACTTTCCCGCACATCCCAATTCACACTAGTCCAAGAAGGAGAGAGAGACCATGTTGAAGAACCGAGGGCCACCAAACTACCATCCCCGCATGGGGTGCGGCGCATGTGCCTCTAAATGAATCCCTCGAACTTCGGGATGACAATTCCATCCACAGCATCAATGCAAAGCCCAAGAACATTATCGATGGCAAGGTCCGCCAACTCCTGCGGCAACGCTCCTTCGTCGAACGACACAAACGGGCTGCCAACGCCGCGCTGCACATACGCGGCATCTTGAAGTTCTGCGGGATCGTGGAGCGTAGGCTTAATTTCCGCGCTGTCCTGCAAGCGGTAGATTATCTCGCTATCGAGAGTAGCGGACCGGATATGTTCCATCTGGTAGGCCTGCGGAATAACGATGTGAAAATGACGATGCTTGTCAATGTTGGCAAGTTGCCCAATCCATCCCAGTTGCGTCGGACCATTCCCTCCGTTGTATGGCTGCAACCGCTCGATCTCTGCAACAACCTCAGGCGCGACGCAAGGAAGGGACTTCTTAAAGAAACTGGAGGGCACAGGCAGTGCGTAAGGGATGGGTGGACTCCCTTGAGTGGGCACGTTCAGACACAAAGGGAAGCGGCAATCCCGTTCCCAATCTTTCGGCAATGCGATTCTAGTGGGCTTACTCTTGACGAGCTCGAAAGCCAAGTGGTCGAGCGCGGAGCGCAGTTGGTAAACAATCTCCCCGGCGAGAATAGCGATCTCGATGGGAGGCTCGGTGGGAAAGCGAAGTTTCTTTGTGCCTTCACTCTCATCGACGACAAGATTAATATCGTCACTCGTGTATCCGGCGGCGCAAAGTTCGAGCGTCTTCAGATGCTCCGCTGCACGCTCAACCTTTCGCTTGGCTGAACCTATACCATTCATGACAAAGTGATTATACTAATCTCCACCGCAAACGGAGTGCGCAAGGGGATCGAAATGATCGTCAGAATTGTAGGCTGGCTGATTGACCTGGGCGAGTTGCTCTTCGTCCTCAACCTGCTCACTCTGCTTATAGCGGCTCCCGTGAAGCGTTTCCGATGGTTTGCCGGCTTCCTTCTCTACATGTCTGGCTACGTCTGGGCTATGACGCTAATTGCGTGGTGCGCAGTGGTAGTGCACGCGGGGTGGGGATGGTTTCTAACGATCCTCGGTCTGGCGTTTGCAGGCGTCGGTATTGTCCCAGTCGCTTTCTTTTGCCTTCTGTTTAGCCGAAGCTGGGCTTCGTTATGGGAGTTGCTTTTCCAACTCGTTCTAGCCACCTGCGGGTACGCATTTGGCCCTCGCCTTATGGGGGAGGACTAGCGTTTCCCAAATCGTCGCAGATTTCAGACGTTACCCGAACTTGCGGGGCCAGCCGCCCACAGCCCTCGAACGGTACACTGGATCAAGGAACCTTCCCGCCCGGACTTGCCCTTTGGAGCCGCTCCTCGCCAACCTGAATCCCGCCCAGCGCGTCGCCGTCGAGGCCACGGATGGCCCGCTGCTCATTCTGGCCGGAGCCGGCTCGGGCAAGACCCGCGTCATCACCAGCCGCATCGCCTGGCTGATCCAGGAAAAGGGCGTGGCTCCCGACACTATCCTGGCCGTCACTTTCACCAACAAGGCCGCCAGCGAGATGGGCGAGCGCGTCGACCGCCTGCTCGGCCACACCTCCCTGGCCAAGCCGCTCATCGCCACCTTTCACTCGTTTTGCGTGCGGGTGCTGAGGCGCGACATCGAGGCCCTCAAGGTGGGCAGTGAAGGCCTCACCCGTTCCTTTGCCATCTACGACGAGAACGACCAGCAGGCCATCGTCAAGCAGGTCATGCGCCGCATGGGGCTTGACACCAAGCAGCTCACGCCGCGCGCGGTCCTGGGCCGTATCTCCTGGGCCAAGAACCACATGATCGATCCGCAGGAGTTCTACCTTGCCTCCAAGGGTCCCAACAGCGAGCGCATCGCTTACATCTATCAGGGTTATCGGGCCGAGCTGCGCAAGAACAACGCCCTGGACTTCGACGACCTGCTCCTGGAAGCCGTGCGCCTGCTCAAGGTTTCCGGCGAAGCCCGGGAGCGCTACCAGCGGCGCTACCGCTATCTGCTGGTGGATGAATACCAGGACACCAACCGCCCCCAATACGAGCTGATGAAGCTGCTGGCGGGCGAAGCCAAAAACGTGTGCGCCGTCGGCGACGAGGACCAGAGCATTTACTCCTGGCGCGGCGCCGACATTCGCAACATTCTCGAGTTCGAGAAGGATTTCCCCAACGCCCGCATAGTCAAGCTGGAGCAGAACTACCGGTCGACGCAGATCATTCTGGAGGCCGCCGGAGCCGTGGTCGCCAACAACGTCCTCCGCAAGGGCAAGAAGCTGTGGACCGACCGCCAGGGCGGAAGCCCGATCGGCTTTTACGAGGCCCCGGACGGCGAGAACGAGGCCCTGTTCATTGCCGACCGCATTCAGGAGTTTCTCCGCCAGGCCGACTCCGGCGAAGGGGAGAATCCCGGAGGGTCGCACTGCGCAGTCCTTTATCGGACCAACGCGCAATCCCGGCTGTTCGAGGAGGCCCTGCGCCGCTACAACATTTCCTACACCATGGTCGGCGGCTTCAGCTTTTACGAGCGCGCCGAGATCAAGGACCTGCTCGCGTACCTGCGCCTGATCCGCAATCCGCATGACTCCATGGCCTTGGAGCGCGTGATCAACACCCCGGTTCGCGGCATCGGCAAAACCACCCTGGAAACTCTGGAACGGCTGGCTCTGGAAACCGGGGCTTCCACCTGGGACGCTCTCGGCGCCGCCATCGCCAATCGCCTCCTCTCCAACCGCGCGCTCATGGCCATCGAGTCCTTCCGCCAGCTTATTCTCGACGCCCAGGCGATGATGGATCCCGACTTTGCCGGCAGGCTCTCGGCGGACGTGGTGCAGGAGGAGGAGTCCGACACCGGCTTCGAGTTCGGCGCGGGAACCGATTCCGCCAATGCCGACTCAGTCAGCGCGGAATCCGCCGCCGGCTTCGACTTCGGCGGGCGGGCGCGAGTTTCCCGGGTGCCCCAGGTCCCGTCCGCCGCGGCGGAGAGACCTGGCATTCCAACTCAGCCTAAACCCGATTCTGAATCGGACGCGGAAGAGGTTGCGGAAGACGAAAAGGGGCGCGGAAGCGCATTCCGGACTCCCGGCGACGCCGCTACCCTTCCGGAGCTGATCCGTTTCCTCATCGACCGCACCGGCTACATCAAAGCACTCGAAACCGAAGGCTCGCCGGAGGCCTTCAGCCGCATTGAAAACCTGAAGGAACTGGCCAACGCCGCCCACGACGCCGAAGCCCGCGGTGAGACCCTGGCCGAGTTCCTGGACCACGCCGCACTGGCCTCCGACACCGACCAGTTCGACCCCGATGCCCGCGTTACCCTGATGACGCTGCACGCCGCCAAGGGTCTCGAATTCCCTCTTGTTTTTCTCGCCGGCCTCGAGGAGGGCCTTTTCCCCCATTCCCGCACCCTCAACAATCGCGACGAACTCGAAGAGGAGCGCCGCCTCTGCTACGTGGGCATGACCCGCGCCATGACTTCGCTGGTCCTCACCCGCGCGCACTACCGGAGAAGGTACGGCAACGACGCCCCGGAGATGAGCATCCCCTCGCGCTTCCTTGAAGAGGTGCCCGGCCAGTTAATCGAAAACCTCGGCAGCCGGCCTCAGCCCTCGTCCTGGTCCACTCCCGGCTACCCCAACACCTACGGCCGCACGCGCGGTCACTCCGGCGACTTCGCCGACAAGCACTACAACTACGAAGACGAAAGCCAGGAGACGCAAAGACTTGGTGCCGATCTTGGAACCAACCCAAAGAGCGCAAGCGCGGAAGCGCCAAAGAGCGCGGAAGCGCCGCAAGCGCCGAATTCCATCGACAACATTGCCCGCTTCTTTGGAGGAAAGGTAGGGAGCGGCAAGCCGGGGATGGGCAAGCCGGGTTCCTTGCCCCGCCCAGCCTTTCCCCGCCCGGCCACCGTGGAGATCGGCGAGCCGACAGGCGCCACGGGCCTGAAAAAAGGCCAGCGCGTCCGCCACGGCAAATACGGCGAAGGCATCATCCTCATGCGCGAAGGCGACGGCGAAGACGCCAAGCTCACCGTCCTGTTCAACCGTCACGGCATGAAGAAGCTGATGGAGAAGTTCGCCAATTTGCAGAGGATTTGAGGTCTTCGCCCATGGCAACGCTGGGCTCTCCTGGTCCTTGCCGCCCGCGACAACCGCCCCCTGATCTCTGATCTCTGATCTCTGATCTCTGATCCCTGGCTCCTCAACGCGCAGTGGAGAAGCCAAAAATTATCAATGCTTTACGCCATGGCTGCCTGAACGGCATGCTCCTCGGCTTCGAGCTTGCTGCCTACCTCCGCGGCGGCCTGCGCCAGCACCCGGTGGTGGATGGTGAACAAGGCCAGTTCCAGACGGTCGCTGACCCCGGTCTTGTCGTAGATCGACCGCAGGTAGTTCTTGATCACCTGCTCTGTAGTCTTGAGGCGGGTGGCGATCTCGCGATTCTTGCAACCCTGAACGATGAGGGCCACGATACGCATCTCCTTGGGGGTGAGCCGGTCGCGGACGCGCGTGCCCACCATATCCTCTTCGGGTGAGTCTGGCTGCATCAACTGGGGCGGCAGCCAAGTATCCCCAGCGGCGACGCGGCGCACACACTCCACCAAAGCGGGTCCGGTGACGCTGCGAAAGACCACGCCGCGAAAGCCTTGTTGCAAATACGCGCCGGCGGCATCATTGTTCTCGGCAATCACAATGCCGCGGCTGCCCGCGCTCTCCAGCAGGAGGCGCAGGCGGGTCAGGTCCGGCCGCAGCGAAGCGGCAAACACTACGATCGAGCCGGGGAAGGTGGTGATCGCATGGTGCATGCGATCCAAATCCGTGCATTGAGCAATGATGCGCAGATCGTCGTCCATAGCCAGCACCTTGGCGGTGCCCGCGCGAAAAATTGCCTGCGAATCGGCCAGGATGATCTTGTTCATAATGTGCGCCTCATATGAATTGCATTCCCGATTGGATTTGTTTGCGGCTAGTCCAATCCTCATCTCCGTCTAAACCGCAGGCGGCTACCCGAGATCCGCCACCTGCTTAGGCCTCTTGCGTAATTATCGGCAATTCCGCGCGGAATCCTGGAGCTGTCCGCATTTGCAACACTGCGAATGGCCAGGATTCCTTTCGTAACCGGCTCAAGACGGAAGACCGCTATGCTCAGACACGTTGCCTACAAATGAGATTACAGCCTTCTAAGGAACTGCTCAAGTTCCTTACCGCATTGCCCCGGTATGAGCAGGGCTGGTCGCTATCAACCGGAGCGGCCACCAAAAACCGCGGGCGCAAGCATAGACCCTATTATCTCCTTTTGGGGCGGGCAGGTCTTTGGCCGCCGGGCGAACGTCCTGAAGAAGGAATCGATGCCCGATCCCACCAAGGACGATTCCATTCTCAAGTTGAAGAAGGACAAAGCGTTATGGATTTGGATCGCATCCGATGAAGCCTTTGCCGGTGCTCAATCATCTTCTCTTGTGAGGGGTCGCAATGATCTATCTGACGCGGCGGGCTACCTTCTCGGCCTCGCACTACTACTGGAACGACGCCTGGACGGCGGAGAAGAATGAGCAGGTCTTCGGGCGCTGCTCCCGCCGCGCCGGGCACGGGCACAACTACGCGCTGGAGGTTACGGTGGCCGGAGAACCCGATCCGGTGACCGGCTTTGTGGTCGATCTGAAGTGGCTCAAGGACGCGATCGAGCGCGAGGTGCTCGACGCCTGGGACCATCGCCACCTGAATCTGGAGGCGCCGGAGTTCGCCGAGGGGAAGCTGATCCCAACCACGGAGAATCTGGCCATCGCGGCCTGGAAGCGCCTGGAGCCTGCTCTGACGGCAGCTGGAGGCGCGCGGTTGAGCCGGGTGCGCATCTATGAGACCCCGGAGATCTTCGCCGAGTACGAAGGTGGCTTATGAGCGCCGGCCTGGAAGGAGCCTGGTTTGGCCGCCGCTACACCATCTCCGCCAGCCACCGGCTGCATACGGATGCGCTCTCGGCGGCGGAGAACCGGGCGGCGTACGGCAAGTGCAACAATCCCCACGGGCACGGGCACAATTACGTGGTGGAAGTCCTGGTCGGCGGCGAGGTGGACGCGGAGACCGGCATGGTGGTGAATATGGCGGCGCTGGACGAGGCGGTGCGCAGCCGGGTGATGGAGCGATTCGACCACGCCAACTTGAACCTGGACCCCATATTTGCGAATCTCGTGCCGACCACCGAGAATCTCTGTAGGGCGGTCTTCGAGTTGCTCGATGGATCGGTCGAGCCCGCGAAGGTGGCGCGGGTGCGCGTGGAAGAGACCGAGAACAACTTCTTTGAGTACTGTGGCGAGTGAGCGTGGGGCTTATTTTGAATAGAAACATGACACCACGGGAGATGGCGAACCTTATAGAGCGCTTTCTTGAGAATACGAGTCTGTATCCGCAAGAGTGGAACGATCTTGTTGAAACGTCGCAGAAAAGCGAGGAGATGGACTGGCATCGCAGGCGCTGTTACGAACTTGATCCGCTGGTGAACAGCCCAGCCCGTCCGGATGACGGCGCAGTGCGAGAGCTTCGAGTAATTGTTAGCGAATTGATGAAGGAACACAGTTCGCCCTATTCCCCAGGGCGGGAGGGATGAGAATCATGGCGCAGCCGATTGCATTGAGCAAGGGCGTTCGCAGAGCGATACGGTTGGAGGAAGGGCTGAGCGAGTTCAGCACCCAGGAGATGCTGCGCGAGATTCTGGGCCGGTTTGGCGAGGATCCCAGCCGCGATGGCCTGGTGGCGACGCCAAGCCGGGTTGAAAAGTCGATGGCCTACCTGACCAAGGGCTACAGAGAGGATCCGGCGACGATCCTGCGCGGGGCGCTCTTCGACGAAGACTACGACGAGATGGTGATCGTCAAGGACATTGAGATCTTCTCGCTCTGTGAGCATCACATGCTGCCCTTCTTCGGCAAGGCGCATGTGGCCTATATTCCCAAGGGCCGGGTGATTGGGCTGAGCAAGATTCCCCGCCTGGTGGAGGTTTTTGCGCGGCGGCTGCAGATACAGGAGCGGCTGACGCGGCAGATTGCCGACGCTATTCACGATGCCATCGAACCGCAGGGCGTGGGCGTGGTGGTGGAGGCGCGGCACCTGTGCATGATGATGCGCGGTATTGAGAAGCAGCATTCCTCCACGGTCACTTCGGCAATGGTGGGCTGCTTCCGCCAGAAGGAGACGCGGCTGGAGTTTCTGTCGCTGGTGCGGCAATCCGGCTCGGGCGAAGTGTAACTGCTCGCTGCGCGGGATGGGGAGATGCTCCGGAGCTTCTTGCCTTTCCGCCCTGCGCGTTGCGGCTGAGATACCGCGCCTTCATTGCCTGAGCCGCGGCCAGCGCCTGGTTGAACATCTTCGTCCCCATTTCATCGATCTTCTTCAGCGTCGCGCGATCG
>JBEKPA010000057.1:0-14886 GCA_049521195.1 Occallatibacter sp.
CCGTTTGTGTCGTCGACGAGCCTGCGGACGGGGCGGGGTACGGGTCGGCGGTCAGGGTTCCGAATTTAATGGACGCGCTGGCGGTCGTCTCATTGACGTTCAGCGCGCTCCCGTCCGCCACGTAGATATTGCCCAGCGAATCCAGAACCACGGAGGCCGGCGAGGTGACGCCGCTTGCCACCGCTGCTTTGTCGGCGATGTTCAGACTCCCGCTTCCGAAGGGAACGCGAATCGTCCCGCCCGTCATGGCAACATACGCGGAACCCGAGGGATCGATCGCCAGGCCGGTTATTCCGGCGAGGCCGCTGAGCACTTGTGTCTGGGTGCCTGTAGGCGTGACTTCGTACAGATTGGCGCCGTTGACCACGTAAAGATTGTCGTTGGAATCCACCGCTATCGCCGAGGGCGCGCTCACCGCGGCTCCCGCCAGAGTAACGATTTGCGAACTGAGCACGCCAGGCAGGCTGGTATTCCAGCCGGTGCTGAAATTCTCCAGTTCATAGACTTTCTGGTTGCTCACGTCTGATACAAAGAGGTTGCCCAAGCCGTCCGCGGCCAGCAGCACATCTGAGCCTAGGCTCAGACCGGTCTTCAGCGTCACTTGGCCCTTCGAATTCAAACCGCCGGCGGTTTCCGGCACCTCATAGATGCTGCCGCTGTCAGCGATAAAAACATCGCCGGCTCCATCCACTGCCACGCCCGTCGGAGCTTTGATGCCTGTACCCACGGGAATTCCCGCGGCGCCCGCAGCCGAACCCGCCGGGTACATCTCTACCGCGCCCAGGCCCGCATCGGCTACATAGAGATTGCCGGCCGCGTCCACGGCGATTTGGCTCGGCGTCTTGAGGCTGCCGCCTATCTTCGACTGCTTTGGCTCCATAAACTGCACAGCCGCGCTTGTTCCGATGCCCCCCAGGGCGATGGAACCCAGCAGATTGCCCTTCGCGTCCAGCACGGCCAAGGTGGCGGAGACAGCGCCCGCCGCATGGGGTGTAAAGCTCACGGCAACGGTGCACGGCGTCTCGGAGGCGTAGAGTGTGCCCGTCGCGCAGGCTAAAGAGCCGCCACTGACGATAGAGAAGTCCGGATTGCTCGTGCCGGCCTCGAGTATCTCAATCGTGCCGGGAGTCGCGCTGGCATTGAAGCTGAAGATGACGGATTCCTGCAGGGGTTTGCTTGTCCCTACCGTCTCGGCGCCGAATGCCGCTGTATTGAATGCAACTTCATCGACCTCGGTACTGCCTTTTTGAGCGCTGGGAACGAACAGGTACCCATCATTGCCAGTCAACCCGACTGTTCCCTGAGCGGGCACAGAGGTCAGCAGGAGAGCCGCGCTGGACGAGGAGGAGCCGCTGGGAATCAAAAAGACGCCGTCCGTGCTATCGCTGATATAAATGTTCCCGATGCCATCTATGGTCACTCCCGTCGCGCTGGGCAGATTGGGATCGATGCGCTTCAGGCCTGAATCCGAAGTTAGTCCGGTTTTCCCCGCGGGAATCTCGTAAACGCCAACCAGAGCGCCCTTGCCTTGCTCGACAAAATAGATATTTCCCGCCGGGTCCTCGGCAATCGAAATTGCCGTCCCTTGCAGGCCAGTGATGATCTGGGTTACCGTTCCCGCCACAGGGGCCGTCCACGCGCCGGTCACGGCGATGCTGGCGATGCCGTTTGCGGAGGACGAACTCGTCCCGACCAGGAGACTCGGAGTGCTCGTATTGCCGATTCCGATTCCCCAAATCTGCACCCCGGTTCCCAAATTGTAGAAGCTGGGGGCGGCCGCGCCGCAGGCGCCGGAAGAAGGGGCGCTCTGCGTCAGCGCGGTCAGGCCATCCCACGTACCGGTTTTGGTATCGTAGGGATACATCAGCACGCATGTGCCGCCCTCGATATAAAGATTGTTCTTTGGGTCGATAGCGATCCCAGGGGTCGCAATGCTGCTGGCTGTGCCACTGCCGGCGAGGCCGCCGGCGGGAACGAGCGTCATGAAGGTTCCGCTGCCCGCAGGAAGCTCATACAGCGCTCCATTCGTATCGTCCACGACCAGCCAGTCCCCGAAGGTATCGGCAGCGGTGTTCGCGATACTCCCAAAGCTGGTATTCGCAGGCTGATTCAGCACGGTGGCGAAACTCGCGATGGCCGCCGGCGCGGTCTGCGCCCGCGCTTCCGCGCAGAGACATGCGGCGAGGAGCAGGAACGTCAACGCAATTCCGGACAACCGGCGCGGCGACATGAATGAATTGCTGAACATAACATTTCTCCCTGAAAGACTCATACCAACCTCGTTCGTAACCTCAAACCGCAACATGAACGGACTCGAATTTGGCGGCTTGTGGAGGGTGGCTGCCCGCCCTCCGGAAGCCGCTTGCACCGCAATCTATTGGATCGTCAAGGGCAGCGTGAAGGGCAGCGACTGCACCGCACCCGACACTGGATCCTCGACCAGAATGCTGACCTTATAAGTACCGCTCGGAGTCGGGTAGACCCCCTTGTGGATTGTTTGTGTGTAGCTGGAGTTGGTGCAACCGCCAAAGCCCATGGTAATCCCGATAAGCATCAACGCGAGCCCCGCGCCGTTGAGCAGCTTGCGGCTGAAGATCGCTCTTCTTCGCATCGCGAGCCCGAAGAGCCCGAGACCGAATATCCCGGCCGGAATAATTGGAGAGTTACCGAACCCATGCGTCTGCACACGGGCCGCGGCCGGCGGCAGGTTCACCGGGATATTGCTGCTGATGGTAACAACGGTCGTCGTAATTCCGGTGCATGTATTACCGGGTGTAGGTGCACAGATAATGGGCTGAGGAATATTGAAAGTACACTCGGAATAATACGGAAGCGTTGTGTTGTCGCACAGGATGTTGTCGCCATTGGGAGCCCCGAACCCGGCAACTGATTGCAGGGTGAGGGTGCTCGTCACCGGCGTCCCGGCTGGGGTCGAGACCGAAGCAGGATTCGCCGTGATCAGCACAACGCCATCTTTCAAAACGACCTGGAAAGCGATGACCGGAGATGAGTTTGGACCGAAATTCTGATCGCCGCTGTAATTCGCGAAGATACTGTAGGATCCTATGGCCAGGGTGCCTGTGTTAAAGACTGCATTTCCTTCCCCGTCCAACGGCGAGGTTCCCACGACCGTTCCGTTGCTGGCCAGGTTCGCCCCGCTCGTAAAGACAATGCTGCCCGTCGGTGTCCCGGATGTTCCACTGGGCCCGGAAACGTTCGCAGTAAGGGTGATTGAGTTTTGTCCCTGCTGCACATAGTAGACGCCGTTTGCCTTGTTGGGGCTGATGCCCAGGGGCTCGCTCAGGGCAACTACCGGCGTCGCCGGCGCAACAGTGAAACTTGGGGTTCCAGCGGCGCAGGCGGCGCTTTGGCTCGGCTGAAATAACTGGCCTACGTTCCCTGCGTAAGCAGCCGTCACACAATAGGGGCCGCCGAGGATGTTCGACAATGCGAAGGTTGCGGTGGTGCCCGCATCGGTGCCCGCGGCCTGCCCGGTTAGCACCAGAGAGTAGGTGCTGCCCGGGACCAGGCTGGTCAACGTCAGAGTGACCGTCCCCGACGGCACATTTTGGGTCGCGGGTATGCTTGCGGTCGGCGCTGGAGTGACCGCGACCGTCGCCGTTGTGCTCCCTGGATAGGTCGAAGTAGCCGGAGTGACGCTGACGGTGGTTTGAGTCGGCTCGAGGTTTTGCAAGGCTGTGCCCGACAGCGCAGCAGAGATGTGACCTCCGCCAACGTTACCCGCGTTCGTTGGGACGATCATCAAATCGATGCCGCCCCCCGTGGGGTAGTTGCCTTTCGTCGGCGGCGTAAACCCGGCCTCTACCGTGCAAGACGAGCCGGTAGCCACGGGAGTCGCGCCCGTGATATCGCAGGTCCCTCCTGTGAGCGCCGCGAAATCTGAAGCTCCAGAGACAGCGTCCGGCCCGGTGAAGGTTGAAGGTCCATTCACCGTCAGAGGCAGGTTGCCGATGTCAAATAAGGCGACTTCCGCCGTGGCCTGCTCGGTAGGGGTAAGGGCATCCCCAAAACTCACCGCTCCACTGACGGCCAACTCGTACAGATTCGGGCCGTTTGTCATGTCGGCGACGTAGATGTTGCCCGACTGATCCAGGGCCACGCCATTGGGCGCAGTGATGGTTCCGGCCAAGGGGCCCGCACTGTTGACGGTGAGAGTGCCGCTGATCGAGGGGATGCGAAGGATGCCGCCGCTTTGAGATACGATCACCGACCCTGACGCGTCCACGGCCAAGCCGGTCACAGGCTCGTTCAGGGTAGTGATTATCTCGGTCTGCACACTAAATGGCGGGACTGGCATGACTTCCCACAGATTCGCGCCATCGGCAACGAACACGTCGCCGGAGGAATCGACCGCGACCGCCGAGGGCGCGGTGAATCCCGAACCGACAGTGATGGGGCTCGGAGTAAAGATGGGGATCAAGTCTGCCGCGGGACTGGGAATCTTGACGACTCTGAGATTGTCTGGATCCGCAACGTATACGTCGCCGATGCCGTCTACCGCCAGATTGAGATGGGTTCCGAGACCCGAGGCGATGGTGGTCTGGGTCTGGCCCGCAATTGAGCCGTTCACTGCGGGAATCTCGATCACTTTGTTGTGATCCGCGATATACACATCGCCCGACCCGTCCACGGCCACGCCGGTGGGAGCAGACAACGAGTTCCCGACCGAAGTACCCGTTGCACCGGAGGAACCCGCCTTGAAATACAGAACTTCCTTGAGGCCGGGATCGGCAACATACGTATTGCCAAGAGAATCGACAGCCACCTGCGCAGGGGACACGAGTCCGGCAGCAGCTCCAGCGATCGTGGTTTGCGCGGGTGAAGCAAGCATTGCCGCTTCCGCGCCCTGCCCGATTCCGCTCAGATAGGCCGTGCTACCCGGAACGAATGCAGCGGTGGTGCTCGTGCCTACCATCCCCGACATCGTCAACTGACCGGAGATAGCCCCTGGTTTACGCGCATTCAGCGCAACCCAATACTCGCAGGAAGCCTGCGCCGTATACGTGGTTCCCACAGCGCACCCGGACGGTGTTGTCGGAGGCGTTGCGGGAGCATTGGGGTCTGTCGACTGTACTAAGAAATCCGACCCGACTCCCGACTGCGAGAGCTGAAAGGCGCTGGGCGTAACCGGCTGGTTGAAATTGAAAAACACAGTACCTGTCGGTCCCGGTTGCACAGCCGGTCCCGTGGTTAGCGCCGGCGAGGCGCCCAGGTTGATCGATCCCGGAGCCAACACCACGATACCCCAAACGTTCGGATAGGGGTTCGACCCATCGAAAGACGGATCATGGTAAGTGGGGATCCACAGGTAGCCTCGCGGATCGATGGTCAGGGCAGCGTTGCTGGCGGCCGTAGAGAGAAGGGAGATGTCGTTCCAGTTCAGGCAAGATGCCTTGGTCACTGCCTTCGGACTCCCGCATTCGTTGGGAATCATCCAGATTCCGGCCACGGTCTCATTATAGTTGGAGTTATTCTCGGAGACGGTATATAGATTGCCGGCCGCATCCAGCGTCAGCCCGCCATACACGATGGGAGTGGTGCTTGTTGCTTGGCCTGCATCGATGCGCTCAATCGGCGGCCCCTCTCCACTTAAATTGTTTAGTCCTGCGGGGATAAAGAAAATTCCAGTGTCGCGTGACGAGTTCGTTGTGGCGCGATTCTCGAGGAAGTATATATTCCCATTCACATCGACCGCTAGCTTCCCCTGATCCGCTACCAGATTGCTGACAATGGGCGTAGCCAGGGCGACTGTCTTCTTTGCGTTCCCACTTGCGTCCACCGGGAGCATGTAAATCTGTTCATTCTCGGACATCCAGTACAAAGTCCCGCTGCCATCCTTCAAAGCGCTGTCCACGAACACCACTTCGTCCGTGTCCAAGATATTGTTGCCGGTGCTGTTGTCGACGATATTGCTGCCCCAGCCGTCGCTGGCCGTGACATGCCACGTTTTTCCAACGGGATCGTAGGGAACACGGAGGAAGTAGCTACCCGTGGGCGTAAGGGTGGCGGAGGTGTAGCGGGCGGTAATATAGAGGGTGCCCTTAGCATCGATCGCCATGCCATCGGCGGTGAAGCCGCCCGTACTCCCGAGCACCGTACCGGAAGTGACCAGGATTGACCACGTTGTCTGGCCAGGGGAGAGCTGATACAGGGCGTTGACTCCCGCATCCAGCGCCAAAACGTTTCCGTCATAAAAAAGAATCTTGAAAATCTGGCCCCAACTGTTGTTGGAGGGGATCGTAACCACCGAAGCAGTAGTCACAGGCGGCTGAAAGGTCGTCTGGCCTCCAGCGGCTCCGCACACCGACAAAACCCCCATCAGTAAACCAACCCCGGTGCCCGCAAGCCGGCGAAAGTACGCTCTAATCTCGATGGCCATGAAATCCCTCCCGAACAATCTCATTCAAATGTCCCCGCGAACGGCATCGCTGCCTGTCCGCATTTTCAGGGCGCGCCAGAGTGACGACCCTTTCATCTCTCCATTCAGCGGACCGGCTTGCTGCCGCTGATTCATGCGCTCCAGGCGGCCCCGCAATCGGCGCGGGGGCCGGCGAAGCGATTCCTCAAAACGTAAACTTTCCACTCAGTTCCAGTAAGCGCGAACCGTACTTTACGTTCGCGATCCCGAAGTCCTTATGTCCCAGTACCGACGTTGTAAGGGGCGCCCCCGCCGTCGCCCCCAGCAAGTTACCCAGGCTCAGATTGGAACTGTCGTTGTTGTTGAACGAAACCTCGGGGTGGTTGAGGAAATCGAAGGCGGCGGCTTTGAGCTGGAGTGTCTTGCCTTCCCCAACGCCGAAGTCCTTGATCACCGACAGATCATTCTTCATGTAGGCGGGAGCATGAATATAAGGGAGCCGATACTGGCCCTGCCCGCTGGGGTTCGTCGATAGCGCCTCGGGCCCCGAAGTAGTGCTGCCGGGCAGCGGAACACCGAAGCAGTCCGGCTTCATATATTGATGCGTCGCGCTTCCACCCGCCGGATTGCAGTTCAACGTAGGCATCAACAGGTAATCGGGAGTGCCCATCCAGACAATCGGGTTCAGGTTGATTACGCAAAACGTATCCTTGTTGGCGTCCGGTGTAACGTAATAGAGTTGCGCGCAGGTCTTGTCCGCGCCGCTGCCCAAATTGAGCTGCTGCGGCATGGAAACGCGGGTCACTTGAAGATTTCCGTACCCGAAACCGAAGTTCTCGCCCTGCTCCGAGGGTAGGTCCGGACCGCTCGATACCTGTGAGATACCCGAGATTTGCCAGCCGTTCGCGGCTTTGGATAGAACGCGATTCCCGCCGTGGTAGCGCTTACCCAGGCTGACCAGATAGTGGATGTTGAAGACCTGGGTGCGATCGAATGGGGCTGGATTGTAGTCATTCCGCAGATTGATTGGATCCGGCAGGTTGTTGTTGTAGGACGCGGCCGTCGCAAGATCCTTCGAGAAGGTGTAGTTCGCTCCCCAGCTTAGAATGCCCGACGACTTGTTCCACGACGCCTGCAGGCTGTTGTAGTTCGAGTAAAAGTTGTGCTTCAGCACATAGATATGCTGATAGAAGTTATAGGTCCGCCAGAAGTCCTGTTCCGCCGTGGTCAGATTGCCGAGGTCCGTGTTTGTGTTCGACGCCTTAATAAGCTGGCCGTCAGCGTTGTAGCCCGGCACATTGTTGAGGTTGAAGCTCGGGAGAAAGTATGCCCCCAAAGGAAGCACGTTCAGGTCGGAGGCGTCGTTGTAGCCGCTGGCCTGGGTGTTATAGGAGGCAAGATCCCTGGAGTTGTTTCCGACATAGGCCAGCTCCAGCAGCGAATTCCACTTCACCTTCTGGTCAAGGGTTAAATTGAACTGATAATAGATCGGCCGCACCGTGTCGGTGGGAGAGAGGGTGGAAACATTGATGTCGGGAGGATTGATCGGCGACTGATCGTCTACCAGATCGAAGGTCAGAGGCCCGACGGACTGGCTTGTCTTGTAGCCCTGCGCGGTCGCCGCCGCCAGAGCATAGGGCTGAAACTCCTCCTCGTTGCGATAGATGCCCCATCCGCCGCGCACAACGGTGCTGCCCGTCCCGTAGATGTCCCATGCGGCGCCGACCCGCGGAGTGAAATATACTTTCGGCGGGTTGCTTACCGAGTTCGTGACTGAGCCGTTTTGGCTGTGCCAGGCGATACCCGGCATCGCCAAGGCGCTGCAGTCTCGATCCGCATCGCATTCGCTGTTGTAGAGCGAGGGAGAAAAGGTGGCCAAGCCATTGCCATGTCGGTCGAACCACGGGCCGAGGTGCTCCACGCGGGCGCCAAGCAGCAGCGTGACCCGATGCAACTTCCAGGAATCGTTGGCAAAACCGGCCAACGTCGTGTACTGCATGTCCACGATCGGCGAGAAGTTCGTCTGCGTAAAGCTGTCCGTGTAACCCATATACATCATGGCCACGGGATTGATGCAGCTGCCGAAGTACGCTGCGCCCGAGCTGCGGCTGGTGCCATTCGGATCCGGGTTTTCGCAGGCGATGTAATTCGCATTCTTAAAGGGTCCGTTAACCGTGCCCGAGCCCGAATTGAACTCGAAGTATCCGTTGCCGGGATTGAAGGTGTATTGTCCCTGCGGAAACGCCGCGGCATAATCGGCAGTTCCATTCAGGATGCCCCGCTCTGCATAAGCCCCGAAGGAGAAGTTGTGCGATCCCTTCATCCAGTGCACCGTATCCGCCAGCGTCGGGACGACCTTCTGCATCTTGATCTGGTTATTGTAGAAACCGCCTGCCATTGCCATGTTGGGATAGCCCAGAGAGCCGGTTGTCGACAGCGCCGGCACGGAATAGTCCCCGTTGTTCTTGTATTCGCCAAGGTAGTTGAAGCTGCCGCCGTTGCAGGTCCCCGCCGCCCGCTTTGACGGATCCGCGCAACTGGTCATGTTCATATAGGGAGATTGCCGGCTGACCGCGTCCGGGTCGCCCATATTTCCCGGATCGCTGATGAAGGACATGGAGGCGCTGGCTTCATTGGTCACGGTTGAGCCGAAGGTATGGGTGTAGTGGCCGGAGAAGACGTTGGAAAGATCGCCGGCTGTCACTTGGCCCGGATACTCAATGGAGTAGTTGGGAGTGAATCCCCAGGCAACCGGTTGATCGGCGACCTGCTGCTGGCGGCCCCACGTTGCATAGAACTTGTTGTAGTCGCTCAGGCTGTAATCCATGCGGATATGAAGCTGATAGCCGTTCTGAGCCTGGATTACCGGCTGGATATAGTTGTATCCCTGCTCGTTGACAAACGGATCGGCGTTTGGCAGCGGCAGCCAGTTCACCAGGGCCACGCCACCGTTTTTATCGCCATATTGGCTCACGGCACCATTGGCGACCGCGGCGCCATTCGGCAGATAGTTTTCCGCGTAACACATCGGCAGGACCGCGTTCAGGTTCACGCCGCCGTCCGGACGCCCGCCGCAAAGCTGGGTATTCAATGACGCTTCGCTGAAATCGCCGTTGCGCTCTGACAGGGTTGGAACCCAGGAGCCAAGGGTTTCCGGCGAGAAACTCTGGTTGTAATACTCGTAGCCGGCAAAGAAGAACAGCTTCTCGTTATGCGGGCCGAACCGGGTACGAGGAATCCATACCGGGCCGCCCAGTTGCCCACCTGGATAGAGATAACGTCCCGGAGGCCGTGTCTGCTGAAGATAGTTGTTGTACCAGTCATTGGCGTTGAGCAAGGTGTCGCGGGCATACATGTATGCTTCGCCGTGGTACTTGACCCCGCCACCCTTGGTCGTGGCGTTCAGCACAGCTGGGCCCTTCGCATATTCGGCGCTGAAACTCGATGTAGTAGCCTTGATCTCCTGGATCATGTCGGAATTCACCGTTTGCACGGTCCCGGCATTTGTATCGATATCCTGGATCGAGACGCCATCGAGTATTGTGGCCAGCCCGGTTGGGCCGGCTCCGTTGGCGGAATAGCCTCCGGTGGCGCCGCTCATACCCACTACGGCCGTGTTCGGCGCCTGATTGTTGACTCCCGGGCTTATCATCGCGAACCCCGGCAACATCCCGATCAGCTCCGTTGCGTCGCGGCCCTGAATGGCCAACGTCTCAAGATCGCTCGCCGTGATTATATCGCTGCGCTCGGCCGTATCCAGCGGTTTAATGGCTTGGTTACCGACCGCTTCCACGGTGACCTGCTCGGTCGTTTGGGCGATCTGCATCTTGATATCGGTGAAGTTCATCCGATCGCCGGGCCGCAGCGGAAAGGGCCGCGACTGCCACGTTTCAAAGCCCGCTGCTGTCACGCGAACCTGGTATTGCAGCCCCGCCGTGATCGCCGAGATCGCAAACTCTCCGGCGCCGTTGCTGACTGTCTTGCGCTCGGATTTGTTGTCCAGATTCGTCACCACCACGTCGGCGCCCGGAATCACAGCGCCTGTCTGGTCCTGCACTACGCCGGACACGCCGCCCGTGGTCTCCTGCGCCAAAGCGGGCGATTGCCATAACAGCAGCACAGCGACGATAAGCCCCAACAATGCGGATGCCAGCCTGAATCCAGGAAAAAACGTCATGTAATACCCCCCTTGGCTGCCCAGTTCGTTGCGAGATTAGGAGCGCGTGTGACATTGAGCATGTCGCTCGGCGAGATGCGTGCGCCACATGATTCCGAACCACACTAACTTTGATCTCGGTTAACGATTATCAAGCCCGCGAATGGAAAAGGTCAAGGGCATTCTTTCGAGATCGCGAGCAGGGGAGATGGAGAGTTCCTCCGCGGTTTTTGGTAACGGTTCTCGGTAACGATAACGCAGAACTTCTCCGTCTTGGATTCGGGCGAGACTTTTTCATGCCGCAGTGACCTCTCGAAGGCTCTGGAGATCAAGGTTCGCCCATCCATGCATGTGCATGGATCGTTCGATCGGCTTGAGACGGCGCACATTGCCTTTCACCGGACCGTTGTTCCATGCGTACTGTTCTCTCCGGTCACGGCCGGCATTCGCTTGACCGAGCTTTCCCCGCTGGTAGTCAAGGCGGTCTACGCCGAGGGAAATTGGTTTGGCCGGCAAAGCCGAGCGGAAACACCGAGGCCTCTCCTTTGGGGAGAGGCCTCGGCAGGTTCGGAACCAGTCCGGGTTGCTATTGTCTAACGGTGATCGTCAGCGGCAACGTCTGCGTGACGCCGCCGCCAGTGGCTGTGACGGTGACGGTGGAGACGGTGGGGGCCGTTGAGCCGCCGCAGCCAGTGAGTTGCACCAGGCCGACGACGCCTGCTATCAGCGCGAGGGCCAGAAGCATATTACGCCGCTTCTTCCAACCGAGGAAGCCGAGAGCGATGGCGAACGTCACTCCGCCTGGGAGGAACGGGTTGGGACCGTGCCGGAGAGCCGCGGTGGCGCCAAAGCTGACGGTCAGCGTGGTGGTGGTGGTGGCCGGCGGCGTTATCGATGCCGGGCTGAAGGTGCAGCCTACGTTCGGCTGCCCGCCGCTGCAAGCGAAGGTGATGGGTGCGGTGAATGTGACTGACGGCGCCACGGTGATGGCGATCGAGGCGGGAGTAGTGTTTGTGACGGTTGCCGACGATGGGCTGGCCGAGATGGTGAAGGTCGGCAATACCGTGGTGACGGTGTAGGTGGCGGTTACGACTGCGCTGGGCGTATCGCCCAGCAGCGTGGCGGCAGCACTGACGGTTACGCTCCCGGCAGTCGATAAGGTAATGGCGCCGGTGTATTTGGTCGCCGTGGTGCTGGTTAGCGGACTGGATCCGTCCGTCGTGTACAAGATGACGGCGTTGGCAGTCGTATCCGCGATGGTTACGGTGTTGTTCGACCCGATGACCAGGGTGGTGCCGCTCGCTGGGGTGATCACCGGTGTGGCCACCGTCGCGGCGGAATTGACGAGAACCGTCACCGTCGCTGCTGTAGCTGCGGCGTAGATGCTATTGCCCGTCTGGGTGCCGGTTACAGTAACGTTGCCGAAGGCGGTTCCGGTTGGCGTCAGTGTGGTGCCGCTAAGGGTTGCGATGTTACTGCCGGTCGTGATGGCCAGCGTGACCGGAAGGCCCGAACTCGCCGTTGCGGTAATCGTCGATGTGCTTGGAGCAGTGACGGTGGTGGGACTTGCGCTAATGGTGATGGTTTGCGGGTCCGCGTTGACGACGATGCTTGCCGCCACTGGAGTTGCCGCGGAGTAGCCGCCGTTGGTGCTGGCTGCCTGGCTTGCGGTTACCACCACCGTGCCTACACCCGTAAGGGTCAGCGTGGGCGCTGTGGCTGTGCCGGTGATCGTGCCCGGACCGGAAGTCACGGCAAAGGTGACCGCGTTACCCGAGGCGCCGCCTGTTGCGACCAGCGCGATCGGGGTTGTGGTGTAAATCACCGGGCTGGTCGGCGCGAAGGTAATGGTCTGCGTGATCGCGTTGACGACGATGTTTGCAACTACTGGAGTTGCTGCAGCGTAGTCGCCGTTGGTGCTGGCTGCCTGGCTTGCGGTTACCACCACTGTGCCTACACCCGACAGGGTCAGCGTGGGCGCTGCCGCTGTGCCGGTGATCGTGCCCGGACCGGTCGCGGTAAAGGTGACCGGGTTACCCGAAGCGCCGCCTGTCGCGACCAGCGCGATCGGGGTTGCGGTGTAAGTCACCGGGCTGGTGGGCGCGAAGGTGATGGTCTGCGGGGCTGCGGTGACGGTGATCATCACCTGTAGATACCCTGGGGCATAGATCGGGCTACCCGTGGTGGTACCGGCCTGGTTGATGTCGATCACGACCGTGCCGACGCCGGTGATGGTCAACGTCGTGCCGTTCGTTCCGGTCGCTGTAGCCGCCGCGGTGCTTGAATGGTCAACCGAGAAGACCAACGGATTTCCGGAGGCGCCGCCGGTGGCGCTGAGCGTGTACGGCCCACCGCCGTAGACAACGGACGAAGCGATCCCGCTGAAGCCGGTAATCGGCTGTGCGGTTGCGGCTTGGCCGGTTACCGAGGCCGTGCCGGTATCGCCACTATTCGAGTTGGTCGCAGTGATGGTTGTGGTAACAGTGCCCGTCGCCGAGGCGGTGGGTGTGAAGGTGACGCTCACCGGGAAGCTGACGCCGCTTCCAAACGGCAGCGTGGTGCAGTTATTGCCGGCCGTCTCGATTGCGCTGAATCCGTCGTTCGCAGCTTCAGTGAAAGTCAGATTGCCCTGATCCGCATAGCAGTCGGCATTGTTGTCGATCGCCCAAACATTGGTGACCGTCGCGGGGGCGCTGGGCTGCGCTACCGGAGTGACCGCAACCGACCCGAGCGTAATGTAGCCGGTGTCGTCCCCGCCGTTGTATGCGACGAAGTAGAAGTTGCCGTTTCCACCCGGGACAATGGTCTTCGGAGCCTCTGCTGAGACAGCGAGGGGGACCGAGCTCAGCGTGCCCGAGTTCTTCGCGAGTTTGAAGAGACCTCCGATGTGCCCGGAACCATCGTTCGGGCCGCCAAAGAAGACGTCGCCGTTGGCGTCGACGCTGACGGTCGTGATTGCAGTGCTGTAGTTGCAGCCGGAAAGGCTCCCGCAAGTCTCCGGCAGCGCTACGAGCAGCGTCGGATTGTTGGCGTAGCCGTCGGCGTTCGATGCGTTGACGGGCAATTCGTACACATCCGAATAGACACTTTGTTCGGTCCCCTTGACCGACGCGTCGGTGAAGTACACATTGTCCGAGCTATCCAGCGCAATGCTGCCGGGGATGAGTTGCGGGTTGCCGGAACCGCCAATCGGCTCAGTGTAGAGCGCCACTATGTTCCCGGACGAAGCGCCATAGAGACAGGTTGTCTTGCACTCCCAAACCGTGTCCGGAGCGTAGGTGCCGGAACTACCGGAGGCTTGGTTATCGCTGGTGAAGAACAGATTGCCATTCGTGTCGACGGCCATGCCGGCGACGCCGAAGTTGTAATTCCCGGCGCCGAGACTGATCGCGCAGATCCCCGCCGTGACGTCAGCGGCGCCCCCGACGCAGGCAACAGGAGCAGTGCCGCCTGCGTTCAGCGGATTGGTGTTCGAGTCGGCGGTCCACGGCCCATAGCTTCCATCGGTGTTCGGCGCGACCTTATAGATAGTGCTGCCGTACTCGCTGGACATGAAAAGGTTGTCGGTGTGGTCGATGGCCACGCCGCCGCCGCCGTTATACGGGCCGGCTACGCCGGGTGCGGTGGTCGTGCCGCCAAATAAGGTCGTGACCCCATTGACGAGGTTGTACAGCGTTATCTGGTTTCCATACGAGTCGCCGAATACCACCACGCCCTTGGAATTGATGGCTCCGGTATGACCGTCGGGAGCCGGGCTGCCAAAGGCGCCGCCGCCGGGCAACTTCGCCCCCCAAGTACCCTGGCTGATGGTGATGGCCGCGCCGCTGGAAGATACAATTTGCGGCGCCGACGATGTGCTCGACGTCGTGTCGTTTACGGCTAACGTTGAAGCGACAAAACCGGTTGCCGTCGGGGTGTAGGTCAGGGTGACCGGAGTAAAGGAGCCGGCTACCTGGTACATGCCAGAGCATGTGCCCGAGGTGGTTATAACACCCGTGAATGCGGTATCAGGAGAGGTGAAGGTCAAAGTCGGGGTGCACGCCTCCGTGTTGTCTGCCACAACCGCGCTTATGTTCTCCGCAGTTCCGACGGTTTCAGCGCCGGGGAACTTCACCGGGCCGGTGGAAATGAAGTAGAGCGTGTCGCCACTGCCATTGCCCAAAACATAGAAGTTGCCACTGTTGTCTGACGTCAGGAGCTTTGCTTGGTCCTGGTTCGCGATCCCATAGAGGCTGGAGCCAGCGACTGTTGCGGCGCCAGTGTCCGAACCATTAAGCGACGCATTATCTACCAGGCCGTAGATCCCGCTGTAAATGATGCTGATGTAAAGGTGGCCACTGGTGTCGGTGGC
>JBEKPA010000058.1:0-14875 GCA_049521195.1 Occallatibacter sp.
GTGCTGGGGGGCGGGTTGCGCGCGGTCCTCACGCAAGCCCTTAAAAAACACAGAAAGGGTCAGCGTGTGGAGGTGGAAGTGCGCAACTCGCACGAACTCGAAGAGGCCCTCGAATTCGGCGCCGAGGCCATCCTGCTGGACAATATGACGGCCGCGGAAGTGAAGCGATCGGTGGACCGCATCAAGAAGCATACTGAAGGCCTGGAGCGCTGGATTCCCACCGAAGCCTCCGGCGGCATTGTGCTCGAAACCATCCGCTCCTATGCCGAGACCGGCGTGGACTTCATCAGCGTGGGCGCGCTCACCCACTCGGCCCGCGCAGCCGACATCTCCATGAGCATCGCCGCCGGGTGAGTCAGGCCCCAATCCACTCCATGACCCAGTCCATCTTCGATCTGCCGACGCTCGCAGCCGCGCTCGCTGACACCCTCTTTGCCGGCAAGCTCCATTTCTCTCCGCTCACCGATTCCACCAATACCGACGCGCTTGAAGCCGCCCGCGCCGGCGCGCCCCACGGCTCGGTCTACTTTGCCGACGAGCAACTGGCCGGACGCGGGCGCGGCCGTCACGCCTGGCAATCGGCTGCGGGCGATGGGCTTTATGTGAGCGTCCTGCTGCGCCCGCCCGTCCCTGCGGCTCGCTTGCCGCTTTTGCCGTTGGCCGCGGGACTGGCCGCCGCCGATGCCATTCGCGCCGTCTCCGGCCTCAACGTCGATCTGCGCTGGCCCAACGATCTGCTCATCGGCCCGCGCAAGGCCGGCGGCATCCTGGTGGAGGCCAAGACCGAATCCAGCACCGTCGCCTTCGCCGTCGTCGGCATCGGCATAAACGTCCACCAGCGCGCCTTCGCCGCCGCAGCGTCAACGCCCGCCACTTCTCTGGATCTTGAAGCGCGCCGCCGCATCCATCGCCAGGATTTGCTCGTCTCCCTGCTAAAATCGCTGCAGCGTGAGACGCTCGGACTGCTTGATCCGGCGCCGGAACAGACGATTCCCCGCCGCGTGGAAAAGGCCTCGACGTGGGTGCGCGGGCGAAGGGTCGAGGTACATGGCCCGCAGGCCTGCACCGGCGTTACGGCCGGACTGGACGAACATGGATTTCTGCTGGTGCGCACTGCCGATGGCCTGGTAACCGTGCAGACCGGCGGCATTCGCGCTGTGGAGACGGGCTGAGGAAACAATGCTGCTTGCCATCGACGTGGGCAATACGAATACGGTGCTGGGCCTCTACCGCCTGGATGCGGATAAGCCTGAACTGGCTGCGCACTGGCGCGTCACCACGCATCTTCACCAGACCTCGGACGAGTACGGCGTGTTTTTCGTGAACCTCTTCGAGATGAACGGCCTAACCCCCAGCCAGGTGACGCACATCATCATCTCCTCGGTGGTGCCGCCGGTAGAGGGTACGCTGCGGCAGGTCTGCGAAGACTACTTCCACACTCAGCCCTTGTTTGTTGAGCCCGGCATCAAGACCGGCATGCCGGTGCTGGTCGACAACCCCGCCGAACTAGGCGCGGACCGCCTCGTCAACGCCATCGCCGCCTTCGAGCGCTACGGCGGCCCGTGCGTGGTGGTCGATTTCGGCACCGCCACCACCTTCGACGTGATCTCGGCGAAGGGCGAGTACCTGGGCGGGGCCATTGCGCCCGGCCTCGGCATCAGCGCCGATGCGCTGTTTGCGCGCGCCGCCCGCCTGGGCCGCATCGACATCAAGCGCCCCGCCAAGGTCATCGGCACCAACACCGTCACCCACCTGCAAACCGGCCTCTACTACGGTTACATCGGCCTCGTGGACGGCATTCTGGAGCGCATTGTCGGCGAGCTGGGCGCAAAGCCGCGCGTCATCGCCACCGGCGGCCTGGCGCGGCAAATCTCCGAGGACTCGCGCTTCATCGCCGAGGTCGACGACATGCTCACCCTCGATGGCCTGCTGATCCTCTTCGAGCGCAACCGCGCGCCGCGCCCGCGCGGGAAAGCACACTGAGGCGCTCCGTGCTGAACTACTTCAACTACTTTACCGAGATCGAAGAGCGCTTCCAGCAGCGGCGGGGGGCGCTGCTGCTGCTCTCCACGCTAGACTGGGCGCTGATCGAGATTTGGCGCGAGGCCGGCATTCCGCTGGATGCAGTCCTGCGCGGTATCGATGCGGCCTTCGACAAATACGAGGCGCGCCAGAAGCGCGGGCGGATGCGGCGCATCAACGGCCTGGCCTGGTGTGCGCAGGCGGTGATGGAGGCCGCGGAAGAGCTGCGCGAGGCCGCCGCCGGCACGGCCACCCAGCCAGCCGGGAGCCGTGACTCCGGCTTTGAGCGGGAGCGCGTGGCCGCGCATCTTGAGTCGGCCGCGGCCGCTCTCGACGCCGCCACCGTCGCGGCCGAAGCCTGCGCCGCAACCGCCCTCCGCCTGCGCCAGCTGGCCGCCGAAGCTCGCGCCGCTGCGCTGGAGAAATCCGCAGGCAACGCTACCGATGCGGCTCATGATCTGGAAGCTCTCGAGCGCACCCTCACCGTACTCGAAGAAAAGCTCTTTGCCGCCCTGACCGCAGCCGCGCCGGAAGAACTCCTGGTCGCGCTCAAGGAGCACGCGGTCCGCGAACTGGCTCCCTACCGCAGCCGCATGGGCGGTCGCCGCGGCGACCAGTTGCGCCAGGTGGAGCGGCAATTTGTCCAAAAGCAACTGCTGGTTCACTACAGTCTGCCGCGTCTCAGCCTCTTCTACATGAGCCAGCAATGAAGCTGCGCGAGCCACAATCCGCAGCGGTTTCCCGCCCTTTCCGCAAGAAGCGCGGAAAGGATGGGGCGCCCAGCCAGCAATCCGGCGCGGTTTCCCACCCTAGCCGCAAAGACAAGAGCGCGGCGAGGGTGGGGCACCCGTCTCTTCCGCCGACCGAGCCACATCTTGTCGAAATCGAGAAGCCCATTTACGGCGGCGCGTTCCTGGCTCGTCTCGAAGGCAAGGCCGTCTTTGTCCCGCTCACCTTGCCCGGAGAAAAGGCGCGGGTGCGCATCACCGAAGACAAGCGCGGCTATGCAACCGCCGAAGCAGAAGGGATCGTTGCCGCCTCTGCGAACCGCATTGCGCCTGCCTGCCCGCACTTTGGCGCCTGCGGCGGCTGCCACTATCAGCACGCAAAATACGAGGCTCAACTGGCCTTCAAGCAGACTATCTTGCGCGAAACCCTTGAGCGCGGCGGAGTGGCCGCGCCGGCCGAGATCGGGATGCTGGACGGTGAGCCTTGGCGCTATCGCAATCGCATCCGCGTGGCCTTCGATGCATCCGGAAATCCCGGCTACCGCGGCCGCCGCTCGCATGCCGTGATCCCGGTAAGCGAGTGTCCCATCGCCGCGCCGTTACTGGTCAACACCGCCAAGGCTGCCGCTGAAGCCGTCCGGCAGCTTGCCCCGGCCTTGCGGCCCGCCGGGATTGAGCTCTTCTGCGATGCCTCCGAGACCGCCGTGCTGGCCAGCGTCTTCGTCTCCAACGCCGCCCAGCTCAGCCCGGCAAAGATGGGTGCTGACTTCGACGATTTCGCTCAGGCCGTCAGCGTACGGATTCCCGCCCTCAAAGGCGCAGAGCTTGTGGCCGAGGGCCGTGCCGGAGATCGGGTCCATGCTCGGTCGCCGCACGCCGTCGCGCAGTGGGGCGCTGCTTCCCTAACCTATCGCGCCGCCGGCTTCGACTACCGCGTCGATCACGGAGCCTTTTTCCAGGTGAATCGCTTTCTTGTGGATGGGTTAGTCGACCTTGTCGCCGCTAACCGCAAAGGCGAACTCGCCTGGGATCTCTTCGCCGGCGTCGGCCTCTTCGCCCGACGGCTCACGGCCAGCTTCGCCCGCGTAGTCACCGTCGAATCCGAGCCCGCAGCAACCCAGGCGCTCTCTGCCAACCTCAAGGGAACAACAGGAACCGCCGTCCGATCCACAACCCTCGACTTTCTCCGCGGCACCCGCAAGGGCCAGCGCCCCGATTTGATAGTGGTGGACCCTCCGCGCGCCGGCCTCGGTCCAGAGATTACCGCTCTGCTCGCTGAGATCGCCGCGCCAGTGCTGGTCTACGTCTCCTGCGACCCGGCCACCCTGGCCCGCGACCTGCGCGCGCTCATCCTCTCGGGCTATGCCATCGAGTCCATCACCCTCGCCGACCTCTTTCCGCAGACCTTCCATCTGGAAACAGTGGTCCAGTTGCGCCGCTCCTGATAGGCTTGACGCCCATAGGATCTTTCCGACTTTCAGTCGCGATGCAAACCGGCTCGATCACCTCCGGCCAAATGCCCAACAGTCCCGCCCCCGCGGGTCTGAGCGCCGTTCCGCTTTTCCATGCCGCGTGGCTCTTTGCCGCCGGCATTGCCGCCGCCCATTGGCTCTGGCTGCGGCCCAGCCTGGTGCTGATCGCGCTGGTATTGGTGGCCGCGCTCTGCTGCGTTGCTGCCTGCCGCGACGGGCGCGCGCAACGCATCTTGTGGCTGCCGCTGGCGGTCTTGTGGCCTCTGCTGGGCGCATGGTGCGCTGAGATGGAGCCGCAGCCGGCCCCAGCGCCCGCGCTGGCGGCGCTTTCTGACGGCCTGCTGCGCACCGTCGAAGGCGTGGTCGTGGATGCCGGTCCCGTTCGCGGCGAGGTCGAGCAGAACCTGAACGAAAGCGATTCTGCCCAGCCCGCTCCCACCGCGCCCGTTCAGCAACCCTCGCAGCGCATCGACCTGCGCGTCTCCAGCCTTGAAGTCGTCACCGACGCCGAGGATGTGCAGGCACTCATCATGGGCGGCGTCCGCCTCACCGTCCGCTGGCCGGCCCCTTCCGCGCCAATTTTGGCCGTCCCCAATTCGGCCCTTTCTAACGCGGCCGTCTCCAGCCCGCTGCCCTTCCATTGCGGCGACCGCCTCCGCGCCGTCGTGCGCTTGCTTCCGCCCGAGGTCTACCACGACCCCGGCGTCTGGAGCCGCAAGGATTACCTCCTCGACGAAGGCATCACCTCCACGGCCACGGTCGGCATCGACCGCATGGAGCGCCTTGGCGAGTCCCCCGGAGCTTTCCTCGCCTGCCGCATCGGCGGCCTGCAGCACGCTTCCAGTTCCCGCTTGCTTGCCCTGCCCGCGGCCATGCGCCGCCTGCCCGCACCCTTGCGCCTCACGCCGGACGACGCCATCATGCTGGCCGCCATGATCACCGGCGACCGCACCTACCTGACCCACACCCTCCGCGTCGGCTTTGAGCGCACCGGCTCCTTTCACATGCTGGTGGTTTCAGGCTTCCACCTGGCCATCGTCGCCGGATGCATCTTCTGGGTCGCGCGCCGCCTGCGCCTTCCCCGCGTCCCGGCCACCTTCCTCACCATCCTGGCCTCCTTCGCCTACGCGCTATTCACCGGCTTCGCCACGCCCGTGCAGCGCTCCCTCTGGATGGTCACCCTCTACCTGCTCGCCCGGCTCCTCTACCGCGAGCGCAACCCGCTGAACACCATCGGATTTGCCGCGCTCTGCCTGCTGGCTTTCAGCCCCCGCAGCCTCTTTGACGCCAGTTTCCAGATGACCCTGCTCGCTGTGGTCGCCATCGCCGGCATCGCCGCTCCGCTGCTACAAAGCACCCTCCACCCCTACATCACAGCCACGCGCGACCTGCGCCTTATGGCCATCGATTCCAAACTGCCGCCGCGCCTCGCCCAGTTCCGCGTCACGCTGCGGATGGTCGCCGCGGCGTTGCAGGCAGCCGTCCGTGGGCAATGGTCGAGCCGCATCGCATGGCGCGTCTTCCCCTGGACCGTCCGTATTCTGCTCCGCATCGGCGAGCTGATGGTCGTCTCCTGCGTGGTCGAGCTGGCCATGGCCCTGCCCATGGCCGTCTACTTTCACCGCATCACCGTCTTCGCCCTGCCGGTGAACGTCTTCATCCTGCCGCTGCTTGTGATCCTGATGCCGGCCGCGCTTATTACTTTGCTCTTTGCTCTGATTGGCCCGGCCTACGCAGTAGTTCCGGCGGCATTTGTCGCCCTGCCGCTCCACTTCGGCGTCGGGCTGGTGCGCCATTTCGGCGCGCTTTCTTTTGGAGATTTTCGCATCCCCGCGCCGCTTCTCTGGCAATCGGCAGCCTTCTGCGCCCTTCTCGCCGCGTCCATCGCGCTGGCTTCAAGGGCCGCTTCGCCGGGGAGCCGCTGGCCGCGCCGGGCTGCTTGGGTTGCCCTGCTGCTCGCCGCCCTCGCTGCCGTGGTCCCGCGCCCTGTCGATCACCCCCGCGACGCCCTGCTCATGGAGGCCATCGACGTCGGTCAGGGCGACTCGCTGCTGCTCATCACCCCCGACGGCAAGACCCTGCTCGTCGATGGCGGCGGCTTTGGCGGCGGCCCGCATCAAGCCCCGCAGGACTTCGACATTGGCGAGGAGGTTGTCTCCGAGGCGCTCTGGTCGCGCGGCATCCGCCGTCTGGACGCGGTGGCGCTGACCCACGCCCACTCGGACCACATGGGCGGCCTGCCCGCCGTCCTGCGCAACTTCCGTCCCGCCGAGTTGTGGGTGGGCCACAACCCCCGCTTCGGCGCTTACAACGCGCTGCTCGAAGAAGCCGCCGCGCTCCACGTCCGCCTTCGCGCATTTCACTCGGGCAACGCCTTCTCATTCGGCAGCACGCAAATCACCGTCCTTGCGCCCTTCCCCAACTACCAGCCCGGCCCCGAGCCCGCCAACAACGACTCGTTGGTGCTGCACATGGCCTACGGCGCAACCTCGGTGATGCTTGAAGGCGACGCCGAATCGCCCATCGAAGAAGCCATGCTCGCCGAAACCGGCCTCCAGAGCACGCTGCTCAAAGTAGGCCATCACGGCAGCATCACTTCCACGCGCCCCGAGTTCCTCGCCCGCGTGGCTCCGCAATGGGCGGTGATCTCCTGCGGTCTCCGCAATCGCTACGGCCATCCCCGCCAGGAGGTGCTCGAAGAGTTGCAATCCGCCCGCATCCGCACCTTCCGCACCGACTTGAACGGCGCAACCTGCTTTCGCCTCGACGGCAAGACCACCGCCCTCGATCCCGGCTGTGGCTGGCGGCAAGCGCCATGAGACAAGCCACGTGCGGTTTGAGTGCGGCCTCCACGGACCTTCGAGCGTAATAGAAACCGATCCTTTCAAGGAAGCGTTGCATGAATCCCGAGCGCCTCGGCTACTGTGCGGAGCCGCTTATTCCTCGTCCATAGCAGCGTCGGTGGATGGAGGAAGATGGAGGCAATCAGGTGCGCGTCGGTCAGGCCAATGCCTTGGCTATACAGGCGGCGGGTCTCAATCATCTGCCGCACTTCGCTTAGCTGCGCCACCCGCGCTTGCGGCAGCAGGTCCAAAAATGCGAGCGTCTTGGCGCGATCCCGCAGCGATCCCAGCGCCAGTTCCGCAACGACGAACGGATGCATCACAATCCGCCGGCTCGCAAGCTGCCTCTGCAGTTCGGGATTGCCGGAGCGGAAATGATCCACCCATACCGATGTGTCCGCGAGAATCACTCTTCGCTCACCCGCCTGCGCGGAATGTCCTCCAATTCCGGCATGGTGCCTCCCAGCGCCGCCAGCCTGCGCGCGCTCTCCCGCTCGATCAGGGCCTTGAGACCCTCCCGAACCAAAGCCGTCTTCTCAACTACCCCCGTGAACTCCTGGGCAGTCCGAACCAGATCGTCGTCGAGCGCCAGCGTTGTCCTCATAAGAACCTCCGTGCATCAATTCTAGCATCGTCTGATGCCGCTATTATATGCATATCGACTTCAACACTTTCAAAACCTCATCCGCAACCCCACCTGAATCTGCCGCTCACGGTAGAAGTTCGTCGCATTCACATTCAGCGGTTGGCCAAAGGCTGTGGAGTTGGCCTTTACGATGGTTCCATTTGTCTCTGTGACCGGGCCGGTCATGAAGTTCAGAGTTGGAAGCCCGCCCGAGGGGTTGCCGGGCTCGAGGTAATAGCCTGTGGTCTCCAGTTCGGTCACGTTCTGATGATTGAAGAGGTTGAAGCTCTCGACGAGCAGTTCCACCTTCCACATCTGGCCCAGATCGAAGCTCTTGCCGGCCCGCATGTCGGCCTTCCATGTGGCCGGATAGCGGTAGGTGTTGCGCCCTACCCCGTAGACGCGGTTGTCGCCTCCGGAGCCGTTCATGCCCGGCCCCAGGCCAACAATGGGTGTGCCGGTGGTGGTGAACTCCTCCGCTAGCGATCCCGAAGTGCGCATGGTGTAAGGCAGGCCGCTGCGGAAGCTCCCGATCCCGGAGACCATCCATCCATTCGCCAGCCTCCCAGCCAAATTGTGGAACTTCCATGGGGCTTCATAAATCACCATAGCCGCTGCCGAGTGGCGCATGTCCAGATTGCTGGTCCCGTACTCCTGGCTGAAGTTGGCAGGGTCCAATACGTCGCTGCCGGCCACCAGCGTGCTCTCGTTGGGGTTCCAGTCCATGGCGTGCGAGTAAGTATAGTGGGCGTGCAGGCTCAAACCGCGGCGGCCATACCGCGTTACTTTGAGCATCCCCGCCTCGTAAGTCGAGTTAGCCCGGCTCATGATCTCCGATATCTGCTGGTAGTCGGCATTCAGCCGCCCGGCAAAGCCAGTTGGAGAGTTAGCCGACGGCCACGATGCGTAAAAAGGGACCGTTATCTGAGCCGTCTTGATCGGTCCCATCCCCGTGGCGTCCACAACCCCATAAGTTATGGATCCCGGATTGACCTTGGGGTCGAAGTTGGTATCGATGGAGATCGGCAGCCTGCGCCCAAGACTCACCATCGCGCCGGCGGTCAGTTGCACATGTCCGGGCAGCGTCTCCTCCACGGCAGTCACGGCCTGATGCACCTCGGGGTTGTGAAAGTTGGGCGCAAACTCGACCGCATCCGGCTTGATCTCGCTCGCCGGCGGCCCAATAAGAACGTACGGAAACGGCGGAGCGTCGCTGGTTGCAGCGGTCGGCTTGAGGCCGTCGGTAGGCCGTATGAAGAAGCTCTGATCGCCGTTGGGGCTGCCGGTCTGGGTGAGCGCCGTCTCGACAGTCGCATTCTCCACGCGTCCGAAGTACATGCCGTAGCCCAGCCGCAGCACCGGCCAGTGCGTTTCGCTGTTTCCCACGGCCAGGCTAACTCGCGGACCCCAGTTATTGCCCAAGCCGGGCAACCCCTGGGGAGGCAAAACACCAGCGGGCGAGTTCGGGGCAATCGGTGGCGGCCAGAGCGCGGCGATCGGCGGCGGCAACTGCTCCCGCTCCCAGCGCAGGCCGGCGGAGACCACAAACAGCTTGCCCGGCTGCCACTGCGCGGTCGCAAAACCGGCCCAGTCGTTGGTGCTTAGATGCCAGTTAGTCGGACCCATAACTTGCGAGTAATAGGAGTAACAAGGCAGAGCCCCCAGCCCGCGCACCGTGCCCGTTGGATCCGTCCAGATCTTGCCCGTCTGATCGCAGTTGTGTTGGTCATAGGGGTTGAGCTGGCCGGCAATGCCGAAAGCGGCAAAGGCAAGCGCGTCGGAAACAAAGTTTTCGACGTTCGAATAAGTGTAAGTCCCGGTCTGATTGCGCAGCAGGCTGGTTGCGTCAAAGTTATGGCTCAAGTCGAAGCCGGCCTTCACAAGCAGACTGCTTCTTATCCAGTCCACCGACTCCTGAGCTTGATAGAGCCGCTCGCCTGGGTAACTCCCCTGCCCGAAGCGCGAGGGGTTGCCGATGGTGAAGCCGTAGCGATTGTCCACCACGATCTGCGGTAGCCGGCCCCACGCACTTCCAGCGAGGAAGGTCTTTTCAAAGTCGGAAGGAGTCTCAGGCCGCGCGCTCAGGATGTTTTGCCCCAAGGAGCTCTGAGTTACGGCCAGCAGATTGGGGGTGAGAAAAGCCTCCCAGCGCCCCAGCAGCCACTCCTCGCTGGCCTGGCTCGACCCAAAGCTGTGGTTTCCGTAGTTCTCCGAAACCCGCGTCAACCCTCCGCCCGGCGAATTCCACGTGGCGCCGATTCCCTCCAGCGTGAATCGGTGGCGTTCTGCTGCCTGCCAATCCAGCCGCCCAAAGCCGGTCCACTGCGTTGCCGTGCGCGGTGCCGGTCCGAGCAGCCCGGCGAGAGCCTCCAGCATCGGCGAATAAGCTCCCAATCCCTGGGCCAAGGCATTGGTACAGGCCTTCGGCTGGCCGGTCTGCCCTGGTTCAATCAGTTCAAGCCGCGTACAAAGCACCTGCATCTGGTCGTCGCTAGGCTGGGCAAAGAACCCGGTCGTTTCGGTACATGGGGGATTCGCACATGTGTTCGAGGGCTCTGACTGTAGAAGATAGGGATGTTTCACCATCGAAAGCCCCGGATCGTTGCGATGATAACTGTCCAGCGCGGCAAACCAGAACAACTTGTCCCGCCGTATCTGGCTGCCCAGGCCCACGCCCCAGACCGTTTCGTGGTCCGGCGGCGTATAGGACTGCGGCGGGCCGCCTTGTCCGCTTGAATATTGAAAATTATCAAAGACCGGGAACTGTGTGAGGTTGAACGGCGCAAGCGGCGCGACCTCCGAGGTCTCTGTTATCCACTGCGTAAAAGGGTTCTGCGCGCCCCAGGTGTTCTGGCGATCAAAGACAAAGCCCTGGCCGTGCAGCCCATTCTCGCCGCGCTCAGTTTGCACGTTCATGCGCCCGCCGGCGGCGCGCGCTCCTGCGGCCTCCACATTGCCGGCCGCTGTCTCCACCTCGCGGATCGCCGCCTCAGCTACGGCCGCTCCGTGCCCGCCGGCCCAGGCCTGCCCCATGCCGTTCTGCCCAGAACCGCCCTGCCCATTCGCGCCCGGTCCCGACGACCCAGGCCCGGAGCCGCCCGAGCCTCCAAAGGCCAGCCGGATGCTCGCGCCATCCACCGTGTTTTCAACCGGCTCCTGCCCGGCGCCGCGCAGCGAAGTTTGCGACGTGCCGCCCGCTGGAGTGGCGGCCGTGGGCGCATCCAGGACAAAGTCCTGCCATCGCCGCCCGCTCACCGGCAGCGCCTGCAACTGGGCGGCGCTGACCGTCGTGGTCACCACCGGAGTCACTGGATCGACGATCTGAGCGGCGGCGTTGGACGTCTGCCGCGCTGTGGCCGGCCAGGGCCGTCCATCCAATGACAGCGTAAGCAGCGGCTCCGCGGCCAACGTAGCAATCAGTACAGGCGCCACAGGCATGAGAATCGGTTGCGCGCCATCCGGCCGGCGCCGCCCGGCCAAAGAAAGCTCCCGCAAAGGCTCCGTCGACACCGTCGCATTCAACGCCAGAGTCGCGACCTCAGGTTTATCGCGCCACTCTTCCGACATGCGCCGCCCGCTGAGAGAAAGAGTTTGCAAAGGTTCCGCAACCACCGTCGCCGCCAGCCTCGGCGTCACGGTCGCGGGCATCTCCCGCGTCAGCTCCGGCGCCCCCAGTCCGCTCATTGCCAATTGCTTTTCCGGCTTGGCTGCCACAGGTGGAATCTCGACCGGCCTCACCGGCGCCAGCTCGTGGGACGCGACTTGGATAGAGTTGGCGGTAGGAATCTCAAACTGAATCGCCGTCTGCACGCGCGCTTCGTGGCCGGCGGCCACAAAGATACCCTCAAGGCGCCCTCGGCCCAGTTGCGCACTCTCGGCTTCCAACGTGTATTCGCCCGCGTCCAGCCCGGTAAAGCGGTAGCTCCCATTCCTGGCCGTGGTAGTGCGCGCCTCCGCGCCAGTGGCCTCGTTGCGCACCACCACCGTAACTCCGTCCAGCGGCGCCGAATGCAGATCGGTGAGCTTGCCCGCGATCACCCCGTCCGAACCGCTCCCCAGGCCGCTCGCAGCCCCGCTCCCCCTCGAATGGTCCAGAGCATCCTGCGCCGCGGCAGCCTGCCCCAGGCCCGCAAACCCGCAGAGCACGGTCACCGCCAGCGCCTTGGTCCAACTCCGTTTTGCCCCTGCCATCGAGACACCCGCTCGCGGCAGACCACGGGGAAAACGCTCAATCCGCTTACTTCCCGTCCCGCTCTACCGGCAGGTCCGGATGGGGCACAATCGCCGGGCGTATCCCCGCGCTCTCAAACTTCAGAGATTCCGCGGCGCCACCAGCCTGGAAACAAAAGCAAGGCCTCTAGCCCGAAAGGAACCTCCGCTCGCAACCGCCCCAAACGCCCAGAAGGGGACTTGCAAACGATTTTAAGCCCGATTCGGTAAACTGAGAAGACGGCATCGCGGATTTAACTCCGCCAGTAAGCGCTGGCGGCCTGATCTCTGATCTCTGGCCTCTGACCCCTGATCCCTTATGTTCATCGATGAAGCAAGAATTCGCGTCAAGGGCGGCGACGGCGGTAACGGCTGCATGGCCTTCCGGCGCGAGAAATTCGTTCCCCGAGGCGGGCCCTCCGGCGGCGACGGCGGCCGTGGCGGCGACGTCCTCATGGTCTCCTCCCAGCGCCACAACACCCTCATCCACTTCCGCTACAACCCCGAGCACAAAGGCCAGCGCGGTCAGCACGGCATGGGCTCCAACTGCACCGGCCTTGACGGCGACTCCGTCATCCTCCAAGTCCCTGTCGGCACATCCCTTTACGACCAGGAGACCGGCGAGCTAGTCCACGACTTCCAGTTCCCCGACGAGCAGGTGGTCATCGCCAGAGGCGGGCGCGGCGGCCGCGGCAACCAGCACTTCGCCACCAGCACCCACCAGGCCCCGCGCGAGCACGAACTGGGAAGGCCTGGCGAGGAGCGCGCCTATAGGTTGGAACTGAAGCTGCTGGCCGACGTGGGCCTGGTCGGCTACCCCAACGCCGGCAAGTCCACGCTCATCGCCCGCATCTCCGCCGCCAAGCCCAAAATCGCCGACTACCCCTTCACCACCCTCGAACCCAACCTCGGCGTGGTCACCGTCGGCGAAGAGCCCAATCAGGAGTCCTTCGTGGTCGCCGATATGCCCGGCCTCATTGAGGGCGCGCACCTCGGCTCCGGACTCGGCACCCAGTTCCTCCGCCACATCGAGCGCACCCGCCTGCTCGTCCACCTGGTTGACGTCTCCGACGCCTCCGGCCGCCCTGATCCCGTAGAGGACTTCAAGGTCATCAACAAGGAGCTGGCCACCTTCACGAGCAGCCCGACCGGCCAGGAGTTCGACGGCTTCTTGGACAGCGCCGGCGAGCAGCCCGAGCCCAACCACCCCCTGGCCAACAAACCCATGATCGTGGCCGCCACCAAGGTAGACAGCGCCAACCCGGAGAAACTCAAGAAGCTGGCAGCCAGCGTCAAGCGCCGCAAGCTGGAGTTCCACGCCATCTCCGCCGTAACCGGCCAGGGCATCGACGAGTTGAAGTGGTCCCTCGCCCGCCACCTGCGGTCCGGCGAGATTGGCAAACAGCGCAGCGTAGGCGCGGTCCGGCCAGCATCCTAAGGACAGGGCTAGCGGCTAACTATCAGCCCTCGCAATTCAACGCCACGGCCAAGCTGGGAGCCAGAGGCAGGAAGTTATAAGCTAACGTCGATTCTCTTTCCTCATCCACCGCATCAGTCCCCGCGGCTCCAAATCCGCATCGAGAATCTTGCGCGGTTCGCCCATGGTCTTGCAGACCGCCTCCGCCGCCAGATGCCCACTCCGCGCCGCGCTCTCCATCGTCGAAGGCCAGCCGGTCGCCGTCCAGTCTCCAGCGAGAAAGAGATTCGGCCAGGGTGAAACAGCCGTGGGCCGCGCCGCATCGATCCCCGGCGGCACGCCGAAGGTGGCTCGCACCTCCTTCACCAGCGCAACCTTCTCCAGCTTCGCCTCTTTCACGCGCGGAAAGAACTCCGCCAGTTCCGCGACCGCCTGCCGAATCGCCGGCTCGCGAGGCAGCGCCGCGAAGGCCCGCGTGGCGCTCACCACCAACTCGATATAGTGCCCCCCGCGCCCCGTCTGCAAGCGCGACTGGTTATACATCCAGTGAATCTCTCGATCCAGAAGCACCGCATGTTCCAGCGCGGTAATCTCCCGGTCAAACCACAGATGCACACTGCATAGAGGGAAGTGCTCGTGCCGCTCGATCTGCTTCGCCAACCTCTCCGCGCCCTCCGCCGCAGGCAGATGCGGCAATAACTGTGCGGTCGCCTCAAACGGCAGCGCCAGAATCACAAAGTCTGAGATAAGTTCGCCGGTCCGCGTGCGAACGGTCCACTGCGCGCCGTCCCACTCCGCGCCCTCCACATGCGCGTTGAACCCCACGCCGCCGCCGCGCTCCCGAAGAAACGGAGTTACGCCAGCGTATAACTCGCTCAGCGGAACGCGGCTCATCCCCATGCTGCCCGCCTCGGCCGAATTCAGGAACAGCTCGCGGATCACCTTGGCTGCATAAGGCACCGCAATGGAGTCGATCTCCGCATTCAGCGCGCTGGCGATCACCAGCCGCCAGAAGCGGTTCAGCGCGCCCTCGGTCTGCTTGTGCCGCCGCAGCCAATCCCCGAGCGACTCCGCCGGATCGTGCAGCGCGTCCGGCCGCATAATGGCCCGCATCGCCCGCCCCAGCGCCAGCTTGTCTTGCAGGCTGAAAGCCTTCGCGCTTAGAAAGCTGGGCGCGCTGTGCAGCGGAGCGGGCAGGCGCAGCGGCCCCAGTTCAAACGGCCCCAGCCGCGACCTTCGCCCTCCCGGCTCGATCATCGTCATCTCGTTGGTCCAGTGAATCCGGTCCGCGACCCCGATGCGCCGGTAGAACCCAATGAGATTCGTGCAGCAGCCGAAGAGCACATGCTGGCAGTTATCGATGACCTCGCCGACGCCCGGATGCGAATAGGACGAAGCGCGCCCGCCAAGATAGCCGCGCCGCTCGACCAGTTCGACGCGCAGCCCAGCCTCGGCCAGCGCGCAGGCCGCGCTCATCCCCGCCACGCCGCCGCCGATGACGGTGACGGTCTTCTTCGAACTTTGCGGCAAACCGGTCAACGTCTCCTCCAACCTCTGAG
>JBEKPA010000059.1:0-14857 GCA_049521195.1 Occallatibacter sp.
TTCGGTGCCGGTGGATACGACATACAGATGGTTCATAGCTGCGTTGACGGCGAGAGAGACAACGGCGCCGGGGGTGTTGACCGTGACCGTATCCTTCTGCGTCAGAATTCCGTTGCCGTCGAGGGCGAAGTGGACCACGGAGTTGTTCCCGGCATTGGCGACGTAGAGATTCGCATAGTCGGCGGTGACGGCCATGGAAACCGGATCGGAGCCGCCGGAGGGGACGGCCGCGTGTCCGATGCGCAGCGCTCCGGTCTGGGAGTCCGCGTCGAAGGTTTGGATCTGCCCGGCGCTGCCTGATCCCGAGCCTGATGAGCTGGCCACGAAGACGTAGTCGATGGTGACGATCTCACAGGCCGTCAAGAGGGAGGCCAGTGCGAGGCCGATCATAGAGACCAGAAACAACTGGCTCAGTTTGCTGAACTTCATGCGCTTCCTTCGTCGTGGGTCTTCAGGTTCAAGCCCCAAGAAAACTCGTTTAGGTTGCCCCGCAATCATTGTAAAAGCTCATTGCGGGGTGTTGCTACCGATGCCGTTCCCGGCCCCGGCGGCGAGAGCCGCGCCGGCTCTCACTTCTGCGTGCCGGCGCCGGTGCCGTTATGCGGAATTGCGGCAACCGCCGTCGGCAGGGCGTTGGCCGTGTAAGGAGAATTCTGTGAATTGATCAGCGTGCCGGCGGTGGAACTCAACTCAAAGCCTGAAACCGTGCCGTTGAGCGTCGTGCCAAGAAAGTTGGCGGTGTAAAGGAAGTGGTTCGTCGAGGGATCGATGCCAATGGCGACCGGCTGCAGGCCGGTGGGGTAGGAGCCGAGGGGGGTAAGCGCTCCGCTGCTCATCGAGTAAGCCGTAACCGTGGAGTCCAGCATGTTGGCGACGTAGAGATAGGGATACGCGGGATCGACGACAATTGCCGAGGGTTGGTCTCCGGCCGGGAAGGGACTGCCGGCAAGCGGGGTCAAGAGCCCGGTGGCGGAGGCGACTGAGTAGCCGAGAACGGTGCCGTTTGGGATATCCGTGACGTAAACATAGCTGCTGGTTGAATCACTGGCGATGGCGGAGGGACAGGTACCTACGACAAAGGGTGCGTTGAGGTAAGCGGAAGGACAGCTTCCTGTGGCAAAAGCTCCGCCGCCCAGGGGTGCGCCACCGTTGAGCGGGGTCAGCGCACCTCCTGAGGCAATCGAAAAACCGAAGATATAGTTTGCTCCCGGTGTCGGTGTCGAATCGTAAGCGGTCACATAGAGGTATTTTCCCGAGGCAAGAACATTGATCGCCGTGGGCTCAATGATGTCGTTGGGACTGGCTGGCAGGCTCAAGGGCCAGTAGGAGGCGCTGATGGCCGAATTGGTGACCGGGGTTCCGATCGAATCGCTTGGAGGCGTAGTGGGCCCGACGGTAATCGGATAGACAGCGATGGAGCCGGAGCACGGGGCCGCGGTGGAGCAGGAAGGCAGCGGCTGGTAAGTGTCTACGACAAACAGGTTGGTTCCGTTCACGGCAACGGCCAGGGGGTAGATCCCCGGCGTATTCGTGGTGTTCTGCGGATAGAGCTTGCCGTCGTTGCCGATGATGAACTGGACGATGGTGTTGTCGTCCTGATTGACCACATAGAGGTTGGTGTTGTCAGAGGAGACGGCTTCGGCCACCGGATTGCGGCCGCCGGAAGGGAATGGCGAGGTGGGAATCTGGCGCATAAAGCCGGACTCCGAGTTGACCTCGAAGACGTCTACCTCGCCGTAGTTGTTGGGTCCCGCGGCCTTGGAACTGGTCACGAAGACGAAATCCACGGTAAGCGTGCCACAAGCGGTCACAAGCGCAGCCACCAGCAAGCTGGCCGCGGAGACCAGCGCGAGCTGGCCGGATTTGTTGAACTTCATGCGCATCTTTCGTCAGCGGGGTGAGAACCTCAGGCCCGCAAGAGCATCTGTTTTGGAATCAAACCCCGCGCGCCTGCGGAAAAGCCGCGCCCGGAGTCTGGCTGCGTTCTTGATGAATCGGAGCATCCCGAAATTCGGGGCGGAAATCCGAGGCTGCTATCCGAAGTGGGTGCCAGCCTGCGAGCTGACGCCCATCGCGGTGGGAACTGCCCCGGCGCCGCACTAGTTGGTGCGCCCGTCAACCAGACACCATGCAGGCGGGCCGCTGAGAGCATAGCTGCTGGCTACGCGGAAATTGTTGAGCACGCCGGAGTTCGGATCAACCACGCGGCCTGTTACGGTGGAATCGTTGAAGTTGGCCGTGTAAATGAACTGGTCGGAGGGATCTTCGACCAGGCACTGCGGACCGGCACCGGTGCCGAACGGCTCCCCGGCGATGTAGCTGAGTTGGTGAGTGGTGGGGTCGATCACATAGCCGGCCAGGCCGCTCTGAGCGTTGGTGGTGCTTGTGTTGTTCCCCTGGTTGGCTACATAAGCGAACTTGCCTTTGGATTCGACCAGCAGGTAGATCGGGTTGGAGAGCGTTGGATCGTCGGGGACGGCCCCGCCGGTCTGGGGCACCAGCGCGCCGCCGGTTCCCAGGGAGAAGGGAAGAATCTGGCTGTATGAAAGCGTGCCGTTGGCCGTGATCGGTTCGTTGTCGAGCACGTAGACGTACGAACCGCCGCTCACGATGGCCGTTGCCTGTGCAATGTTCATGGGCTGCGAACTGTTCTGGGTGACGGTCAACTGTCCGTTGGCCTCGGCATACGGGAAGACCGTGTCGCCTGTGGCGGGGGTTCCACTGAGGGTCAAGATGTAACTGGCACTGAACAGGAAGTCGATGGGATTGGCGGGGACCGGGAAGTAGGTCAGGGGACAGCTCAACTCGTTATTCGGGCAGTTCGCCGAAGTGACCTGGTTGTTCTGCACCAACGACAGGCGGCCGGTGGACGAGTTGATGGAGAAGACGGTAATGTCGCCGCAGGAAGTAGTCGTTCCTCCCAGCGCCTCGGTGCAACTGTTGGCCGTCAGGTTCTTGCCGGTGTACGCATTGCTATCCGGAGCGTCGTGGTCAAGCACAAAAAGGTATGTGCCCGAGCCGTCGGACAAGATCCGCATAGGGTTGAAGCCCTGGGTGTAGAAGGTTTCCTGCGAGGTCAAAATGCCGTTCCCGCCAACCGTGAACTGGGTGATATTGGAGTTCTGGCAGGGGTTGGCCGTGGTGCATACGGAGCCGCCCTGGGCGTTTGAACCCCTATTGAGGACATAAAGGAACCGGCTGCCGTTGAGAAGGACAGCTCGGCCAGGGTTGGTGCCGCCGGAGGGGATCGGCAGTCCATTGACGGTGGTGAGCTGGCCGGTATTGTGATCGATCTTGAAGCCGCTGATGATGCCGCTGCCGGAGGATTGCGCCGTCGCCGTCCCCGTCACATACAAGAAGCCGACCGTATAACTCTGGACGCAAGACGTAACGCTGAGGACGACGCCCACGGAGAGGGCGACAATCAAAAGTGCCTTGCCGAATTTCATAAACTTCATGCGATTCCTTCATCCTGGTCGGGCATGCGCCGACAGGTTTGCTAGTTCCACAGCAGAGCTGGGTTGGGACGGGTCCCTGCTGCATTGTAAAAGGCGAGGGCTGGTTGTGCCTAGTTTCGCAGCGAAACGGGGCAAAACAGGGCATTATTCGAGGCCGCCCCATCGCGAACGCCACCCAACCCGGCGCCCGGCCGGCTTGAAGCAAGGATTTTGGATACGGCTGCGGTTTTGACGCCGGAACTCCGGAAAACGTCAACGCGCCAGCGCCGGGAAAGATTTCGATCCAGACAAGGCAGCCTCCGGCGTCCGCCCCATCGACGAGAACCCGCCGCGGCGGGTAGCGGTCACCAGACCCGGCAGGAGTTGACCGGAGCCATCGGCTGGCCCTTGGCGCAGCCGAAGGCCTTGCCAAAGGCGTCGAAGTTCTGGACCGAGCCGTTCACGCGCCAGCGGCCGGGTGAGTGAGGGTCGGTCAGCGCTCGCTGGCGGGCCGTCTCTTCGGTCTGATTCTGGCACCACACCTGGGCGAAGCCGAGGAAGTAGCGTTGCGCCTCCGTGTAGCCGTCGATCTTGTCGTGGATGCTCTTGCCCTCAGCCGCCAGCGTGTCCAGCAGCGCCATGTAGGCAAGACGCAGGCCGCCGTTGTCGGCCGTGTTCTCGCCCAGGGTGAGGTCGCCATTCAGCATCTGCGCCGGGGTGTCGCCGTGAGCCGGCGCTGCTTCGAAGCCGCTGTACTCGTCCGCAACGCACTCGGTCCGCTCGCTGAAGGCCTTGCGGTCCTCGGGGGTTTGCCACTCGCGCAGGTTGCCTTTCCCGTCGTACTTCGAGCCCTGGTCGTCGAAGCCGTGTGTCATCTCGTGGCCGATCACGACGCCGATGCCGCCGAAGTTGACCGCCGGGTCGATGGTGAAGTCGAAGAACGGGGGCTGCAGGATACCGGCGGGGAAGTTGATGTCGTTCAAGCTGTCGTTGTAGTAGGCGTTGACGGTGGGCGGCGTCATGCCCCATTCCTTCTCGTCCACCGGCTTGCCCAGATGGTTCAGGTTCCATTGATCCTCGAAGGCCTCGCTGCGGCGCAGGTTGCCGAGCAGGTCGCCGCGCTTCACCTTCAGGGCCGAATAGTCGCGCCACTTCTCCGGGTAGCCGATCTTGTTGCGGAACATGGCCAGTTTCTCTTCAGCCGCTTTCTTGGTGGCGTCGCTCATCCAGGGCAGCGTCTGGATGTCGTCGCCGAGAGACTTCTCCAGGGCCGCGACCAGCTTGTCCATGCTCTCCTTGGCGGCGGGAGGAAAGTTCCGTTTGACCCAATCTTGTCCGACGGCCTCTCCCAGCGCGCTGTCGGTCATGAGGGTGCATCGCCTCCAGCGCGGCGTGGGTTCGTTCTGTCCCGTCACCGTCTTGCCAAAGAAGGCGAAGTCCTCGTCGAAGTAGGCCTTGGGCAGGTTTGGAGCGGCGTCGTGCAGCGTGTGCCAGCGGAAGTAAGATCTCCAGGCTGCCACCGGCTCCTTGGAAATCAGCTCGTTCACGGCCTTGAAGAAGTCGGGCGTGGCCACGTTGAGAGTATCGAAATGACCCACCTTCACGGCCTTGAAGTAGACGGAGAAATCGAACTCCGGCGCCAGTTTCTGGAGGTCGGCGACGGTGTAGATGTGATAGCGGTTCTCCGGCTGGCGCATATCGGTGCGGCTTGTTGAGGCCTTGGCGAGGGCGGTCTCAATCTCGAGCACCGAGGCCGCTTCCTTCGCGGCCTGTTCGGGCGCATCGCCGGCCAGGGTGAACATTTTGGTCATGTGCTCCAGGTATTGCTTGCGAATCTCCTGGAAATGCTTGCTGTCCACGATGTAATAGTCGCGGTCGGGCAGCGAGAGGCCGCTCTGGCCAATGGCGGCGATCTGCCGCGAGGAGTCCTTCTCGTCCTGCTCGACGTCAAAGTAGAACAACACCACCGAACTGCCCTCGGCCTCGAGCTCACCGATGAGCGAACCCAGCTTGTGCGCGTCCTTGAGGGCGTCGATCTGCCTGAAGGCCGTCTGCAGCGGCTTCAGGCCTTTCTGTTCAATCAAATCGGTGTCCATGCAGGCGGCATAGAAGTCGCCGTACTGTTTTTGCAAGGGGGTCTTGGGGTCTTTGGCGGCGGCGTCCAGCTCCTGCCACAGCAGATAGCGGTTGCGCTCCCGGAGCAGCGAGAACGAGCGCGCCCAGATCACCTGATCGGCCGGAACGGGGTTGTTCTTCACCCAGTTCCCGCAGGCGTACTGATAGAAATCCATGCACGGATCGGCGCTTTTGTCGATGGCGGAAAGATCGAAGCTCCTGATGGCCACGGGCGGCGCGGGCGCCTGCTGGGACGAGTTGGCGTGCGCGGCCGCGGGCGCCTGGGCCAGCGCGGTTCCACCCGCCAGGATCAGAACACAAGCAAGTCTGGAACAGTTCATGGGAAGTCCTCTTGGAGACAGGGTCAACCGGCCGCTTCAAAGCGGGCCTGGAGCAACCCGGGATGAAGGCCAGGATTGAGTTCGAGCAGCCGATTCGGAGCGGGCCGCGCTGCTTAGGAGGCTATCACGGCGGGACTGCTGCCGGTGGGTCGAGGCCGGTCATCGCCTGGATTGCGCCTACAAAGGCCGCAGCAGCCTGGCCTGTACGCTCAACGGCACAAACGATCTTGCGATTCGCGATGTCATGCTGCCCGTCTTCGACGGCCTCACACTGCTGCAGCAGTTGCGGCGGCGATAGGATCTTCCAGTCGTCATGCTGAGCCGCGCAAGAGCCGATCCCAATCCGAGGGCAAGAGTCCTACTGCCGCAGGCCGCAACCTCCTGGCCGCGGGATTATGCTCCATACTGCTCGTCGCTCACCTGCTCCATCCAGTCGACGGTTTTGCCATTGAGCTTCTCCTGAATGGCAATATGGGTCATCGCCGTCGCTTGCGCCGCCCCGTGCCAATGCTTCTCTCCCGGCGCAAACCAGATCACATCGCCGGGCCGAATCTCCTCGACTGGACCACCCCAGCGCTGTGCCCGGCCACAGCCCGACACGACAATCAGAGTTTGACCGAGCGGGTGCGTATGCCAAGCCGTGCGAGCGCCGGGCTCGAAGGTGACACTGGCGCCGACGACGCGCGCCGGATCGGGCGCCTCAAACAACATGTCGACCCGCACCGTGCCCGTGAAATAATCCGCCGGTCCCTTGCCCGAAGGCTGAGAGCCGATTCGTTTGATCTCCATCGCTTTCTTCTCCTCTATTAGCCGCCGTGAAACCTGGCGGGGATAAATCAGGATTCGAGAAGTTTACCTCCTCGAATCCTTACTACGACCGGTTGGATCGATCAGCGCCCAGTCATCTGCTCCAGTTTCTCGGGATAGCGAGCGCCCTGCACCTTGATCTGTGCCGCGGTGCTTTCAATCTCCCGGAGGTCGCTGGCTGTGAGTTCGATGGCAGCGGCTCCGATGTTCTCTTCCAGGCGATGCAGCTTCGTCGTCCCTGGTATGGGAACAATCCACGGCTTTTGGGCCAGCAGCCAGGCGAGCGCGATCTGGGCGGGCGTGGCCTTCTTCTGCGCTGCGATCTTTCCCAGCAGATCGACCAGCGCCTGATTCGCTATGCGAGCCTCCGGCGTGAAGCGCGGGATCGAGCTGCGGATGTCGGTTTTGTCGAAGGTCGTGCTCTCGTCGATCTTTCCTGTGAGGAAGCCCTTTCCCAGTGGGCTATAGGGCACAAAGCCGATTCCGAGTTCCTCCAGCAGGGGAACGATCTCGGCTTCCGGTGTTCGGTACCAGAGGGAGTACTCGCTCTGGAGGGCGGTGACAGGCTGTACGGCGTGGGCGCGGCGGATGGTCTTTGCGGCTGCTTCAGAGAGGCCGAAGTGCTTGACCTTGCCCGCGGCGATCAGTTCCTTCACCGCTCCCGCCACGTCCTCGATGGGCACTTCGGGATCGACGCGGTGCTGGTAGCAAAGATCGATGACATCGGTCTTCAGGCGCTTGAGCGAGCCTTCCACGGCCTGCTTGATGTGCTCCGGCTGGCTATTCACCGGCTTCGGGCCGCGACTTCCGTCGGGATTGATATCGAATCCGAACTTGGTGGCGATGGCGACCTGTCCGCGGAATGGCGCGAGGGCCTCGCCTAGGAGTTCTTCGTTGTTGAAGGGGCCGTAGACCTCGGCCGTGTCGAAGAAGGTGACGCCGCGCTCGACGGCGGCGCGGAGAAGAGCGATCGAATCCTTCTTTTCCGGAAACGGAGCATAGGAAAAGGTCATTCCCATGCAGCCGAGGCCAAGAGCCGATACTTCCAGATTGCTGTTTCCCAATTTGCGCTTTTGCATGATTTCTCCTTTTCGAAAATGCTTCCTTACAACGCCGATTCGATCAGCGCCCGGTCATCTGCAGCGCGCCCTCAGGTAGCCTGGCGCCTTGCAGTTCGATCTTTGAAGCGGCGCTATCGATTTCATGGAGATCATCGGACGTAAGCTCGACCGCAACTGCTCTCATGTTCTCTTCGAGACGATGCAGCTTCGTTGTGCCTGGAATCGGCACGATCCAAGGCTTCTGCGCCAGCAGCCAAGCGAGCGCGATTTGTGCCGGCGTCGCGCCTTTGCGCTCCGCGACGGCCTTAACCAGGTCGACCAGAACCATATTGGCCTTGCGCGCCTCGGGTGAGAACCGGGGCACGATGTTGCGGAAGTCGGTGGGATCGAACTTCGTGTTCTCGTCGATCTTGCCGGTGAGGAACCCTGCGCCGAGCGGGCTGAACGGCACGAAGCCGATTCCAAGCTCCTCCAGGGCCGGTAGAAGCTCGGCCTCCGGACCGCGCCAGAACAGCGAGTACTCGCTTTGCACTGCGGTGACTGGTTGAACCGCATGCGCCCGGCGAATCGTTTGAACCGCGGCCTCCGACATGCCGAAGTGCCTGACTTTGCCATCGGCAATCAGTTCCTTGACCGCACCTGCTACGTCCTCGATGGGCACGTCGGGATCGACGCGGTGCTGATAGAAGAGATCAATGTGGTCGGTCCGCAAACGCTTCAGGCTTGCGTTCGCCACAAGCTTGATATGCTCAGGCCGGCTATTGGTCCCGCCAGTGCGCGCGCCAGTCTCAAGATCGATGTCGAAGCCGAACTTGGTGGCAATCACAACTTTGTCGCGGATCGGCTGGAGCGCCTCGCCTACCAGTTCTTCGTTTGCGAAGGGCCCATAGGCTTCGGCTGTATCGAAATGGGTGACGCCAAGGTCATGAGCGCCACGAATCAACTTGATCATGTCGCCCTTGTCGGCTGCCGGACCATAGGCCGAGCTCATACTCATGCAGCCGAGGCCAAGAGCAGAAACCTCCAAGTTGCTTATTCCCAACGTGCGCTTTTGCATCGATTCACTTATCAGTGGGTTGGGACCGAGGTCTCTCATATCAGATCCAGAGCCCATCGTTTCGGGTGCTCCGCCTCGTCGAGAGCGAGAGGAATCGCCGCTCCACTGCCCTTCTCAATCCAAAGGCTACAGAACAATGTCGTCCGGGCGGTATCCTGATCCTGCCAATCTATTGCCTATTCCTGTCGATGCGTGAATTTTTGTGCACATTATCCTGAATTCGGCGTTAACGTGGTTTTGAAGGAGTCAAGCGAGTGAATGGGTCGAAACACAAGGACGCGAGCGTAGAGCAAAGCGTGGTTGAACGGCGCAGAGAGCTGGCCCGCAAGATTGCGTCGCACATACGCGTGGAAGGAGAACAGGCTACCGGCATATCCGGTATGAGCCTTTACCGCCGATCCGCACCCACGGCCTGCACTTCGGCTGCATACGAGCCCAGGCTGATCGTCTTCGCGCAGGGGCAAAAGCGGATCAATCTTGGCAAAACGACCTACTTGTGCGACGAGTCGACCTTTCTCCTGACATCTGTCGATTTGCCCGTTGTCAGCCAGGTGATCGCGGCCACTGAAGTGAAGCCGATACTCGGCTTGCTGCTCAAACTCGACATGGCGGCGGTCCGGGAGATTCTCTCGCAGCAGGAGTTTCATCTGGGCGAGGAGTCCACTGACGCCCGCGGCATGGCCGTCGGTGTCACTTCACTCGAACTCCTGGATGCGTGTTCCCGGCTCGTAGACCTTCTTGATACGCCCCAGGACATTCCATTTCTAAGCGGCTTGATCCAGCGGGAGATCGTCTACCGATTGGTTTGCACTCCGCAGGGAAGGCATCTCCGCGCCATCGCCACGCTGGGAGAGCAGAGCCACCGGACGGCCAAGGCAGTCGAGTGGCTGAGGGTGAATTACACCAAGCCCTTGCGCGTTGAGGAACTCGCAGCCATGGCGCGGATGGGTGTATCGACGCTGCACCATCAGTTCCGATCTCTGACCGCGATGAGCCCCATTCAATACCAGAAACAGCTTCGGCTGCATGTAGCCAGAGAGCGCATGCTCAATAGCGGTGTGGATGCCGCAAGCGCCGCCTTCGAGGTCGGCTATGAAAGTGCAAGCCAATTCAATCGGGAGTACAGCCGATTCTTCGGCCAGCCTCCCATAAGGGATATCAAAGCGCGCCGCCTCGCCGGTTCCGCGACAGCCCGCAACTGACGACAATCCAATCGACTGTAATTCCATTGGAGCGAGGCCGGCGGAACTCACAGCAATTTGCTCAGGATGCCGCTGGCAGGGTCCGATCCCGTCCCATGCGCGCCGCCCGCGAACTCATTGAGCGCCTCGCCGTTCCGGGCTGCGATCGTGCCCTCGAAGACGTATTCCTCCGGCGCGAGAATCGGAAAGGGCCTTAACTCAACCGGACCGAAGTGGGCCTGCATGGTCTCCACATGCCTCACGGTGACGCCAATGCCGCGGATTTCCTTCCCATGGATGGACCGCCGGCCCATGAAATACTCAATTTGATAGCGATTTCGTTTGCTGGAAACCATGCATTCCGTGCGTGAACCGCTATGATGTTGCCAGCGCATTCATGTCTCCCACAATCTTCATCTCGGCAGGCGAGGCCAGCGGCGAGCAATACGGCGCCTTGCTGATTGCCGCGCTCAAGAAGCGGCTGTCGGCCTCCGGGCAGACGGGGCGGTTTTTCGGGATGGGCGGGGCGCGGATGGCCGCGGCCGGCCTGGAACCTGTGGCGCGCTCTGAAGATATGGCGGTGATGGGGCTGACCGAGGTTGTGCGCCACCTGCCGCGCATCTGGTGGGAGTTCCGCAAGCTGAAGCGTTCCGTCCGCGATCCCGAGCGCCGGCCGGACGTGGCCGTGCTCATCGACTTTCCCGAGATTCACTTCCGGCTGGCCAGGGAGCTTCACCGGCTGGGCGTTCCGGTCGTCTTCTTCGTCAGCCCGCAGTTGTGGGCCTGGAAGAGGCGCCGCATCGAACTGGTGCGGAAATATGTAAGCCGGATGCTGGTGATTTTTCCCTTCGAGGAGGCGTTCTACAGGGAGCGGGGCGTGGAGGCGGAGTTCGTGGGTCATCCGCTGGCGGAGCTGCCGCTGCCGTCGATCACCCGCGAGCAGTTCGCCGCGGCCAATGGGCTGGACGCGGGAAGGGGCTGGATGAGCCTGTTGCCGGGCAGCAGGCCGAAGGAGATTCGCGCCAATCTGCCGGAGATGATGATGGCGGCGCGGGGGCAGGCGGAGACCGGTTTCCAGTTCCTCGTCCCCCTGGCCGCGACCCTGAATGCCACGCAGCGGGATGAGGTGAAGCGGCTGGTGGAAGTCCAGGGCGGCGGCCTGGAGGTTCGGCTGGTCGACGATGCTTGCGCCGCGCTCTTGCACGCCCGCGCCTCGGTGGTGGCCAGCGGCACGGCCACGGTGGAAGCTGCGTTGATGGGCAATCCGTTTGTCGTGGTCTACCGGGTCTCGCCCCTGACCTTTGTCATCGCCAAACGGGTGGTAAGGGTGGCGCACGTGGCCATGGTCAACCTGATTGCCGGCAAGCAGATTGTGCCGGAACTGATTCAAAGTGACTTCACGGCGGCAAATATCGTCCAACAGATCGAGCCGTTGCTACCGGACGGGGCTCCTCGCCAGTCCATGATGCAGGAGCTGGGGCGGATTCGGGGCTTGCTGAATTCCGGGTCGGCTGGACAGAGCGCGGAGAGCGGCGGCGCCATCGGTCGGGTGGCGGCGATTGCCCTGGAGGCGGCCGGCCTTGCTTCCCCGGCGCGGACAGAAGAAGCCATGCATGGATGAATGAACGCATCGCCAATGGAGATTTGCGGTCTCCCACCCTTGCGATTCGCCGCGGCGGATCGCAAGGATGGGGCACCCAGCTTTTGCGATCAGGGGAAACAGGTTGATGGAGATTTGCGGCTTCCCAGCATCGCCAATGAAGATTTGCGGTCTCCCACCCTTGCGATTCGCCGCGGCGGATCGCAAGGATGGGGCACCCAGCTTTTGTGATCAGGGGAAACAAGTCGATGGAGATTTGCGGCTTCCCGGCATCGCCAATGGAGATTTGTGGTCTCCCACCCTTGCGATTCGCCGCGGCGGATCGCAAGGATGGGGCACCCAGCCTTTGTGATCAGGGGAAACAAGTCGATGGAGATTTGCGGCTTCCCAGCATCGCCAATGAAGATTTGCGGTCTCCCACCCTTGCGATTCGCCGCGGCGGATCGCAAGGATGGGGCACCCAGCTTCTGCGATCAGGGGAAACAGGTTGATGGAGATTTGCGGCTTCCCAGCATCGCCAATGAAGATTTGCGGTCTCCCACACTTGCGATTCGCCGCGGCGGATCGCAAGGATGGGGCACCCAGCTTTTGCAGTCAGCTATTGCGGATGGAAGGCAGACCAAGGCTGCGAGAATGATTGCCATGGGTAAACATAAGCGGAGTTTACGGTTTGGATTTCCCCTTCTCCGGGGGGCGCTCCTCATGCTGGCGGCTTGGCTGGCAATCGCGGCGCCGCTCACTGCCCAGCGCCCGGAGCGGCCCACGCTGGCCATTACCGGCTACGCCATCGACGCCGAGCTGGATACGGCCACGCACCATCTGGCGGCCAAGGCGGTGGTCAGCTTTACCGCGCCTGAGAACTCTGAAGTGGTCAGCTTCGGCTTTCACCCGGCGCTCAAGGTAACCAAGATCACCGACCTGACCGGCAAGCTGCTCACCGGGGAGCGGACGGCGGACGGCACCATCCGCGTAACGCCGGATACGCCGATCGTCAAGGGTATGGAGGAACACTGGACGTTCGAGTACGAGGGCACCATCACCGGCAACGAGGACGGCCCGGTAGAGGGGCTGAAGCTGGCCGCGATCCAGGAGCCGATCACTTACCTGCTTTACCCGGCGCGCTGGTTTCCCATGACCGGCTACCTGACCGACCGCTTCACCGCCGAGATGCATATCCGCGTTCCCCAGGGGATGCGGGTCTTCGCCAGCGGCAGCCTGGGAGCGTCCAAGCCGGTAACTCTGGCCAACGGCAAGCGTGGCGATCAGTACGACTTCAACTGGACCAAGCCGGGCTTTCCCGGCACGGTGATCGCCGGCCGCTACGTGGGCCCGGTGTTGGCCGGCGCGGGCAACGTGAAGGTCTACCTCACCATCAGCCGCCAGGCCTCGGGCAACGAACTGGGCCAGACGGCGGCCAAGGAATTCGACTTCTTTACCGACAGCTTTGGCGAGCCAGAGAGCAGCCATCTGAACGTGGTGGAGCTGCCCAGCGATACGCTGCCCGCCGTCTGGGCGCCGGAGCTGGCGGCGATTCAAGGCTCGCGCGTGGGCGACAAGAGCAGCGTGCGCCTGCTGGCCAACACCATTGCCCACCAGTGGTGGGGTTCCGAGGTCAGCCCGCGCACGCTCAACGACGCCTGGATCACCAACGGCATGGCCCGCTACGGCGAACTGATGTACGTGGAGGACGAGAGCGGCAAGGGCGCGATGCGGACGGCGCTGCAGGACGTGGCCGCCGGGGCCTTGGCCTACGACACCATACCCCTGTCGAGCGATGCGCGGCTCAGCCCGTTCTCGCCCGAATTCCAGTCGGCGACGCTGGAAAAAGGCGCCATGGTCTTCCACATGCTGCGCTGGGAGATCGGCGACAAGGCCTTTCTGGCCACGCTCAAGGGAGCGTTGAGCCAGTACACCGACAAGCCGATCCGCGCGGCGGAGTTCGAGAAGGTGGCCGCCGAGCAGAGCCAGCAGGAGCTGACCCCCTTCTTCGCGCAGTGGATCGACGGCACCGGCGCGCCCCAGTTCACCAACAAGTACGCCGTCTACCGGCTGGGAAACAACAAGGGCTTCCGCACCATCGGCGAGATTCAGCAGGATCTGGACCTCTTCCGGATGCCGGTCGAGCTTCGCGTCGAGACCGACGGCAAGACCGAAACCCAGAAGGTCGACGTGGTGGGCACCGACACACAGTACATAGCGGACACGTTTGGCCGGCCGCGGCGCATCGCCATTGATCCCAACAACTGGCTGCTCAAGGCCACGCCCGACCTGCAAGTCCGCATCGCCATCCTCAAGGGCCAGCAACTGGTGGCCCAGGGAGACCTGATCGGCGCCCTTGCCGAGTACCAGAAGGCCCTGGAAGCCAATTCCGCCAGTTCCCTGGCCAACTATCGCATCGGCGAATTGCTCTTTGCCCAGCGCAACTACCAGGCCAGCGTCAACGCCTATCGCGATGCGCTGCGCGGCGACGGCGAGCCGCGCTGGACCGAGGTCTGGAGCCACATCCAACTGGGCAAGATATTCGACATTACCGGCCAGCGCGACCGGGCGGTGACCGAGTACCGGCTGGCGGTGCAGACCAACGACAACACGCAGGGCGCGGTGAACGAGGCCCGGCAATGGCTGCAAAAGCCCTACAAGCTGCCTGAAAGCGAGTAGAGCCGGCCTGGAATCCGTCCGCTGAGGTCTTCGGCGGAAGGCTCTTGCCAACGATCGATCCGGTTCCATTGAGATGGAACCGCGAATCCCGCCCGGCTCTTTCACTGCTGTTGGCTGCCTGGTCGAAGCGGCCTGCGGGGGGAGGCTGTTGCCGCGCGGCGATGGGCTGCGAGCACTCCAGCAGGGAATGCACAAGTCCAATCGTCACAGGCAAGTGTGATGTGAAGCACATCCGAGGGATTCTTCCACGTATCATCGTTCCAACGGACAATCTCTGCGGCTGAGGTTCCATGGATAGCGCTGGAAATCGCAGCGCGGCGTTCTCTTTCGCCAGGTATGGGAAGCGTTTCCGGCGAATGGCTTTTTCCTCTCTTTTTCCTCTCCCGGGAGATGGTCCAGAAGCGGGGAGGGGCCGGCTCATGCCGCCCTCTCGGTTTCGCCGGGAGCGCGCTGAACCGGATTTGTAGGGGATGCGCGCGTCTGGCGTGGAGGAACGCAGTCTTGCGCCGGCCGCCCCACCCGAGGGGATGAGCGGCCAGCGCCGCGAAGCCGCCTGCCGGCCTCGCCGTGTCCGGAGGGGAGGAATCATGCCGAGTGTTG
>JBEKPA010000060.1:0-14594 GCA_049521195.1 Occallatibacter sp.
GGCACGCGTCTCCGGCCTTCAGAGGAGCACCGTCTCCCTCATCGTCGAGGAGTTGCTCGCCGAACGATGGATCGTTGAGGGATCGACGGGGCGCCTTCCCCGTGGCCGAAGACCCACTTTTCTGAACGTGAACAGTCAGCGCGGCGTGCTTGCATTGGATATCCATCCTTCTCAAACCACGCTGGCCGTAACGGACTTGGGCGGCAGTATCCTCGCGCAAGAACTCATCGTGCTCCCGGCCAATCCCCAAAAGGTGATCGGCGCCATCGTCAGCGCAATTCGAAAGATGATCGCCGCCAATAAGGACCGCTCTTTCGACGGCATTGGCATAAGTCTGCCGGGCCGCCTCGACCTTCGTCTCGATAAGTCCAAACACGGAACTTCCATCTTCGCGCCCAACATCAACTGGCCCATTGGACGCATCAAGTCCCGCGTCGAACAGGCCACTTGCCTGCCCGTCTTTGTGGACAACGTCGCCAACGCCTGCGCATTGTCCGAGGTGTGGTTCGGCAACAGCGACGGCATGCATGATCTTGTTGTGGTCAACGTGTCGGAAGGATTGGGCACAGGCATCTTTGCCAACGGCCGCATCCTTCGCGGGGAAGGCGGCTCGGCCGGCGAATTCGGCCATGTGCAGGTGGACCCCAATGGACTGCCCTGCGCCTGCGGAAGCACGGGATGCTGGGAAACTGTAGCCTCCAATCGCGCTGGGATGCGTTACTACACTGAAATCGCCAACAAGCCCTCGCCTCCCTTTGAGGACCTTCTCAAGTTAGCCGAGGCCGAGGACCCTGCAGCCAAACAGGCGATCGATCGAATGTGCGCCGCCCTCGGTCGCGGCATGCATATGATCGCCTCCGCTCTGGCGCCTTCCGAAATCATAGTCGTGGGTGACATCACAACGCTTTGGCACCTGGCAGGCCCCTTGATTGAAACAGCGATGCGGCGGAATCCATTGGTGAGAGTTCCCCGGCTTCGGCCCGCTCAAGAGGGCAACAAGGCGCGATTGCGTAGCGCTGTGGCTCTGGTCATGCATGAGTATTTACTCTGAGAACAGCAACCCGCCGCTGCCCCCTTATCCGGTGGGATGCACTACCAGAGCTCGCAATTGAAGGAGGAGTCCATGCGTATCTGTTTCTTATTGAAAGTCCGCCCGGAAAAAGTGGAAGAATACAGAGCGCGACACACCCGCGTATGGCCTGAGATGCTCGATGCTCTGCGCCAGACCGGCTGGCGCAATTACTCGTTATTCTTGAGGCCCGACGGCCTTCTCGTCGGCTATCTCGAGACAGATGACTTTGAACAATCCTGCGCCGCCATGAAGAACCATCCCATCAACGCGCGATGGCAGGCGGAGATGTCGCCATTCTTTGAAGCGCTCGGCGAAGGCGCGGCGGATGATAACATGTTCCAACTTGAAGAAGTCTTTCATCTCGATTGAGATAAGCTGCGGGCGGAAGGCAAGGACTCATTCTCAGGCGCCCATCCATGTGCTTGCAAGGATTTGCGTTCGGCGCCCCTTGAAATACACTAACGCTTGACCAATCGCTTCCAGGAGGATGTCTCCGTGAAATCGTTCAACTCCATCCGTCGTGACTTTCTGCGCACCGGAAGCCTCGGCATCGCGGCTGCCGCCATCCCCGCCTCTTCTCTTGCGGCCTCGGCCCAGAACGGTGCCGCGACCGCTGCCGCAGCGCAGGGCATCTTTGATGTTCGCAAATACGGCGCCACGGGCGACGGCAAGACGCTTGACAGCGACGCCGTCAACCGCGCCATCGAAGCCGCGGTAGCCGCGGGTGGCGGGGTCGTTGTCTTTCCTGCGGGCTCGTATCTTTGCTTTTCCATTCACCTCAAGAGCCAGATGCACCTCCATCTGCTTCAGGGCAGCGCGATCGTGGCTGCCGACTCACCGCTCCCCGGTGAGCAGACCGGCTATCGCGGCGGCGTCTACGATGCTGCCGAGCCCAAGACAGGATGGGACGCCTATCAGGATTACGGCCATAACCACTGGCATAACTCCCTCCTGTGGGGCGAAGATATTCACGACTTAAGCATCACCGGTCCCGGCCTCATATGGGGCAAAGGGCTCTCCAACGGCCGGGGAAGAAAAGACGACGGTGCTCCTTTTGTCGCCGAGCAGCCGGGCGTGGGCAACAAGGCCATCGCGCTCAAGAACTGCCACAACGTCCTGTTGCGCGACTTTTCGCTTCTCAAGGGCGGCCACTTCGCCCTGCTGCTGACCGGCGTCGACAACCTGACCATCGACAATCTTTGCATCGATACCGATCGCGACGGCATGGATCTCGATTGCTGCCAGAACGTGCGCGTCTCCAACTGCACCGTCAACTCGCCCTGGGACGACGGCATCTGCCCCAAGTCGAGTTATGCTCTCGGTTATGCGCGGCCCACTAAGAACATGACGATTTCTAACTGTCTTGTAACTGGCTGTTACGAGCTTGGATCGGTGCTCGACGGAACCTTCAAGAAGTTTCCGCCGGCGCCCGAGTTCCGGGTCGGCCGCACCGGGCGCATCAAATGCGGCACGGAATCCAATGGCGGATTCATCAACATCGCCATCTCCAACTGCGTATTCGAAGGCTGCCAGGGATATGCGCTGGAGTCGGTCGATGGGGCGCTGCTGGAGGACATAGCCATCACCAACACCACCATGCGCGATCTTGTCTCCGGGCCGCTCTTCATGCGGCTGGGAGCGCGTTTGCGCGGCCCCAAGGAAACCACCAAGGTGGGCACGCTCAAGCGGATTATGGTAAGCAATCTCGCCTGCGTCGGCGCTCCGCAAAACATCAGCTGCATTCTCAGCGGCATCCCCGATGCTGCCATCGAAGACGTGAAACTGTCGAACATCTATATCGAAACGGTGGGCGGCGCAACGGCCGAGGCGGCGCAGATTCAGCCGCCGGAGCTTGAGAGCAAGTATCCGGAACCGAGTATGTTCGGACCCATGCCGGCTTCGGGATTCTTCCTGCGCCATGTGCGCAATGTGGAGATGAGCCACGTGGAGATTGCCAACGCAACGCCGGACGCGCGGCCCGCGTTCTATCTCGCGGATGTAACTCGTGCGGATTTCTTCGCGGTCACGGCTCCGCGCAACGCGGACGGCGCCTTCGCTTTGCACGATGTGAAGGATCTGCGCATCGGATGGAGCCGCGCGGCCGCCGATACGACCCTGGCCGCCATCGACAACAAGATGCTGTGAGCGGCGCGGAGGGCGATGCCGGCGGGCGTTCCCCTTCGCGTTGGGTCTGAGAGAGGGAGACTTCGATTCAGTCTTTGCGGCCGCGATAAGGGCGTCGATGGGAAGGAACCCAAGGTCGCGCCCCACGGTATGAAGCAGCTTTACCTCAAAGACCCCGACAACTTCGGCATTTGCTTTCAGTCGGCTGCCTGATCCTGCATCCCACGACAGCCGCCAACCCGTTGCTGTATCGTTAGCTTCGTTCGAATATGCTCCCGTATCTTCCAACGCTGGCCGAGCCTCAGCACTTCTCGCTCTTTGAGAAGGTGCTCTTCGCCGGGTTGGCAGCGGCTTCGGTCTACGGCTTCTGGCGGCGCTTCGGCAAAATCCTCGGCAAAATCCTGCAATCGAAGAAGGACCCCGGCTTTCGCCTCTTCCCCCTCGGCAAGCGCATCGGCGAGTTTGTCTGGGAGGTGCTCTTGCAGGCCAAGGTCATCCGCGAGCGCCCACTGTCCGGCCTGGCGCACGCCCTTGTCTTCTGGGCCTTTTGCGCTTTTGCCCTGGTCACTCTCAACCACTGCGCCGCCGTTCTGGGGCTCGGCTTTCTCTCGCCCGCAGGCCCCATCGGCCGCCTCTATTTCTACTTCGCCGCCGTCTTTGCCCTGGCCTGCGCGGCCGGCATTCTCGGCCTCTTTGTCCGCCGCTTCCTGGTGCGGCCCAAATGGCTGGGCGAAAAGCTCTCCTACCAGTCCGGCGTCATTGCCCTACTGATCTTCGTTCTCATGGCCACTTATCTGGCCTCGTTCTTCGTCGCCGATTCGGACCCCTCTGCCCGCGCCCTTTGGTGGATTCACACCGTGGCCCTGCTCGTCTTTCTGCCGCTCATTCCGCATACCAAGCACCTGCATCTGGTCCTCAGCCCGGCCACGGTCTTCCTTTCGCGCGGCGGCTTCAGCCGGATTCCTCCCCTCAGCGGCGACGACGACTTCGGCCTGGTTGCCGGCACGGACCTCACGCAACTGGTCAGCCTTCAGGCCTACTCCTGCGTGGAGTGCGGCCGCTGCACCGAGCATTGCCCCGCCGCCACAACCGGCAAGCTGCTCGACCCCAAGGAGATCGTCCTCGGCGTGCGCGGCTACCTGAACGACCTCGGCCCGGCCTCCGCCGAACCCCTGCTGGGCAAATACAACAGCCAGGAAGCCGTCTTCGAGTGCACCACCTGCGGCGCCTGCGAGTTCCAGTGCCCGGTGGGCATCGAGCACCTACCCATCCTCGTCGGCCTGCGCCGCGGCGCGGTCAACACCGGGTCCTGGGCGGACGGCCGGGGAACGAAGCTTTTCCTGGCCCTCGAGCGCGGCTCGAACGCTCTGGGCCTGAGCGCCACCGAGCGCGACAAGTTCATAGAGAAAGTGGCCCTGCCGCTCTTCGACGGAACTCAGGAGTATTGTCTTTGGCTGGGCTGCATGGGCGGTTACGACCCCAAAGGACGCGAGATCGTCGCCGCCTTGGCCCGCGTCATGAATTACCTGGGCAAAAGCTACGGCGTGCTGCGCAAGGAGAAGTGCACCGGCGACCCCGTCCGCCGCCTGGGCAACGACCTGCTCTTCCAGCAACTGGCCGAGGCTAATCTCGAAGGCCTGGCGCAGAACAAGGTGCGCAAGATCGTCTCCATCTGCCCCCACTGCGTCCGCACCATCCAGGAAGATTGGAAGGAGTACGGTGCGCCGCCCGAGATCGAGCACCACAGCGAGTTTTTCGCCCGCTTCGCCGACAAGCTGCCGCAGCAGACCGCTAAAGAGAAAACTGTCTTCCACGATCCCTGCTACCTGGGCCGCTATCGCAACGTCTACGAGGAGCCGCGCGCCGTCGCTGCTCTGGCCGGTGACCTGGTCGAGGCCCCGCGCAACCGCGAGCGCAGCTTCTGCTGCGGAGCCGGAGGCGGCCTTGCCTTTCTCGGCGAGGAGACCGGCGAGCGCGTCAGCCACAACCGCGCCGTGGAGCTGGCCGCAACCGGCGCACAGACCATCGCCGCCGCCTGCCCCTTCTGCAATACCATGCTCCGGGATGCTCTTGCAGCCACCGGCGACGGCGCGCCGCAACTGCTGGACGTTGCCCAGTTGGTTGCGCGTGGATTGCCGGGGATCGGCGCCAGTTAAGATCAACGAGAGCCTTTCCTATGAGAATCGTCGTCGCCATCAAGCAGGTTCCGGAGCGCGATGCACAGGTTCGCATCGACGCCGCCGGCAAGTGGCCCAACACCTGGATTGTCGAATCCGATCTCCAGTTCGCTATGAACGAGCCCGATGCCTACGCTCTCGAAGAGGCGCTGCAACTCAAGGAGAAGTCCGCCGCGGCGGACGGCGAAGTGATTGTGGTCAGCGCCGGACCGGAGCGCGTGGGAGCGGCGATCCGCGAGGCGCTGGCCAAGGGCGCCGACCGCGGCATTCATATTGTCTGCGACGATCCGGGCGCGCGCGATGCCTTGGGCGTCGCCCGCCTGTTGGCCGCCGCCATCCAGCCTGAGAGCCCCGACCTCATCCTCACCGGCTTGCAATCGGAAGACCTGGGCCTGGGCCAGACGGGCGTCATCGTCGCCGAACTGCTCGGCCTGCCCCATGCCACGCTCATCCTCCACGTTGAGAAGACCGCGACCGGCGTAACCGTCAAGCGCGAACTCGAGGAGGGCTGGTTCCAGACCGTCGAGCTGCCCACGCCGGCCGTGCTCACCATCCAATCCGGGGGCAACAAACTGCGCTACGCCACGCTGATGGGCATTAAGCGCGCCAAGACCAGGGAGGTGCGCCGGTTGACGGCAGCGGAACTCGGCGCGGACGCCGCGCCGGTGGTCGTATTGGAGCGGGTCTCGCTGCCGCAAAAACAGAAATCCACCCACATTCTCTCCGGTACGGCCAAGGAAGCCGCGGCGGCGCTCGTGGAAAAGTTGAAGTTCGAGGCGGGCGTGCTATGAGCGGCATTCTGGTGGTAGTGGAAGAGCACGCGGGCCGCATCGCCCGCATTAGTTGGGAGGCCGTCGCCGCCGGGCAGCGGCTGGGAGCGCAACTGGGCCTGCCTGTTAGCGCGGCCATCGTTGGCGCGCAGACCGAAACCCTGGCCGCCGAGGTCGCTGCCAGGCCGCCGGCCAACGGGTTGCGCCTCGTCCGGGTGGTCCATCCGCTGCTGGCCCAGTACACCGCCGACGGCTTCACTCTGGCCCTGCGGCAACTCATCGAACAGGAACGCCCCGCGCAAGTGATCTTTCCGCACACCTACCAGGTCCGCGACTACGCTCCGGCGCTGGCTGCCCGCTTCGGCCAGGTTCTCATCGGCGACGTAATAGCGATCGGCGACGGCCCGGTCTTCACGCGCCAACTGCTGCAGGGCCGCTTGAACGGAAGCTATCGGCACACCGGCAGCGGACCCTGCTTCGTCTCCGTGCAGGCCGGAGCCTTCCGCACCGAGGTGCCTGGGGAAGGACTCCAATCCGACACTCAGTCGTGTCAGGGCACGACTTCAGTCGTGCCGAAATCGCAGCCAAATGATGGTGAGGCTTTAGCCCCTGCGGGCAACTCTTCCGTGCTCATTTCGATCTTCACTCCCGCCCTCGATCCATCGCAGATTCGCACCCGCCCCAGCGAGCCCTGGCGCGGTGGGGCGCAGACGGTTGACCTCGGTTCAGCTCAGAGGATCGTCAGCGTAGGCCGGGGGATCAAGCAGGCAGAGAACATTCCGATGGTTCAGGAGTTGGCCACGGCGTTGGGCGCGGAACTGGCCGCTTCTCGGCCCATCTGCGACAACGGCTGGCTGCCGCTGGAACGCCAGGTAGGCAGCTCGGGCCAGACCGTATCACCTAAGCTCTACCTTGCGGTAGGAATCTCCGGAGCGATCCAGCACCTGGTGGGCATGAAGGGCTCGCAATGTGTGGTGGCCATCAACAAGGATCCCGATGCGCCCATCTTCGAAGTCGCCGACTACGGCATAGTCGGCGACCTCTTTGAAGTGGTTCCGGCGCTTACCGCGGCGGTGAAAGCGGCCGAACAGTAACCGGGCTCAACCGCGCGGCTTAACGCCAGTAGTAAAACCCGCCAACCATGTAATAAGGCCGGTAGTAGACCGGCGGATAACCGTACCCATAGCCGCCGGCTACATAGGGAGAACCGTAGTACGGGGAGCCGTAAGGGTAATAGCCGCGCCGGTAGAGGCTGGGGCCGCCATTATAAAGCCCCTGCGCCAAGCGGGCCGCTTCCTGCGCGTTCACCGGCGTAACTGTCAGCGCGGTCTTCAGGTGAAAGATTACCAACGCCTCGGCGGGAATCCAGACCCCGGGTCCGGGCGTAGCTGCTGTTGCTGCCGTGCCCGCGGCCAAGCCAGCGCCAGCGCCGATGGCGCAGCCTGCGCCACGGCCCACGGCGCAGCCAATGATGGTTCCCACAATTCCGGCGCCAAGCGCATTGCCGACCGTCTCACCGGCCTTATTCGGTCCCTTCACCTTGAATTGGTCGGTATCGAGCGGATAGCTCTGCCCGCCAAGGTCCAGCGAAGTGAGTTTGAGGGCCAACTCCGGGCTGCCGCCCACCGCGCCGGCCTTCTTGACTTCGGTAACCACGCCATGCGCGGTCGCGCCGCGCGGAATCGCCAGCACGCCGCCGAAGGCCACGTCGCGGATCACGGTGAACTGCACCGGCTCGCCGTCCTTGGCCCTCTTGCTGTTCAAGGACTCGGCGGTCCGCAACTGGATTAGCGTTCCCTGGGGGATGGTTACGGGACCCTTGGGAGCCTCATAGGCAGGCGGCGGAGGTTGCAAGCGGGTAATGCGCGGATTGGCCGGAACGTACTGCGGGCGCTGTGGCGGATAAGGCGCCTGACCCTGATCCTGGCCCTGGTCCGCACTTTGTCCGGGAGGCGGCAAAGGTCCATCCGTGACAGCGGGTGGGGGAGGAGGAACGGGCGCCATGGACTCGTCCGCCGGGCTGTCCGCCATCTGCTGTGCGCCGGGGGCTGCCGGTTGCGCCGCGGGGGCCGTCTGCGGGTTGCCGACCTTCAGGTTATTGTGGACCTTGGTCACGCCCTCCACATGGCCGGCGATCGACTCCGCCAGTTCGCTGGAGGCGTCGCTCGATACCGTTCCCGAAAGCGTCACCTCGCCCTGGATGGTAGCGGCGGTGATCAGGTCGCTCTTCAGCGCCTTGGAGGCATCGAGAGCATGCACCACGTCCATCTCGATCTGTCCGTCGGTGCGCTGGCCGATCGGCTGGGCCGTGACCGTGACGGAGTTCTGGTCCGGAGCCTGGGCAACCGCAATCACGGCGCACAGGGCAACCAGCCCGGTCCAGACCAAAACCTGGGGAACGACTCTATTCAGCAAGGTGCGATTCATCTTCATATCTCTCCTCCGCCTGAAGCGTAGTTCCAGCGGCCGATCGAGGCCGCGCCGCTTGTACGAACGCTCTAGGGCGATGCTTCCCGCTCAACCATTTAGACGAGGTTTGGCGAAAGCCGTCATCGGTAAGAACCCGCCCGCCGGGAAAAAGTTCCGCGCCGCGCGATAGAAGCCAGAACGAAAAAGCAGCCAGCGCGGCACAGGACAGCATCGCAGAGCTACAGTGTGCAAACGAGTTTCGCCTCAAGAAGAACGCGAGCTTCACTGCCGGCAAACTCTCCGCCCCTTGCCCCTGACCACTGATCTCCGACCCCTGCCTTCAGCCGAGGGCCTGATCGAAGGCCGCGGCCAGCGCCTTCAACCCGGCCGCCACATCTGCTCCCACGTGAACTCGCAAGGCCCGCCGTCCGCGCGACTCCAGCACCGCCAGGTCTCCGGCGGCCTGGGCGTCGATGACCACGCCAAAGCTGTAGGTCTGCCTCGGAACATCCACATCGACGGCATGTTCCGCGGTGATCTGCAGGAATACGCCGGTATTGGGACCGCCTTTGTAGTCCTGTCCGGTGGAGTGCAGGAAGCGCGGGCCGAAGCCCAGGCAGGTAGCCACGCGCTTAACGTCGCGCACCTTGTGGCGGAAGCCCTGAATCGCCGCCTCGTGCTCGGGAAACATGGGCAGGAAAGCCAGCACGGCAAAGTAGTCGCCGGCATGAATCTGGCTGAGATGCGCGCGCAGATACCCAGCCAGGGTCGCGGCAGGGGCTGCAAACTTCAACGTATCGGCGTAGGCCTCGGTCGCGTAGATGCCTATTCCACCGTCCACCAGAACTGGCTCCCGTTCCGGCAGCGTGCCCGTCTTTTCGTAGGCTTCGGTCAGGGCGCGGGTCTCGATCTTGGCCGACTCCACGTCCGGCTGGTTGAAGGGGTTGATGCCCATCACCGAGCCGGCGACCGCCGTGGCCACCTCCCAGGTGAAGAATTGTCCGAATATCTCGTAGAGGTCCGATATCTCAATATGGATGACCGGATGACCCGCGGCCTCGATGGCGGCAACCTTGGCGTCAAGACTCGAATCCGCCGTGCCTGCCAGTTTCACGTAAGCGAAGATGCGGTCGTCGCCGTAAACCCGCGGCGGGCCGATCGCCTCGCGGTCCACGGGCGTGATCCCCTTGCCAAGTTTGCCGGTCGATTCGGCGATGAGTTGCTCCAGCCACGCGCCCAGGTCGTAGATCTCCGGCGAGGTGAAGATGGTGATCTTGTCGCGGCCGGCAATCGCGGCAGTACCCAGAATCAGGCCCAGTTCCACTGCCGGATTCTCCCCCAGCGCCTGCTTGGCCGCCGCCACGGCCTTGGCCGCCTCGTCCAGCAGCCTGCCGGTATGCAGTCCGGCCGCGGTGGCCGGCACGAGGCCAAAGTTCGACAGCGCCGAGTAGCGGCCGCCGATCCGCGGATCGCCATAGAAGATGTACCGAAAGCCGTCGGCTTTGGCCACCTGCTCCATCTTCGAGCCGGGGTCGGTTATGGCCACAAAATGGCCGCCGGCCTCGCCCGCGCCAACCGCATCCTGCATCTGCTCAAAGAAGTACTGCTTGAGGATGTTCGGTTCCAGCGTGGAGCCGGATTTGCTGGCCACGATGACCAGCGTCTCCTCGAGATTCAGGCTGTCGCGAACCGCCTTCACCTGCGCGGGATCGGTGGAGTCCAGGATGCGCAGCGCGGGAAACTCCGGCTGCTGACCGAAGGTCTCAGCCAGCACCTCGGGGCACAGGCTGGAGCCGCCCATGCCGAGCAGCAGAACCGTCTTGAAGCCGCCCGTTTCAACATCCGCGCCCAGTTCGGAAAGGTTCGCCAGATCCTGCTGCTGGCGCTCGACAATGTCGATCCAGCCCAGCCAGTTCTCCTCGCCGTCCTTGGTCCACAGGCTGGCGTCCTTCTGCCAGAAGCGGTCAACCTTGCTGTTGGCTTGCCAGTCGGCGACGGCCAGGTCCACGGCGCCGCGAAGTCCTTGGGGCAGTACGGATCGGAAGCTCATAACGCCTTTCATTTTACTCGGAAATCTGGATTCAAAGAGGACGCGGCACAAGGAAGCCGGCCGGAACTGGATGCCAAGGCTCTCAGGCCATCCAGGCGTTGGAGGAATCGCGGAAATCGAAAAGGGCTGCCGCTTCCCAGGGGAAGAGCAGGCCTTCAGAGGAATGCCCAGCCCGCCGGGGAACGATGCGGACCGTCAATGCCGATGGCGGAAGTGGACGTTGTAGGAGGCGCCGATGGTTACGCCCTGTGGCTTGAGGACGATCCCGGTAGGATTGGAGACCTCGTGGTTCTGGAAGAGTCTCTGCCAGTATTGCTGCTCATAGCCGGCACGAACCCACACATTGCGCGAAATCCGGTAATCGACCCCGAGGCCGCCAGCATAAAGATCCCTGGTGTCGTGGCCGTAGTTGGGAATACCGAAATCGAAGTCGATGTTGGCGTGCTCCCATTGAAACTTGGCGTAGGGAGAGAAGTGGTGGAAGTGGCGCCAACTGTATATTGCGCCGCCCCCGCCGGTCTCCTCGGCAAGATTGTTCGAGGGCGGGAGCGCAGGTTGGCCGAAGCAGATATCGCGGCCCTCCGCTTCCACGCCGAATCCATGCAAGAACGCCGGACCGAGATCCGGGTAGAAGTCGATCCACACTGTGGCGCCTTCCATGATGAAGTTCCCATAGAAGTCGGCATTGTAACCGGAGACGCCGACCCCAACGAAGAGTCGCGAAGCGCCCTCTCCGGCGGCCGGAGCGGTTTGGGGAAAGCCTTGCACTGCCGTGGCAAGAAAGAGCGCCGCCAGAACGAATTTCGATCGCATCGCGCGCCTCCATCGGAACTGCAGGACGCCTCAGGAGGCGAGCCCTTCCGAGGCCAGTGTAAATCCCCAATCCAGGATTGCAAAGCCAATATCCTGCAAACAGTTGCGGCTCCGGCTCCGTCTCCCGACCCAGATCTTCCTTGGCATCCGCGCTTAGAACAGCGACTCTCCCCCCTCCTCTTCGATGGCGGCAATCAGCGACCTGAGCAGTTCAACCCGCCCCGCGGCCAGGAGTTGCGCACTCCTCAAGCGAAGCTTTTCAGGCAAATGCTCTGCCGCCTCGCGCAGCACAGGAAGCACATCGGAAAAGGTGGGGTACCGCGTATCGCGTCCAACCTTGACCAGCGCGCGGAGGGCCCCGATAGCGCCCAACTGCTCCAATATATCGGCATCCCGCAGCAGAATTGCTTCCAGTTGATTCGGCTCGTCCTGGGGCTGGTGGGTGCGGATGGCCTCCGCAACGGCGTCCAGCTTTTCCGCCGGGAATCCCCAGCCGGCCAGCAACTCCCGCGTTCGCGCAATCGTGTAGGGGACGTGATCCCAGCGTTCCAGTTGCGCCGTATCCTGCGGCCGGTGGCCCAAAAAGACGCCCAGATCGTGCATCCATGCGGCGGCAAAGAGAATGTCGTCGTCGTACTCCATCCCCCACCCCAGCCGGACCGCCAGCGCATAAAGCCGCGGCTGATGGCCAAACTTGTCCACCGGCAGAGCCTCGGCCCGGATGTAGGCCGCCACCGAATCCCGCCACGCCGCCGCCGTCATTGGGTTTCTCTCGCTGGAGTCCTCATTTCCGGCCAGTTAGGCGTGATGCGAATCAGGTCCAGCCCGCCCTGGTTCTCGATTGAGAACTCCGGCGAAGCGCCGGGAACGGCCACCATACCCCGCGCCGGCAGATCGACCGGCTCGAAGCTCTTGCAGGGGCTGCAAATCCTTCCCGACCCTGCGGCTGCAAACAGATACGCCAGCCCGCGATCCACCTTACCCTCGCCCGCGACCTCACCGGCCAGGCTGGCGTCCGTCCGGCTCCCGTGCACGGGGATTCGCTCCACGCGAAAATAATCCTCATCCACCAGAATCGTGCGATCCGCGAGCGCCCTGGCCGGAACCTTGCCCGCGCGGGTAGTGAGCCGCGTGGCCTCAAGAGCCTTCTCGATGTGCAGCTCGCGCCCGCGCCCGTAGTCGTACATCCTGTAAGTCAAGTCGCAGTTCTGCTGAGTTTCCAGCAGAATCGATCCCGGCCAGATGGCGTGAACCGTTCCGGCATCCACAAAAACCACCTCTCCCGCCGCCACCGGAAGCAGGTTGAGGCTTTCTTCCAGCGTGCCTGCTTGAATCCCTTCCTTGACCTGGTCGAGCGTGACTCCCGGCTTGAGTCCGGCTGCCACCTGCGCTCCCGGCCCGGCCGCCAGCACGTACCAGCATTCGGTCTTGCCGCGAGGCTGCCCATACTTTTGCGCCAGTTCGTCGTCCGGATGCACCTGCACGCTCAGCTTCTCCCTGGCAAAGATGACCTTGATCAGCAGCGGCGAGCCACTGCGTAGAGCAGCCTCGCCCAGCATTTTCTCCGGCACCTCGGCGAAAAGGCCGCCCAGCGTCCTTCCGGCATGGGGACCGGTCGCCACCAGGCACTCATCGCCGGTAAGCCAGACTTCTCCGATCGGCTCTCCACCTTCAGCAACCCAGTCATACCAGGGGCGAAGATCCCGGTAACCCCACACGCGGCCCACAAAGCTGGGCGCAATGCGAAAGGGAGCCAATTCGCGAACCGCAATCTGGTCCGACGTAGCCATAAAAGTTGACCCCATCCCTCTCAACAACAAGCCGCTTGCCCCGCGGCTGGCCGCAGTCCAACCGGGTCCGCCTCCGAGCCCCAAAACTGCAATCCCACTCTACCAGACTGGCGCAGCTTGCTATGAACCATTCTTAGCATTGGAGTTAAAGCGTAGAGATGGAGCAGAAAGTCTCTTTGGTGCATTTTGGAGGAATGGTGTACAATAGGTACATGAGAACGAATGTCACGTTGGACGAAGAGGCCCATCAGCTTGCATCGATCTATGCAACCGCAAAGGGGATCACGCTCGGCGCTGCCATTGGCGAACTGATACGGAAGGCGGAGGCGGCGCCGCCCGCCGCTCCCGATATCAGGTTGTCGGCCAACGGCCTGCCCTGTTTTCCACCCAGCGGCAAGGTACTCACGCCGCAGATGGTCAAAGAGGCTGAGAGTGAATTCGACTAAGGCTCGCTACCTGCTCGACCTCAATGCGTTGATCGCACTCGCGGACCCGGATCACCTGCACTACCAGGCCATGCAAAAGTGGTTCGATGCTTTTGGCAAAGAGGATTGGGGAGTCTGTCCCCTCACGGAAGCGGGCTTTGTTCGGGTAACAACCAACCCGGCCTATCGCGGCCCTACCCGCACGGTGGCGCAAACCACCGCCATTCTTGCCGGGTTTGCCCGCCACCCCGGCTATCGCTACTGGGCCATCTCAGACAAGTGGGCAGTGCTAACCGCGCCGTTTTCCTCCAGGTTATTGGGGCATCAGCAAGTAACGGACGCCTATTTGCTGGGACTTGCGGTGAAGGAAAAGGGCGTCCTCGTCACGTTTGACAGGGCGATCAGGTATTTGGCCGGGGCGGACTACAGCCGGAATCTTCTGGTTCTGGATTCGTTGTGATCCGCACAACTCCTGATCGAAGCGAATCGCGTCGCAACCGGGAACAATCCGGCTGGTTGCTGGCCACCAGGAAGGTTTGCCCGCTTCTGCCTAAACCGGATAGCCTAGGGAGTGCCTCGTCGGCCCGGAATGTCTCGTGCCGCTAGCGCCTGCGGAAAGCAGCGAAGGAGTAAGCCCAAGCCTATGCAAGATACAGTTTCCATCTGCGTGATCGGGTCAGGTTACGTGGGACTCGTGGCAGCCGCCTGTTTTGCCGAAATGGGCCATCGCGTCCTCTGCGTCGACAATGACGAAGCCCGAGTCAAGACCCTGCGTGAGGGTGGCGTGCCCATCTTTGAAGACCACCTGCCGGAGTTGCTGGCCAAGCACCGGGGCAGCGCCGTGGAGTTCACAACCGATCTGGGCGGCGCCGTGGAACGAAGCGAGGCTATCTTCATCGCCGTGGGTACGCCCCAGGGCGATGCGGGCGCCGCCGATCTTTCCTTCGTCGAGGCCGTGGTCTCT
>JBEKPA010000061.1:0-14526 GCA_049521195.1 Occallatibacter sp.
CTCTCGAAAGCCGCTTGGGGCTCGACGCACGCTTCCCCTGAGCATCCGCTAGGCCCGTCGCGAGTCATCGCACCTTGAAGACGATACGCAACAGACCGCTGGGGTGGTTCCCGGCGACTCCGGGAAAGAAATGCGTTTGTTGGCGATTGTACCCTTGAAAGGCGCTGTGGGGAAATCAATTCAAGCTCAATTTTGTTTACAAGGTGGGAGCGGATGGATGCGCGCCCTTCAAAGCCCCTCGGAGGCGGTCTCGCCAGGCTCGGCAGGCGGCGGCTCGGTCTCCCGGGGTTCCTTGTGTTTCCCAGCCGGGCGTTGCGCCGCCTTGCGCTGCCTGGTTTCCGGAGCGGGCGGCAGGTAGCTCTTGTAGACGGTGATGTGGAAGCAGGCCTGCTGAAATTCCTCCTCCACGTCGATCTTGCCCGCCGCTTGCAAGGGCAGCAGCCAGCTCCGCATCCAGCCAATCTCCTCGCGGCTCATCCCGTGCTTGGCAAGGTCGATGGTGGCCCCGGTCAGATGCGGGCTGGCGATGTCGCCGTCGGCAGGCGCGGCATTCCCATTGGTCTCCATCAGCTGCTTCTGGTACTCAACCGTGCGCACCGCCGAGCTGACCTCGAGCGGGCGGTGAAACTCAGCCCCATGGACGCGCGCCAGATCGCTGAGAAACCGCGCCGTCCACGGCCGGCAGTAGCGATGGCTTTCGGGCAGGTTTTCGTTCACGGTCAGCGCCGCGGAGGCCGGCACCGGAACCAGCATCTTGCGGGCGATGCGATCGGCCAGATCGTCTTCGTCCTCGATCCGCTCCAGCCCGTCGGCCTCTGTCTTGTCGTTTTGCCGCACCAGCGATTCAAGCGACCCCACCAGCGGCGGCGGCATGCCACCCCCCCTCAAGGGCAGCGAGGCAGCCTCGTTCATCGGCTGCCGCTGGCGCGCGCCCCCGCGCCCAGCCGAGCGCCGGGTCTCGCGCAAGACCGCGTAGCGGGTCTTCGCTCCGGCCCTACGCTCAGCCTTGACGGCTTTCGGGAGATGGGTCTCTTTCCGGGAATTGTGGGAGGAAACCGCGGCCGGGGCGCTCTTGTGCGTCTTCGCCGAAGGGGCCGGCGAGCCGGTGGCTGAGGCCGCTGAAAGCGCCGCCAGCACAAGAACGATCGATGCGGTCCGCAGCATGAGGAGTGTGCGGAGAATCCAGAGCAACTTCAGTGTAGGCCCATTCGCCTCGAATTCCGAGTACCCGCGAAGATGCGGCTTTGTCCGATAATGCGCCGCTTCCCGATCCCTAATTCCTAATCCCTGATCCCTAATCCCCGACCCCTGACCCTCGCCACGGCGAGCCTTCGGCCTGATCCCTGTTCTCCGTCCCCCGCGTATAATGAGTATTCAGGTTCTTTCATCTCTCGCGGATGGAGCAATCCCGCTCGCCGCCCTGGAACATGGATGCCCGAACACATAAAGAAGCAGCTTCTCGCGGAGATCGCCATCCTTGAGCACGAGCTCTCCCACGAGCTTCCCGCTGAAATCAAGAAGGCCGTGGCCATGGGCGATCTCTCGGAGAACGCCGAATATCACATGGCCAGACAGCGCCAGGACTTTGTCAACGCGCGCCTGGGCCAACTGAAGCGGCGCATGGCCGAGCTCTCGCTGGTGAACCTGACCAACATTCCCAAGGACAGGGCCGGTTTCGGTTCCACGGTGGTGGTCTTCGACTCCACCAAGGACGAGGAGATCGTCTACCGCCTGGTGACCAGCGAGGAGTCCGACGTTGCCAAGGGCTTGATTTCGACCACCTCACCCATCGGCCGGGGCCTGGTGGGCAAGCGCGTGGGCGACATCGCCACCATCGTCACTCCCAACGGCAAGCGCGACCTTGAAATACTGAAACTGACCACCATCCACGATGAAGTGGCAGCGGGCGGCGCGGAGAACGGAACCGCCGCCGGCATAGAGCTGTAAGGAAGACAAGCAATGACCTGGACCAGCGCTTTTGGCCGCGCCTGCGGCTGGCTTCTCGACCGCATTGTGCATGGCCTGGCGCTCACCCGCATCTCCCCCAATGTGCTTACGTTTATCGGCCTGGTCATCAACATCGTGGCCGCGGTGCTGTTTGGCCACGCCAACGCCAGCAACTCCGGGCGCATGTTCTTCTATGCGGGCGTGGTGATCTTCTGCGCCGGCATCTTCGACATGGTGGACGGCCGCGTGGCCCGGCGCAACAACCAGGTCACCGTCTTCGGCTCCTTCTTCGACTCGGTGATCGACCGCTATTCGGATGTGGTGCTGTTCTTCGGCCTGCTGGTCTACTACGGCCGCATCAACCGGTTCCGGTACGTGGTGCTGGTGGCCTTCGTGATGGTGACCTCCCTGATGGTCAGCTATACGCGCGCCCGCGCCGAAGCCCTCATCGGCCAGTGCAAGGTGGGTTTCATGGAGCGCCCGGAGCGCGTCGTGCTCATCATTCTGGGCGCCCTGTTCAACCATTGGGGGGTGATGGCGCCGGTGCTCTGGGTGCTGGCCGCGCTCTCCACCATCACCGTCGCCCACCGCATCGTCTACACCTACCAGAACACCAAGCACCTGGCGCCGCTATAGGGTAAGAGAGCGGCCGTCCGCTCTGCTGGAATCCTGCAAAGACCTGCACAAAATTTGCATTTCAGACAGCCTTCAAACTCCGGCCTGAACCACATTATGCAGCGGCTCGCCGTCAATGTAGCGGCGCAGTTCGCCGGCAGCGATGGCCAGCGAGCGCGGGGCAAACTGTGGGCTCGATCCGGCTACGTGGGGCGTGAGCAGCAGGTTGGGGCAGCTCCATAGCGGATGGCCCTCCGGCAGCGGCTCGGGATCGGTCACGTCGAGGGCGGCGCGGATCCTGCCCGACCGCAGCGCATCGACCAATGCTTCGGTGTCCACCACCGGCCCGCGCGCGGCATTCACGAGCAGCGCGCCCTGGGGCATCAGTGCAAGCCGGCGCGCGCCGATCAGCCGGTACGACTCCGCCGTAGAGGGCAGAATCAGAACCAAAATGTCAGCCCGCGGCAATAAGCTGTCCAACTCGCTGACCGCTTGAACAAGAGGTTCGCTGCGGGCGCTTCGGGCCACGCGCAGCAAGTTCACGCGGAAGGGCGCCAGCATCCGCTCAATCTCCTTGCCGATGGCGCCATAGCCCACCAGCAGCACCGTCTTGCCCGTCAACTCCTCCAGCAGGACGGGCGGATACAGCGGACGCGCGTCCCCGGTGAGGCTGGCGTACCGCGCGCTGGCCTCGAAGCGGCGCTTCCACTGGCCGTCCCGCTGCGCCTCGAGATAGAACGGAAAGTACTTAAGCATGGCCAGAATCGAGGCCACGGTCCACTCCGCCGTGGAGATGTTGTGTGCGCCGCGGGCATTGCAGATGGTCACGCGCGGCCCCACCAAGGCGGGAATCCACTCCGTTCCCGCCATTGTCGAGAGCACCAGGCGCACCCCGCGCAGCCACGGCCATATCTTCACGGCGCGCGTCGAGTAAGGGTCGGAAATCCAGACGTCGATCTCGATCTCGCTGTCCGGAGAATCGGGCAGCGGAATAAGCTCGATTCCCTGGGGAAAATCGCGGAACAACTCCGTGGCGAAAGCTGCTGGGTATCCGACTCGCAGCATGGATTGCACCTCCCGATCGATGCGGCCGCATCGATCCTATGCTAAACGAGCGGGGCGTCTCCAGCCGTCTTCAGCCCCGAGGGAAGCTGGTAGCCTTGATGGAACCGGTCCGGAGACGGCGTGAGTCCGATCACCTTCGCAACCGGCCGGATTCGGTCATTCTGTATTCATGGAAATCTTCCTTTGCGGATGCAATCCATGCGCCTGAAGGCAAACAATACGTGGTTCCAGCAGCTGGCCGTCAAGCTGCGCGCGGACCTGACGCGGCGGCCAAAGTTTCTTTCCTGGGAGCGGCAGAGGCTTCTCATCCACGCCGCGAAGACGGCGCTGGCCGCAGGTCTTAGCTGGGCCCTGGCGCGGCGGTTCGGCCTGCATGATGGCTACTGGGGTTCGATCAGCGCCATCATCGTCCTGCAATCCAATATGGGCGCAACCGTCAGCGCCTCGCGCGACCGCATTCTGGGTACGCTTATCGGCGCGGCGCTGGGCTTTTCGTTTTCGCTCTTCGGCGCGCTTCCGTGGAACTTTGTTCTCGCCGTGCTCGCGGCGGTGATCGTCTGCGGCTTGCTGGGGCTGCGCAGCAGTTCGCGGCTGGCGGGAGTCACCATCGCCATCGTCATGCTGGTGCAGAAGGCGGGTCCGCGCTGGGAGCTGGCGCTGGACCGCGTGGTCGAGGTGATGCTGGGCATCGTGGTGGCGCTGGCCGTGACCACGCTGGTGCTGCCCGACCGCGCCCGGTTGCGGCTGCGCGACGGTCTGGCGCGGGAGTATGAGGTGCTGGGCGCTTTCTTCGATGCGATTCTTGAAGGCTTTCGCGGCGCTCCCGCCGACAACCTGGCCGCGCTTCGCGGCGATGCGCTGGCCATGCTGCGCGGCAACAACCAACTGTTGGAGGCGGCGCGCAACGAGCCCTCCGGCGGCCCAGGCTGGCGCGAGGGGCTGGGAACCCTCTCGCAGTTTGGCCGCTCGGTCTTCGACGCCCTGGTGGCGCTGGAGTTCTCAGTCAAAGACACCAACGAGTTTGGCTATGCGCGGCAACTGGAGCCTGCCCTGGGACAGTTGACAGCGCACATTCGCACCGGCTTCAACCATGTGGCCGGCTGCATTCGCGATTGGCGCTTCCACGTGCCGCCGCCGATGAGTCTCGAAGAGGATATCGCCCAGCTCGAAGCCCGCATGACCGCGGCGCGGCCCACGGGCATCGAATTCTCGCAGGCCGAGATTCTGCGCGCCTATGCCGTCCAGCTTCATCTCAAGCAGATAGCGCGGCTGCTGAGGGCCTCGCGCGTTGAGACCAGCCGGGCCATCGGCGAGGCGCGGGACTGATCCTGAAACCCGGAGTTGAACCTCCGGGTCACCACGCCAAGGAATCGCTGAACAAGTTCACATCCTCACTTTCAAGGCGTGAACTCGTTCATCGATTCGCTTTAGTGCACCATGCTTGTAAAGAGCGGCGAGTGCAGCAGGTTATCGAAATCCGCGTCGGAGGTGGCAAAGTGGATCGAAAGCCGCCCGGCATCGGAGGCGACGACAGTCCCGCCCAAAGCCTGCTTCTCGGCGTCCGATCCGCTCATCTTTCTCAGGGCCACCGCCGCCGTCAATAGCGAAGAGATGGTGGCCGCGGCAAAGGAATCGCCGGTGGAGATGGTGAGGTCGAACTTGACGCCGTGCTGAAAGTCCATCCCGTACCAGGAGGCCTGCAGGCGCTTGCGGACAGACTCGAAGTCGGCGACCGCGCCGGCCTCGCCCATCACCTGGCGCATCATGGTCTGGGTGCCCTTCTCGTCCAGGATGCTCCACAGCGGCTCGGAGTCCACGGTCTTCATCGCGTCCATCATGGTGGCGTTGGTCAGCAGGCTGGGGAAGACGCCGTCGCGAGCATCGAGAGCCTTGCTGACCGCATCCTTGCCGCCAAAGACCATGGTGGAGGGATCGACAAAGCAAAGCACCATGCCCGTCTTGGCCAGCGGATAGATCCTATTGGTGCGCAGGCGAGTGGGCAATACCTTCTGTTTGCGGAAGTTGGCCAGAATGTCCTGCGTGGAGAACTGGCCTTGAGCAATGCCCACGGTCGTCAGCGAATCGCTCGAATCCGCGGACCGGAAGAGAGCAAAAGCCAGTTCGTCCACGTCATGGTTGTCGTTCAATCCGGACTTGCGCAGCGCGTCGTCGAACTGCTTCAGCTCGGGGGGCATCACGCGGTCGCGCAGATTCATGGCCGAGGCCGAGTCCTGCATGGCGCGGTAGTCGACCACGACTAACTGCTGCACCTCGTGCGGAATAGCCGTGCGGGCATCGGTGGACAACTGCGCCGCCGGCGCCAAACTAGCCGCCGCCAGCAATATGGGGGCAATCGAAACCTTGATAAGAACCTTGAACACTTCCATCCTCCTGGAACCAAAATCTCGTCGAATCGAGACCTTGGGGATCGCTTGCATCTCAACAATTCTTCTTCAGGTGAAAACTCAAAAAGCTCTTCGCTCCGGCTTCCATTGTAACCGTCGAAGGGCTTGACTGCGGCGATCCCGCTTCGGCCCGCTCTCCAGCCCGATCGGCTATGGAACTCCAGGCCCCTCTCCCGGCCAAGCCAGCGGAGCCTCCAATCGGCGCTCCAGAATCTTGGTCTGCGGATCGAACCCATTCAATTGACGCATCCAGTCGCTTTCCCGCTCACAGGCCGCTTCGGGAATCAGGCCAATCACCTCTCCCTCGACCGGCGCGACCTTATGCCGCAGCGCCAGGCTGGAGACGGCGCGATAGACCTGCGAGATCGGCGTCGCATGGAAATCGGTGATGTTCATGGAGAGCTGTGCCCGCCCATGGGCAAGCACCCCCATGGCCTTTACGCCCTTCAAGCCGCCGGAAGCGGCGCGAATCTCGCGGGCAATGGCCCGCACGGTGGCAACGTCCGCGGAATCGAAGTAGATGTTGTAGGCCACCAGGAACCTGCGCGCTCCCACGGCACACGCGCCGGCGGTGGGATGCAGGCCGGGTCCGCCCAGATCGGGACGGCGAGCCGCATCCTTGCTAACCGCGTCCCGGAGGCCCTCGAATTGGCCCCTGCGCACCTCTTCGAGGTTGGCGCGATCGGGCCGGGCCGCCGCCGCCTCATAAAAGAAGACCGGCACGCCGAAGCGCCGCCAGATCTCCAGGCCGGCCTGGCGGGCCAGCAGTGCGCACTGCTCCAGCTTGATGCCGGAGATGGGCACGAAGGGAATCACATCCGCCGCGCCGATGCGCGGGTGAACCCCCTGCTGGCGGGTCAGATCGATCAGCTCGACGGCCTTGCCGGCCCCGCGCACCGCGGCCTCGACCACCGCGGCGGGCGCACCGGCAATGGTTACCACGGAGCGGTTGTGATCGGCGTCCATCGACCAGTCAAGCAGGCGCACTCCTTCCACGCGCATCGCGGCCACAATCGCCTCGACCCGCCGGGCATCCCTGCCCTCGGAGAAGTTTGGAACGCACTCCACAACCGGTTCGCTCATGATTCCTTTCATTCCGGCGCGGAAAACCCGCCTCCGGAGGCCGGATCACCACCCCAAGTATTCACCGGGATTGTTTGCCCACCCAAACACAACCATCCCATGCTTAGATTCCGTGGTCACCTTGCCAGTGGTCAGATCCAGCATGGTGACGACGAGGCTACCTGGAACCTCGAGTTCCGACTCGTTTAGCAACAGCTTGGCCCCATCCGGCGACCACACCGCGCCGTGGTAAAATTCCCAGTACCCCCTCCTGTACTCCTTGCTCAAGTCACGGACCATTTTGACTCCGGTTCCGTCCGGATGAATGAGCATACATTTCTGCATTGAACCCGCCTCGGTATAGGCAATCCAGTCGCCCTTCGGAGACCAGGACGGGTCAGTGCCTACCGCGATAGTTTTCCCGATTCCAGACGCGACCTCGATGACAACAATATGCTGAGTTGGCGATGCCCAGTGGCCGCTTTGGGCTGCAAGGTACTTTCCATCCGGCGACCAACTGAGCCGTGCGTTTTCCATCAGGTATTCCGCAGGATAGGGTACCGTCGTAAGATTGCCGGTTACAAGATCGAGAATCCGCAAGAGTTTTGGGCTGGAATCGCAATTTGAGCTCCCTTCCTTTGAATTCGATATAAATGCAACTTTGGTTCCTTCCGGCGAAAAGGCAACCGAGCCGTGATCAGAAGAACAGAAATCGCCATATGTTCTCCACGAATTATTGAGCAGGGAGTACACGCCAATGACAAGGTGAAATCTCCGGCGCTCTGCGTCAATCGGGAGAGCAAGGGCCCCGGCCACTATTTCTCCACTCGGCGCCAGAGCGGGAAGCGGGAGTGGAGAAAAACCCTCACCCATAAGGCCGGGCGGGTTCGGCACTATGAACTCCTGCTTACTGGTTGTGAGGCGAAGACTCGTGTATGAAAACAACAGAGTTGATTGGGGCACCGCAAACGTACCCTTTGTCTCTCCGTAGGAAGCGCGAGAGAGCATCATCAATGCCGCCAACTGCAAAACAACCAATAGCCGAATTCGCATACAGCGCCGCTCTCTCGTAAACTTCACTTCCAGAAGGTGTAGCCCACCTGCACCTGAAGACTGGCGTTCACGCCGGGATTGCGGTCTCCCAGAGAGGCCGAGGAGATATGCACGCCGTTTACTCCCACATCGATCGACCGCTTGGAGCGAAAGAAGTAGTGAAATCCGCCGCCGCCCTGGGGCGAAAAGTTCCATACACAGGTTCCGCCGTCGATCCCTGGTACGCCGTTGACCGTGGGTGTACTCAGAACATTCGGCGGAAACTTGTGCGTGGTGTAAATGACCCCGCCCGCGCCCTGGAACCATGGCTGAAAACGCCGCGACCCCGTCAGGAAATTCCAGCGGAAGATCACCGGAGTAAGACTTACGCCGCGGAAAGTGCCGCCGCCGACCGGCAAAACGCAGGGGAAGGTTTGCCCCCCGCCTGGCGGGACACAGGTGTAGTTCTCGTCGTGCGGCGCCGGGGTGTAAGCCTGCCACAGCGGCATGATGTTGGCGCCCAACTCGAACTGGCCGCTGAGGATTCCTGCGCGCAGGACCGGGGTGAGCACCTTGCCCCCCTGAATACCGGCCGAGAGAAAATGGAAGCCTGACCGGCCGCCCACGCCGTTCCCATAGTTGACGAACGGTCCATACTCCCAGCTCCTGGCCTGGCGAACCTGGGCCACGGGGTTATCCGCGCCGTCACGGCCGCCAACCGCGGCGGCGCTCGGTGCTTGGGCGGAGGCGGCTATCGTCCCCGCCATCAAGACAAAAAAGAGAAACCTTGCAGTTCGGATCAATGTTCTTCCCTTCCCTCCATAGCAATTGAAGACTTCCACAAAAAGGCCGCCACAACCGGGCGGCCTCTTGAGTGCCTGCCTGAATCTGGATCAGCCGGCCGCCTCTTCCAACTGGGCGGCGTCCATATCGAAGTTCGAGTAGACGTTTTGCGTGTCGTCGCAGTCTTCCAGCGCCTCGAGCAACCGGATCATCTGGTGGGCCGCGTTGCCCTCGAGCCTGGTATAGGTGGACGCGACCATGGTCACTTCGCTCATCACCGTGGGAATGCGCGCGGCCTTCACGGCTCCCAAAACCGCCTCATAATCCGCCGGATCGGTTAGTATCTCCCAGGTGTCGCCCTCATCCTTCAGGTCTTCGCCGCCGTGTTCGAGCACGATATCCATCAACTGGTCTTCATCGGCCGCGGATTTCTCGACGGCGATCAGGCCCTTCTTGGCGAACAGGAACCGGACCGAGCCGGACTCACCCAGGTTGCCGCCGTTCTTTGAGAAGGCGTGGCGGATCTCGCTCACCGCGCGGTTGCGGTTGTCGGTCGTCACATCCACAATGATGGCCACGCCGCCGGGGCCGTAGCCCTCGAATTTGATCTCCTCATAGTTGACGCCTTCCAGCTCACCCGTGCCGCGCTGGATGGCGCGCTTGATGTTCTCCTGAGGCATGTTTTCCGCTTTGGCCGCCAGGATCGCGGTACGCAGGCGGGGGTTGCCGTCCGGGTCGCCGCCGCCCTTGGCCGCGATGCTGATTTCCTTGATGATGCGGGTGAATACCTTGCCGCGCTTGGCATCCAGCGCGCCCTTTTTGTGCTTGATTGTCGCCCATTTTGAATGGCCGGACATGGGAACCTCAGCGATCGAAAGAGAATGCCGGCGCGGACCCGCGCCTGACCTTGTGAGTATATCACCGGCAGCGACGGTCAAATCGCGGCCAAGCGGCAGGCGGGGCGCCTTGCAGCGAGCGCGTCCCACGAGGCCGGAGCGAGCGCCACTCATGCCGTCGCCTTCGGTAAGGAGCTCTTGCGGGTTCACCTGGTTCTTAGCTAAAATATGTTTAGCTAATGAGCGGGGGCCTGCCGTGGAAGCGACGATGCACGAGGCAAAAACACAGCTCTCAAGACTTGTGGAGCGCGCAATTGCCGGCGAAGAGGTGATATTGACGCGCGGACGTAAGCGGACTCCGGCGGTGAAACTGGTGGCCGTCGGGCCCGTCTCAAGGCGGGAGCGCCCGATCGGGCTGTATAAGGGCCAGATCGACATCGGGCCGGAGTTCTTCGAGCCCTTGCCCGAAGAAGAACTCGCTCTGTGGGAAGGGAACGACAAGGATTCGACCCTCCTGAGTGCGAAATGAGACTGCTGCTCGACACCCATACCCTCATTTGGGCAATGAATAGCGACCCTCGCCTGGGACGCGCGGCGCGGGCTGCGATTGCGTCGTCCGCAAACCGCGCCTTTGTATCTGCCGCCTCCATCTGGGAAGCATCCATCAAGTTTCGAATCGGCAAATTCCCCGAGGCCGCAGTGCTCGTCGACCATCCGCGAAAGGTTCTTGAGTCTTTGGAAATGGAGGATTTGGCAATCTCTCTTGAGCACGCGCGTTTGGCAGGATCGCTTGCCGAAAAGCACAAGGATCCCTTCGACCGAATGCTGGCGGCGCAGGCGCTGCTGGAGGGCCTGACCCTGGTCAGCCTGGATACCGTCTTCGACGATCTGAGAGTTGCGCGCCTGTGGTAGCCGCAGCGACAAGAACCTCCCTTCGCCGCGCCGCAAAGCTGATACCCTAGAACCATGAAATTCGGGGTTCTGGTCTTTCCTGGTTCCAACTGCGATCACGACACCTACAACGTGATTGCCGAAGTGGCCCACCAGCCGGTCACCTTTCTCTGGCACGATTCCGAAGACCTGCAAGGCGTCGATGCGGTGCTGGTTCCCGGCGGGTTTGCCTACGGCGACTACCTGCGCACCGGCGCCATCGCGCGCTTTTCTCCCGTCATGCAGGCGGTGCAGCGGTTTGCCGCCGGCGGCGGACTGGTGCTGGGCATCTGCAACGGCTTTCAGATTCTGACCGAGGCCGGCTTGCTGCCCGGCGCGCTTATGCGCAATGCCGGGCTCAAGTACATCTGCAAGCAGGTTCATCTCCGCGTGGAAACTGCCGATAGCCCATTCACGGGCGGGCTGGCCAAGGGCGACGTGCTTCAAATTCCCATCGGACACATGGAGGGGAATTACTTCTGCACGCCGGATGACCTGCGCGAGCTTGAGGCCGAGGAGCGCATTGCCTTCCGGTACGCCACTCCCGCCGGCGAGATTACCCGGGAGGCGAATCCCAACGGCTCGTTGAGCAACATTGCCGGCATCCTCAACGCCAAGAGGAACGTGCTGGGAATGATGCCCCATCCCGACCGGTCAAGCGAACAACTGCTCGGTTCGGCGGACGGCTGGAAGATTTTTGCCTCGATGGTCGAGGCATTGGCAGCGCATTGAGCTCTTGCCCCCGGAGCTGAAGATCGGATCGCCATGATCGACATTCATCATCATCTGATCTACGGAGTCGACGACGGGCCGCCCGATCTGGATATGTCCCTGGCCATGGCGCGCGAGGCGGCCGCCGAGGGCGTCACCCGCATCGTCTGCACCCCGCACGCCAGCGACGGCCATCCCTACCGGGCCGCGCTGGTCGAAGAGCGCCTGGCCGAGTTGCGCAGATTGCTGAACGGCGTGGTCGAATTGAGCCTGGGATGCGACTTCCACCTGAGCGCGGAGAACGTCTTTGAGGCTGTGGCCAACCCTTTGCGCTACTCCATCGACGGCAAGGGGTACCTGCTCATCGAGTTTCCCGGCATGACCATCGCTCCCCAGTTGAACGATGCGCTCTTCCGGCTGCAATCGGTTGGCTATACCCTGATCGTCACCCATCCTGAACGCTACCCGGCCGTACAGCGCCAGCCGGAGATGCTGGCTGAGTGGATGCGCCAGGGCTGCCTTATCCAGGTAACCGCCAGCGCCTTATATGGTCGCTTCGGCCCCGTGGCGCAAGCCATTGCCAATGAGCTGCTGGACCGCAACTGGATTCACTTTCTGGCCACCGACGCGCACCATCCCGAATGGCGTCCGCCGCACCTGAAAAAAGGGTATGACTACGTGACCGGGCGCTCCGGCGAGGAAACGGCGCGGCGGCTGTGCGTCACCAATCCCCAGGCCGCGGTCCAGGGCGCCAAATGGCCCGCGCAGCCCGAGCCGCGCGGCCTGTGGGAGCGCGTGCCGCTGAAGATCGATCCCCGGCGCTATGCCGCCAACCTCGAACCCCTGCCCGATATGGATGGCGAGGACGCCCCCAAGACGGGCGCAAGAGGCTTCTGGGGTCGCTTGTTGGCGCGGTAATTGCTTCCGAAACTACTTCTGTCGGCTGACGCAATGCACTGGGTTGTCCGCCCTCAGGAGCAGCACCTCTCATACTCTTGCCACGAGCTTAATGTCGAGATCCATTCCTATCGCTTCGGCATAGCGCAGCAGCGTGCGCATGTTCACATTCTCCGGGCGGCGTTCGGTGCGGCTCAATTGCGGAGCGCTGGTCCCTATCTTCCTGGCTACTTCCGCCTGCGTCAAACCCTTGCGCTTGCGCTGATTCGCCAGTTCGAGTCCAATGCTCAAAACCTTGGTCTCCTCCTCAAAAGCACGCCGCACGTCCGGTTTCTCAAGCTCATACTCTACATAGCTGTCCCAAGCAGTCTTCATTTCCTTTTCCCTCCCTTGGCCGGTTCGTGTTTCCCGGAGTTGGCTGACCGTCGGGCAAGCCGCGCCTCGTGCTTCGCCATCCGCTCTCTGCCGATCCGTTTGTCCGATTCCTCGACAGATGCTGTGTCTTTCGTGAAGCCGTGCAACAGTATCGCGGTGCGTTGTTCGTCAAAGAAGTACAGCACTCGATAACGTGTCTTCCCCATCCGGAGCCGCGCTTCCCGAAGTTTCCCTTCAATCTGCGAGGTGTATGGGAAATCGAGCGTTGGACCGCCCCTCTTCAGCAGATCGATTCGGGCCATCACCTTGCCTCGAACACCTTCCGGCAAATCGCCTAGCCACTCCTGAACAGGAAGACTGCCGTACTCTTCTCGGTAGAAGTCGATACTCCAGAGTGCGGCGATAACGAGCCTCTCAAATACATCTTATCATATTTGATATTTCTTCATATCTAACGGTTCCCTTTCGTGTTCTTTGGAGGAAATGGCAGGAATCCCCAAGCTACGAGCACATCGGCAAATCCAGGGCGTCCCGCTACAGCCCCAAACCGCCATCGACAGCCAGGATCTGCCCGGTGACGAAGGCTGGACCCGAGGCAAAGAAAAGCACCGCCTGGGCCACGTCCTCCGCCGTGCCGTTGCGCCGCATCGGCGTCAGGGCCGCAAACCGGGCGGCCTCGTCTTCGGAGTGATCGTCCATCTCGATGCGCCCCGGCGCCACGCAGTTCACGCTCACCTCCGGAGCAAAAGCCTTGGCCATGGCCAACGTAAGCATGTGCAACGCGGCCTTGGAAGCGCAGTAGTGAGCATGGTCAGCCCAAGCATGAATCCCCCCCAGCGAGCCGATGTTCACGATCCTGCCTTGGACGGCGCGCAAGTGCGGCAGCGCCTCCCGCGCCACCAGAAACGGCCCCCGCGCATTGGTCTCGAAGACCGCGTCCCATGAGTCGAGGCTCATGCTCTCCAGCGGAGCGGAGGCAAAGACGGCGGCGTTGTTCACCACCACGTCCAGCCGCCCAAACTTCGCCATCGTGGCGGCGATTGCCTGGCGCACCGAGGCTTCCGAGCGCACGTCACATTCCACCGCCAGAGCGCGCCGTCCTAGTGATTCGATCTCGCGGGCAGTCTGCGCAGCCTCGGCGCTTGAGGTCCGGTAGGTAATGGCCACATCCGCCCCGGCACGCGCCAGTGCCAGAGCAATCTCCCGGCCAATGCGCCGCGCGCCGCCGGTAACCAGTGCCGATTTGCCGTTGAGGGTTAGGGTTGGCATCACTTTGGCTTTATCGGACGATGAACTCCTAAACGACGCCTCGACTGTTACTTCGAGAAAAACCTGCGCCGGAGCAGTTCAAGAACTTTGCAGACCATGTACAAAATGCTCGCATTCAAGATGATCCCAAGAATACATAACTCAGGGGCGACCATATCGTACCAACGAGCGTTTAGCATGCTGCTGGGAACCCAAAAGTACCAAGGCATGGCAAGCCAGATAAATGGAATCCATTCGTATCCCAATCCGCTTGGTTTGCCTCCATACTCAGTCGCGGCATAGACGCCCGCCACGATCAAGACATAGGCTGCGGCAGCATAGATGCCGAGACGATTCGGGCGGGCCTTCAGCTCGGCTTTCAATCCATCTCCTCCACGCGTCTGAGCGCTAGCGATCGGCGTGGCTTGACCCCGCAACCGCGAAAGCATACTTCATTTCGATTGGGGCTGGCTGGGCTGCGCGTCCGGCGGCTTGGTCGAGTCGGCCGGCTTGTCGGGGGCCGGGGTCGCGGATGAAGCAGCCGACGCATCCTTGGCGGGCGTCGCCGTCTTGTCCGCGTTCGCGCTCTTGCCGCCCACCGCCGATGCATCGTGAGGCTT
>JBEKPA010000062.1:0-14465 GCA_049521195.1 Occallatibacter sp.
GCTGCTTCTCCGCGCCATTCAATATGTGCGAATAGAAGATCCAGTTCTCATGGTCGAAGCTTTCCGGCAGACTGGTGCCGGCGTAGGCGTGCAGCAGTTGCCAGCGCAGATAAACTTTGATTCGATCGAGCGGTGTGTCTGCCACCACTCTATTGAACTCCGCAAAGAACTTCGGCTCGTTATCGTTCACCTTGCCCGCCGCGGGCGCATGTGCGGCGGTAACGTAGTCACCGAGCGGAAAATGCGTCATCTCCTTTGACAAACTGGCCACATCGGTGGGGTGATTCAGGTTCTGCGGATCGCGCTGCTCAGTGATGGTGAGCGAAGCTTTGGCCAGCCGCGTCTCGATCGCCATCACGGTTTCAGCGTCCGCGGCGGCCTGTGCGTCCGGCTCACCCGCCAGAGCAAGCATCTTCGCCACATGCGCTACATACTGTTTCCGCTGCTCCGCGCTCTCGGCGTCGGTCCGCGTATAGTAGTCGCGCTCCGGCAAACCCAGGCCGCCGGAGCTATAGAACGAAATCACCGAGTTCGAGTCGGCATAGTCCTGGCCCGATCCAATCTCGAAGAACGCATTCACTCCGATCGCATGCAGATGCGCCACCAGCGCCGGCAGCTCGGCCGCTGACTGGAGCGCGGCAATCCGGTCCAGCTCCGGCTGAAGGGGTGTCAGCCCCAGCTTGTTCACCGTCGCCGTGTCCATGCAGCTGGCGTACTCGTCGCCGATCTTCTGTTCGTTTGCCGTCCGCGGATTCTGGTTTGGGTTGCGCGCCTCAGCGGGCGCCGCCGCTTCCTCCAGAATCTGCCTCAAGTGCAGCCGGTTCAGCTCATACAGCTCCGTGAAGCGGCCATAACGGGTTTGGTCGGCGGGCAGCGGATTGCGCTTGAACCAGCCGTTGCAACTGTAGCGATAAAAGTTGTCGCAGGGGTCCACCGTCGTGTCGATCAGCGATGGATCGAAGACCCGCAACTCGGGTGCGGCGGGCGTAGCGGCGGGCGCCCCGGCAGGTGAGGCTGCCAATGGTGCGGCAGGCGCGACGGTTTGGCAAAGCGCTGGAAGCCCGGCCGGCCCCGCGGCCAATGCAGCTGTGAGGGCGATCGAAAGACGGTGATGCGTAGCGTCGGAGCGGAACATGCCGAAACTTTACCAGATTCCCGGCTTCGCCGAAAGCAGCCCCTCGCATCTCCACGCCGATTACAATAGGCACGCGGAGGAAAAACCTCCCAAGGAGCAGCCCAAGTGGCGCAACGCACCCTCAGCATCGTCAAGCCGGACGCGGTCCGCAAGGGCTTTACCGGGGCCATTCTCGCCGAGATCGACCGCGGCGGCTTCCAGATTGTGGCCATCAAGAAGCAGTCCATCTCCAAAGAGCAGGCCCAAGGCTTCTACCAAATCCACGCCGGGAAGCCGTTCTTCGACGGGCTCACGACGTTCATGTCCTCTGGGCCACTTGTCTTGATGGTTTTGGAGAAGGAGAATGCGATCACCGACCTGCGCAAGCTGATGGGCGCCACCAACCCCGCCAACGCCGAAGAGGGAACCATCCGCAAGCGGTTCGCCGGCTCGATGACGGAGAACGCCATCCACGGCTCCGACGCCGAAGATACCGCTGCCTTCGAGATCGCCTACTGGTTCGCCGGCTACGAGCTGATTTAGGATCGCCTTCCACACCCCACTGGCTCGGCAATTTGGCATCGCCCATTGAACGAGCGCAAAGATGCGCAAAGAATCTGGAGTGCGGCGCTCAGTAGATCAATTTTAGCGAGAACTGTATCTGACGGGAACTGCCGGCGGTCTTGCTGATCTGACCGAAGCCGGAGCCGGTGAGTATGTTGGCGGGAAGGCCCATGTTAACAATATTGAAGAGGTTGAAGAACTCGCCGCGGAACTGGAAATTCACAAGTTCGGCCCCGCTCTTGCGCCGGCCGAATGGAGTGCTCTTAATGAGCGCGAAATCGTAGTCATAAAAGGCCGGCCCTCGAAAGGTATTGCGACCCAGCGTTCCGAACCGGCCCTGGTTTGGGCCCGTGCCGCCAGCCACGTGGTTGGGTATGGAGAAGTAGTCCACTGCATTGTTGACGCCTTCGCCAAAGTAATCCTGACGGTTCTCGCGCGCGGTGGAGAGATGCGGCTTGGCGATCTGGTCGGGACGATCGACGCCATTGGAGCCGGCGCCGGTCTGCTGGATGCCTGAGAAGACAGTGAATGGCGAGCCCGAGCTGATACTCGAGATACTGAGCAGTTCCCAGCCATCGGTGACTTTCTTGCCTATGGGGCGCAGAAATTGCACGTTCTCGAGATGCAGTTCCTGGGCGATGCTCAGTCCAAAGCCGTTGGTTATGTCGAACGACGACGGACCTTTTTCCGGGTGCGTGTTGAAGGGATTCTGTGGAAAGCCGACCATGGCTTGACTGGTGTCGTCGATCGACTTTCCCCAGGTATAACTCGCCTGGAGTCCAGGGCCGCCATGTCCCAATGAGCCCGACAGAGAAGTTTGCAGCGCGTGATAGCTCGAATGGGCGGTTGCGGTCATGATATTCTCTACGCCGAAGCCGCCTGATACGTTCCCTGAGCTGTCGAACGTCGTGTGGGGCGCGAAGGCTGCTGTGGCGCCGGGGTAGGCGTTTGGAAAGCTCGTGCGGGGCAGCTTGGCGCCGGCCGTTCCCACGTAACTTGCGTCCGCGGTAAGATTGCCAAGCTTCCGCTCCATGCCCGCCGTCCATGTGTACAAGACGGCGTTGCCAAAGGAGCGGTCGATACCGCTTAGATTGAGATCGCTGACCACATGGCCGGGAGTAAGCGCGGCCACGTCCTGTTCATAGCGATTCACATCCATGACCGTGTTGGGAGCGATGTCTTTCGTGTTTCCTGAGGCCAGAATGTCTGCGCCGGCGGGAGTGTAAGCGTGCGGCAACTGCGCCGGCGTAATTTGAAATCCATACTGAATAGGTGCATTGGAGGCAGAAAGCAGCCGCGGCATTACTGCAAAGGGCGTGGAACCGGTAAGGAAGTTATCCTGCCAGATATTGGGCGGAATGTCGGTTATTCCGGCGCCGGCGTGGACCGATAACTTGTCGGTTACTTGCCAAGCTGCCTGGACGCGCGGCTCCCATCCTTTGCGATCGGTCTGGTAGCCGGGCTGGGGATTGACAACAAACTCCTGCGTGCCATTCACGGTCAAGAAACTCGAAGTTCGGCGGGCACGCTCTGCGATGGGGGTGTAGAGGTCCCAGCGGAGGCCGTAGTCGAGCGTGAAGCGGGGAGTTACTTTCCACGTGTCCTGAAGATAGAGGCTGAAGTTACTGCGGCTGATGGCAGCTGGGCCAATGTGGGCACCGCTGGAAAAATATGGCGGCGCAATGGCCACGGTATACGCGAAGGGGCTGCCCAACAGGAAACTTGAGAGCGTGTCGGGAAATGGATCGCCGGGGTAGAGGTTGTGTGTGCTGCTCTGCGAGAAGATTAACGGGACATTGCTGTCCGGTGGCCCAGGAACGTAGGCGGCGCCGCCGCCGAAGTCGTATTCGCCGTTGGGGCTTATGCCAAAGTAAGTGGTGTCGCGATTGACGCGCGCCTCGAAGCCTGCTTTGAAGGCGTGGCGCCCGGTGGTGAAGGCAGCGTTCTGGCGGCCCTGGAAGAGATTGCCGTAGGCCTGCATCACGGAACCGGCAGCGGCGTTGAAAGGCTCGAAGAGTCCATCGTTGAATTTGACCGCCGGGTCTGTGCGATTGGGCGTGGGAAACCCTGGGGTGGAGCGCGTGATGCTGATGGAAGATTCGATAATGAACCGCGGCGAAACGGCGCGCGTGAAGGTACCCACCACGTTGCGCTGCCGGTCGATGTACTGGATGCCGAAGGAGGGATCGAGAGCCGTCTGGTCGGGGTTGGTGGTAGGGCCAGTGAGGTCGTCCATGTTGAAGCGCGCGAAGAACTGGTCCTTGCTGGAGAACTTGTGGTCCAGGCGCAGCGAGAACTGGTTGGCGTCGGTATCGACCTTCGATGCAGTTGCGTAAGTGTTTTCGCCAAACGGTCCGGTGGGGTCATTCGGCAGCGGATAGCGCGCCAGCACCGCCGCAATGCTCGAATCGACTGGAACGTAGAGCGTGTCTGTACTCTTGTCGGGATAAGTGACCGTGTCACAAACAATTTGACGATTGGTTTGACAGCCGTTCCCCGGCCTCTGCGTGGCGCTGGGCACCGGCATTACCTGGGTGGTTCCCAGCACCTGGCGAAAGCCCTGATATTGGGTGAAGTAAAAGGTCCGTTTGCGGCCGTCGTAGACGTTAGGGATGAAGAACGGACCGCCGTTGGTGAAGCCGAACTCGTTGCGACGGAACGGAGGAATCCTGCCCGGATACGCAGGCGTGGGATGGTCGAAGTAGTTGCGGGCGTCGAAGGCGGAGTTACGGACAAACTCAAAGACCGACCCGTGGAAGCCACTGGCGCCGGAGCGGGTATGGATATTCGTGAATCCCGCGGCGCCGCGGCCAATCTCGGCCGGCATCCACCCGGAGCTGGAATCGATACTTTCGACCGCATCGACGTTGAAGTTGGTGAAGGTGGCGCCGCCCATCTCCGGATCGCTGATATCTGCGCCATCCATGGCAAAGGTGGCTTCAACGCCGCGCTGCCCGTTGATGGCAAACTGCTGAGTGAAGTTGGTGGCGCCGTTGGTATCGGTCATGGTGCCGGCGGCCAGCAGCAGCAGAGTGCTGAAGTCGCGCTTGTTGAGCGGCAGTTCGCTGACCGCCTGGCTGGAGAGCTCCTCGCCGCCGGTAGCGGTTGGGCCCGTGAGGACGGCCACGGTGAGTTCGCCGCGGGCGGAGAGCGTGAGCGCGACTGGCGGAGCGGCAGGGGCGAGATCGATGGGCTGGGCGCAGTCGATCTTGCGCCTATCTGTCTCCACGGTGAGGAGGTATTGGCCGGCGGGCAGGGCCGCCAATTGGAACTTGCCGTCTGTGCCGGTGGCCGCTTCGGCCGCAACGCCGTTCCCGTCAAGGCGGATTTTCGCAGCGGGAATGGGGGTGGCGGCGGGGTTGCGAAGCATTCCCCGCCAGACGACTTGCGCGGGCTGCTGAGCAAAAGCTGGCATCGCGGAGAGGAGCAGCACCGCAAGTATCGAAACCCAAAATCCTGCGCCACTCCAATCCGCAACCCAGCATCGCACGGAACGCCTATTCCCCTGTTTCGATTTCAAGTGATTTCGACCTTTGAATTTCAACGCGCAAGACGCTGGAAGAAACCAAGCGCCATGGAGAATGCGCTCACTGCGTCCGAGTGAATTATAGTCTTGACCCCGGAACGGAAAGCGCTTTGCCGGCGGCGCCTGGACACTGCCTGGAGCACATCGTCCGGTTGCAGACTCTACACTATGAGCAGCTCATGGCCGGATCGAAGCCAAGTGCGGACACCATCGCCGCGATCTCCACGCCGCCGGGCCGCGGCGGCATCGGAATCGTGCGCCTCAGCGGGCCCGAGGCCGGATCGATCGCCGCGCAACTGGTGAGCCTGCGCCAGCCGCTGGAGCACGGGCGGGCACGGCTGGCCGATGTGCTGGATGCGGAACGCGGCGGGGTTGGGCACGGCGAGGCGGTTCGGATCGACGAGGCGCTGGTGACCTGGTTTGCCGCTCCCAACTCGTACACGGCCGAGGATGTGGTGGAGATTGCCGCCCACGGGTCGCCGGTGGTGCTGGAGCTGCTGCTGCGCCGTTCGCTCGACCTTGGCGCGCGGCTGGCCGAGCCGGGCGAGTTTACCCAGCGCGCCTTTCTGGCCGGGCGCCTGGACCTTACCCAAGCCGAGGCGGTGCGCGACCTGATCGAGGCGCAGACACTCACCCAGGCGCGCCAGGCCGCCAGCCAGATGGGTGGAGCGCTCAGCCGGCGCGTGGAGCCGGTCAAGCAGTCGCTCGTCGAGCTGATTGCGCTGCTCGAAGCCGGCATCGACTTTGTCGAGGACGATGTGGACGTGACCCCGGCCGACGAGATTGCCCGGCGGATCGCGGAGTATACGCCTGCCCTCACGGGGCTGGAAGCGTCATTTGGCCGCGGGCGCATCGTCCACGATGGGCTGACCTTGGCCATTGTGGGGCGCCCCAATGTGGGCAAGAGTTCGCTCTTCAATCGGCTTGTGGAGCGCGAACGGGCGATCGTGACCGCGACGCCGGGGACCACCCGCGACACCGTGACGGAGCGGATCTCCCTCGACGGGATTCCACTGGAGCTGGTGGATACGGCTGGGCTCCGCGATGGCCTGGGCGAGGGCTTGGGCGAGGGCCTGCGCGAAGGTCTCGAAGAGGCTGAGCAGTTGGGCATTGCCCGCAGCCGCGAGGCGCTGGCGGACGCCGCGCTGGTACTTGCGGTGCTGGACGCAACCCAGCCGCTCGACGAAGAGGAGCACCGGCTGCTCGCGGCCGTCGAGGGGCGCCCCGCGCTCGTTGCCGTGAACAAGTGCGACTTGGCGGCGGCCGGCGAGGCAGCCGAGGAGGTTGGCGGCGTGCGCGCGCTGCGGACTTCAGCGCTGACGGGCGAGGGGATTCCGGCGCTGCGGGAGCGGATTCTGGCTCTGGCCACCGGCGGTGCTGCCTCGGAGCCGGGAATATTGACCAGCCTGCGTCACCACCAGGCGATTGCGACCGCGCTGGCCGCATTGGGCGACGCGGCGCAGGCGAACTCCAACGCAATTCCCCACGAGATGATCCTGCTGGACCTCTACCGCGCCCTGTGGGCGCTCGACTCGCTGACCGGGCAGACGACCTCCGACGACATTCTGAATCTGATCTTTTCAACGTTCTGCATCGGAAAGTAGCGAGGCTTGACCGCTTTCGCGCCTTAGCCCCGAACCGGATGCGCCTGCGCTGCCTTGACGCCAATGGCCTACTCTCGCGTAACATTGGATCATTGGATTCTAAGTACACTACAGCCATTTTGATAATTGTTCTTCCTCGGTCAGCAGGCATAGAGACAATTCCTCGTAGTGGATAACTTATTTGTTTCGACTGGTTGTCCTATGACGATCCATACCTAAAGAGATTCCACCTAACTTCTTAACACTAAGCGCATATCTCCGCGCGTGTCCGCCCGCACTCTGTGCGATATATTCGAGACCGATCATTGCCCTTTAGAATTGCCGCTCCTCGAATCGACTTACTTGTTGCGCCTAAGATGGTCAGGCCCGCTTCTCAGAGGCTTTGATCATGCCGGTGCGCTGGTTTCCGGCCGATCGATCTGCCCCAGCCGCTACAGGACACTAAGAGATAACAGAGAACGCCCCTTCAACCGAGAGAATGTTATGGAATTCGCCCACTCGGAAGTCCATACTAGGAACTCGAAGAAATAATATTGTCAGATACGTTCACTCTCCCGCCAACTGCTCCAGCAGTGTGTCGAAGTCTTCCAGGCGGGCGTAGTCGATGATGACTCGGCCGCGGCCGTTGCGGTCCTCGATGTGGACCTTGAGGCCGAGGGCGCGCTGGAGCCGCTGCTGGACATCGCGGACGTTGGGATCGATGGGGGTTTCGGGTTTGGGGTTCTTCTTGGCGCGCTCGGGGTGCATCAAGCCCTGGACATAGGTCTCAGTTTGGCGAACAGAAAGCGAAAGATCGACGACTCGCTTGGCCGCCTTCTCAATCTCCTCGGGGTGTTCAAAGGCCAGCAGCGTGCGGGCGTGGCCGAAGCTGAGCTCACCGGCCTCGACGCGGGCCTGCACCGAAGCAGGCAAGCGTAGCAGGCGCAGGAAGTTAGCCACCGAGGCGCGGTCCTTGCCTGTGCGCACAGCCATCTGCTCCTGGGTCATGTGGAACTCGCGGGAGAGGCGGTCGAAGGCGCGGGCCTGCTCCATGGGGTTCAGGTCGGCGCGCTGGAGGTTTTCGACGATGGTGATCTCCATCGCCTGCTCGTCGGAGACCTGGCGCAGGATGGCGGGGATGGTTTGTTTGCCGGCAAGCTGCGAGGCGCGCCAGCGGCGTTCCCCGGCGATGAGCTGGAAGCGGCCGCTGGCGAGCGGGCGCACCAGCACCGGCTGGACGACTCCGTTGGATGTGATGGAAGCGGCCAGCTCAGCCAACTGCTCCTCATTCACGTGCGTGCGTGTCTGGAATGGATTGTGATCGATCTGATCCAGGGGAATCTCGCGGGGCTTGCCGCCTTCCGTGTCGGCGGCGGAGGCGGGAGACGGCACCCGCGGGAGAAGAGAATCCAAGCCCTTACCCAGGGCTCGGCGTTTGGGGTCGATGGCGGCGACGGTCATTTTTCAAAATCCTCTTTCCCGGCAAGAAGGCGCCGGGGCTTTTCAAATGTGTTTGCCGAAGTTCCGGCGATGTGTGCGGCAGCCTTGCACCCGGACGGGCCTTCACGGGGGCGGTCAGGAGTATGGCCAGAAGCGGACCTCTTTGGGCGGACTTGCCGACGGCTTGACGGACTCCACGGGCTTCGGTTCCGCGCTGCGTGGGATCTCGATGCGATTGCGGGCCAGAAACTCCCCGGTTAGTTCGAAATAGGCCTCAGTTCCTCGGGAGCGCGGGGCGTAGAAGGCGACGGGCTTGCCGTGGCTGGGCGCCTCGGCCAGCCTCACGTTGCGCGGAATCACGGTGCGGTAGAGCTGATCCTTGAAATACTCGCGGAGAGTCTCGCTCACCTGCTGGGCCAGGTTGGTGCGGTCGTCGTACATGGTTAGCAAGACGCCCTCGATGACGAGGGATGGGTTGAAGGCGGCGCGGACCCGCTCCAGATTGGAGATGAGCTCGGAGATGCCCTCCAGGGCGAAGTACTCGGCCTGCATGGGCACGAGCAGGGTGTCGGCGGCAGCCAAGACATTGAGGGTGAGCAAGTCGAGCGCCGGCGGACAGTCCAAGATCACGAGGTCGTAGTTGTTCTGAATGGGTTCGAGCGCTTGGCGCAGGCGGAGGGCACGGTCGCTGGCTGCAGCGAGTTCGATATTCGCGCCAGTAAGGTTCTTGGAGCCGGGGAGCAGCCACAGCCGATCGATTTCGGTGGGCAGGACAACCTGCTCCGCCACGGCGTCTCCCATGAGCACGTCATAGATGGAATGGCGGTTGTCGTCGCGCAGGAAGCCGAGGCCGGAGGAAGCGTTGGCCTGGGGGTCGCAATCGACGAGGAGGATTTTGAGGCCTTGGATGGCGAGGCAGGCGGCGAGGTTGATGGCAGTGGTGGTCTTGCCAACTCCGCCCTTCTGGTTGACAACGCCGAGAATCTTTCCCATGGCAATTGAGAGTAAAGGGAGGGACGGATTCGGTGCCGGGACTTGCGCTGTGGAGAACGGGGCCAAGCTGTGGAAAGCGTTCCGGGCCGGGAGTGGCGGTCGAGGGTCAAGCGGTTGAGGATAAATGGGTTGTTGTCTGGAGATATGAGATAAGTTGCAGGGACTGGAAAAGAGGGATGTGGTGGAAAACCGCCGCAATTCAGGGTAGGAATTGGGGCATTCTTCAATCGGCGGTTCCTGGCTGTTCCGAATTGACCACGCGCCCAAATTGGGCCAAGCATGATTGTTCCACGTGGAACGGCTTTTCGTTTTGGCCAAGTTTCTGTGAGTCGTTCCACGTGGAACATGCTGGGCACAGAATCCCACAAGTATTGCGAGGGGCTAACGCTCTCTTGTAATGTCGGGAACCTCACAAAGCGCCGCGACCCATGGTTTATTGGTCGCCATGATGGTCCTCCATAATCGTCGCCCGGTACATCCTGTAATGCAATCGCAGGAACTGCTTGCCCCATAACTTGAGTTCATGATCAGCGCGAGTGGTACCACGCTCTGCGGAGTAGACAGTAATTCTCTCCTGCATGCTGCGGACATACCGAGCCCAAGCTGTCCCATCGTTAGAATGCACCACGAAATAGAAGCCCGGATCACCAAATCTGCTCCCAGAAGAGATGAGCGAAAACGATCCATCCTGATACGATTCAGGCTTCATAATGACCATGGCGTTCCCATTTGGCAAAGGGAATACGACCTTTACGCATGGGCTCGGATAGCCCGGCACGCTGCACACGGAATAGCCCCCAGCATAAATAACGTTCCCGGTGGCACGCAGTTCGCGCACCCATGCTGTGTGAACCACCCGGCCGCTTTGCGGATCCCGCATCTGCATCACTTCGCTGCTCATTCCTCTGCTGCTGTCAAGCGATGACAAAGGAATATTCAACTGCTGCAAACGACGACTAAAGATTAGGGCCAGCGCCGTCCCAAAGGGTTTGAACAGCCCGTTCCACTCCGACCACACGTCGAGCTCGTATTCAGACGTTCGTTCGTAGAAGTTCGATACCGCAGGCGCGACGACAACTGGATCATTCCGGTTTGAAGACAATTCGCGAAAATCCGCAAGCAACCCGCGGCAGCCGCTTTGCACGATCTCGAGGCCATGGTCCTTGGCATAATCGGCAAAGAAGTTCTTGCCAATGATTCGGGTATTCCCCGCCGGGCCGTCAAGCCAAGGAACATCCAGCAAGCTAATCCGACGGCCTGTCCATCGCACCCATTGCTGAGTGACCCAGTCGCTCAAATTGCCCAATCTATCTCCGAGCCAAATCACGCTTGCATTATCCCATAACAGGAAACCCTGTCTGGGTGGCGAGAAAGGCAACCGGCGGATTGCAGCTCAGTGAGCATCAAGTCCTAAACCGTGAGCGCCGAGGGCAAGCACCCTGTCCTCGCTGCCGGGTAGTGGAACGGGGCTGCGCCAGGCGAAACTTGGGCCTGCTGCGGACTTCAGGCCCTCCAACTCGTCGCGGGTGGTCATCAGCGCCAGCCAACCTCCGGGGGAAACCATCTGCGAGGCCGCCTGAACGGCCAGTTCCATCTTGTCGACCGCACGCAAAGTTAGGCAATCGAATACAGCACGAAGTGCCTCAGCGCGACCGGAATGGACGTTTGAGGAGATCCCAAGGACTCGGAGGGCTTCATGTAGGAACGCGGCCTTCTTGCCTTGCGACTCGGCCAGGGTAACGCAGATTTCGGGACGGCAGAGGGCGATGGGAATTCCTGGGAAGCCGGCGCCTGAACCAAAGTCGAGAAGCGTGGCGATGCCGAGGGGGAGCGAGCGTGCGCAGGCTATCGACTCGACAAAGTGGCGGGAAAGAATACCGTCTTCATCCCGGACTGCGGTCAGGTTCACGCGAGCGTTCCAGCGAAGAATAAGCGAAAGATACTCCGCGAAGCGGCCGGAAAGTGCTGAGCCCAGCGGCACGAGGCCTGCATCGATCAGGAGAGCATTGAGGCGCTCGCTTGCCGGGATCGATCCCTCACTCATCTTCCGCACCCTTCCCAGGGACTCATGCCGGCGCGACGGAATCTTCAATTCGCCGCGGTTCCCATGCCTCAGCCGCCGCGGCAAACGCCGCGAAGACGGCGCGGGAGAAGGCCTTCTGGGCGTAGGTCCGCTCCGGGTGCCACTGCACCGCTAAAACGAAGTGGCCAGGCGAGTCCAGTTCGACCGCCTCAATGACCCCATCCCCCGGAGAAACCGCTGTGACCACCAGGTTGTCTCCGGGGAGACGGATCGCCTGATGGTGGCTTGAGTTGACCTGAGGCTCAACCGGCTCATTGGGTGGCAAAAGCCTGGCCAGCCTCGACCCCTGGGCAATCCGCACCGGGTGTGCCTCGACCACCTCCCGGCCGGGCCGGTGATTGACCGGCGTTTTCAAATCCTGGATGAGCGAACCGTTGCACCAGACATTCAAGCTCTGGGTGCCGTGACAGATGGCCAGGATTGGCTTGTGCAAGTTGAAGGCGTCCTGCAGCAGCAACTCGTCGACGGCCGTCCGGGCGGAGTCGACCTCGCCGCACTCGGGAATCGGATCTTCGCCATATCTTTGTGGGTCCACATCGTATCGGCTGCCGGGGAGCAGTATCCCGTGAACTCCCGTCAGGAGCTTGGCCACGCGATCCTGGCGCTCGTGCAGGGGAACGACGATCGGCGTTGCGCCCGCGGCGTGAAGGGCGGCAAGATACGGCGGCAGCGACCGCTGATTGTAGGCCGGGTCGGTGCTGGTAGGCTCGGGAATGGCGATGCGAATGGGCATGGAACCACCAGTGTAATGAGAGAAGCGGCCTCAGCGATAGCGTAATGGGTGTCTTCCACCCTTTTCGCAAACGACGCGAAAAGCATGGGGCACGCACCTCGTCCGCATGGGGAAGTCAAATCTCTCCACGAAGCGCCGCTTCCTTAACTGAATCCTGGTTCGTCGCGCTCGGCGGCTGCCTCAGCCTTTCAATGGCATTGCGGAGTTGCGCGGTCAACTCGCCGGTTTGGCGTGGGGTCATTCCTTTGGTTTCGATCGGCTCGCCGGCGGTGAGCGTCAGTTCTCCAGGATACAGATGCCGGGTATGAATCGGCAGCAGATCGAAGACCCCAGTGAGGGCGAGAGGTACCAGCGGAACCTGGGCGCGAATTGCCAAGTAGGCCGCGCCGGACTGGAACGGCCGCAGTTCGCCGGTGGATGTTCGGCCTCCCTCCGGAAAGACGAATATCGGCATTCCAGAGCGCAGGGCCTTGACGCCTGCGCCCAGGCTGGAGAGAGCGCTGTGTGGGTTTGCGGTATCGATCGGAATCTGTCCGGAACGATCTAAGTACCATCCTATGAATGCGATAGGCCACAAGTCCTTTCTTGCCAGGATGCGAAACTGGAAGGGCAGCGCCGCAAAGATCACCGGCGTATCCATGTAGGACGTGTGGTTGGAGGCATAGACGGCCACTGGATACTTGCGCAGGTTCTCCGCTCCGCGAACGGTGAGCGAACAGCCGGAGAGAGTTACCATGGCCCGCGCCCAGAAGCGCGCAATGCGGTGCTGCGCGCGGCCGCACTTGTCCACAAGAGAAACCAGAAGCGAAAACGAGGCACAAACGGCCGTAACCAGGGTCATGACCGGGATGTGCACCAGGTCCGTGCGCCAGCGGTAGAGCCGCGGCAAGGGATTGGGCCGCCGGCTCACGATTGCGCCCCGCTTTCGGGCAGCAGCAAGGTACGCGCCTCGCCCACCAGGTACACGGATCCCGACACGACGATCACGCTCGGCTGCGCGCATTGCCTGGCCTGTTCGATGGCCAGTTGCATGGCCTGGCCAACCGATTCGGTGGCAAGCGCGCGAACTCCCGTGGCCTCAGCTGCCGCCAACAGGGCGTCTTGAGCAGCGGCGCGGGCGGTCTGGATGGGCGCGAGGATCACCTGATCAAAAAGCGGAAAGAGAATCTGCGCTATCTCGGCAATCGGCTTGTCGCGCAGGCAACTGAAGATGAGCGTCCGCGGCCTGCCCTCGCCCGCCGCGCCAGCCAGAACTGCTCCCAGGCCGTCGCGCAACGCCCAGGCTCCGGCGGGATTGTGCGCCACATCCAGAATCCATTCCACGCCTTCTCTTTCGATGCGCTCCAGCCGCCCCGGCCAGCGCGTCTTGCGAATACCTTCGACGAGGGCCGCCGGCGTCACGGGAAAGCCGTGGTTGCAAGCCAACTCAGCCGCGGCGGCGATGGCCAACGCCACATTGCGACGCTGATGCGCGCCGGCAAGGGGCGAATCCACGCGAATTGTCGCACCAAGGGCGTTGACGCAATACGGACCGGGGACGACGGCTCCCATGGGAGGCAAGTATGGGGCCGCGCTCACCACTCGCACGCCCAGCTCGCCCGCCATTTCGTCCAGAACCTGGTTGGCTTCGGAGTGCTGCGGCAGGCTAACCAGCGTTCCACGGCGGCGCAAAATGCCGGCCTTTTCCCGTGCAATGGCCGCGATGGTCGATCCCAGCCATTCGGTGTGGTCGATGGAGATGTCGGTGATGACGCTGAGCAGCGGATCGACGATATTGATCGCGTCCAGCCGCCCGCCCATGCCCACCTCAAGCACGGCTAGCTCTGTGCGCGCCTCGGCAAAGAACAAGAGCGCCTGCGCGGTGAGAATCTCAAAGTAGCTAGGCATTTGCGGAAGCCGGCCCTCCGCAACGAGTTGCCGCGCGGCATCGAGTACGCGAAAGAAGAGGCCGGCAAAGGCATCATCGGCGATCTCTGCGCGGCCCAGCCGGATGCGCTCGTTGGCGCGAGCCAGATGCGGCGAGGTAAAGAGGCCGGTGCGGACCCTGGAGGCGGTTAGGATGGAAGCCAAAGTAGAAGCCGTTGAGCCCTTCCCGTTGGTTCCCGCAATCAGCACCGAGGGAAAGCGGCGCTGTGGGTTGCCGAGTGCAGCCAGCAAGATGCCAATCTCGTCCAGCGAGAACTTGCGGCGAGGCTGACCGGGGTTGGAATAGAGTTCCGGCGCCATGGTATTCAGTTGTTCGATGGCCGCCGCATAGGACATGGAAAGTCAAGTATAAGTGGTTAGGCAGGAGCGGAAATGGAAGACGGAATACGGAAGAGCCGAATCCTCAAAAGGCGCGCCCCTTATCTTCCAACAGCAGTCCCACGACAGGCTCTAGCAGTTCGAGCAGTTCGAGCGCAAACGCGGCCTGCGGCAGTTCGTTCTGC
>JBEKPA010000063.1:0-14323 GCA_049521195.1 Occallatibacter sp.
CCGCCGCCGAGCACGGTATTCAGGATGAGGGCAGCATAGCGATCCTCATCGGTAATGGGCGGCGCCGGCACACCCAGGCAGATCTGCACCTGCTCGAGAGACTTTTTGTTGCGCATGACGACACGCGCGCTCGGTTCGGGGGCCGATAGCTCATGGAGCGTTGCGCCGCCGGCGAGGTTAGAGAATTTTCCGGCCACAGCCTCCAGAAATTGATCGTGGTCCAATTTTCCCGCGGCGGAGAAAACCATGTTGCCGCCATGAAAACGGTCGCCGTGGTAGTTGACCAACTGCTCTTTGTCGAGCTTGCCCACGGTCTCAGTGGTGCCCAGGATCGGCCAGCCCAGCGGATGCCCCTTCCAGAAGCTCTGCGTGAAAAGCTCCTGCACCAGGATGTCGGGGTTGTCCTCGTCGATCTTGATTTCCTCAAGAATCACGCCACGCTCGCGTTCAATATCAGTTGGCGCAAAGACCGGATTCAGCACCAGGTCCGCCAGCACATCCAGGGCGATGGGCACGTGATCGGCAAGCGACTTGACGTTGAAGCAGATGGTCTCCTTGCCGGTGAATGCGTCGAGGTTGCCGCCAATCGAATCCATCTCGCGGGCAATGTGCTGTGCGGAGCGGGAACGGGTTCCCTTGAAGAGCATGTGCTCCACAAAGTGGGAGATGCCGTTGGTCTCGGCGGGCTCGCAGCGGGAGCCGGACTTGATCCATACCCCCATGGCCACCGAACGCAGGTGATCCATGCGCTCGGTCAGCACGATCAGGCCGTTCGGCAATACGGTGCGGCGAAGATTTCGCTCGGTGGTCATCATTCAGGGGTCAAGGGTTAGAGATCAGAGATCGGTGGCCGAATTCGATTGTAGGCCAAACGGGCTTGTGCAGGCTGCGGCGGAGCGGGAAATGCTCTATGCTGAGCCAAGCCATGCACGGAGATGCTCCCCAGCTTGCAACATTTGACGCCAAGAGACCGGCTCGCGAGAGCCGCAAGCCGCTCTTTGGATTGGATGCGGAGGCCCTGGCGGCGCTGATGGTGGAGGCGGGCGAACCCGCGTGGCGCGGCAAGCAGTTGGCGGAAGCGCTGTATCGTCAAAGGCTTGCGAATCTGAGTGAAATCACCACGCTGCCCAAGACGCTGCGCCGGAAACTGGTTATGGCAGGCTGGCAGGTGTGCCGGCCGAGGATTGCGCAGGTCTTCAGGTCGTCGGACGGGACGGAGCGCTATCTGGTTGAGGGCCTTGGTGGCGACGGTCTGACCGGCGCAGGCGTAGTGGAAGCCGTCTGGATGCCCGAGGGCGACGATGGCGAAACCGGCGACGAGACCGACGCGGAGGCACCAGGTACATTGGGTGCCCCAGGTCCCGTCCGCCGCGGCGGACGGACCTGGGAAAGCAACGAGCCCCAACTGCACTCCGCTCAAGCAACGCAAGAACGGCCCGAAAGCCGTCGCGCCACCTTCTGCGTCTCCAGCCAGGTGGGTTGCGCCGTCAACTGCCAGTTCTGCCTGACGGCCAAACTCGGCCTGCAGCGCCAATTGAGCGCAGGCGAGATTGCCGGCCAAGTGCTGGCGGTCTTCGAGCGCCACGGTGTCGAAGTGGGGCGCGACCGCGTGAACCTGGTCTTCATGGGCATGGGCGAACCCTTTCTGAATTACGACAGCTTTATGGGAGCGGTACGGCTGCTGGTTCTTGAGGTGGGGTTGAGCCCGCGGCGGATGACCGTCTCCACCTCCGGCATCATCCCCGGCATCGAGCGCTTTGCCCAGGAGCCGGCGGAGTTGCGCCCCAAGCTGGCCATCAGCCTGAACGCGTCCAACGACCGCATCCGCAGCGAGATCATGCCCATCAACCGCAAGTGGCCCATCGAGGCGGTGATGGACGCGGTCCGCAAGGTTCGGCTCCGGCCTCGAGAGCGGATCACCTTTGAATATGTGCTGCTGGGCGGCGTGACCGACCGGCCCGAGCACGCTGTCGAGGTCGCCCGCCTCATCCGCCGCACCGGCCTGCCCGCCAAGGTCAACCTGATCGCCTGGAACCCCGGCCCCGGCATCGAGTACACGACGCCGCAGCCGGAGGCGATCGAAGCATTCCGCGCCACGTTGGCCGGCGAGGGCATCCCCGCCTACGTGCGCAAGCCCCGAGGCCGTGACATCTTCGCCGCCTGCGGGCAACTGAAGCGCACGGTGGAGGGGCGAAAACTCGCCCGGCATCATGCGGTTCCAACCGAACGGGGAAAGCGACGGCCACAGGGCAATTCCGGCGGAGTGCGGCGCTGCAAAACGGCGCCTGACGCGAAAGCTTCCTCGCCAAACTCAAACTTTTTCGCACCATCGCCACTTGCTACGACAAGACCGCGCGAACCTTCCTGGCCGCCATCCACTTCGCCGCCGCGCTCACTGGGTTGATTGGATGAAAGCCCTTGGGACTCGGGGGTGCGGATCTGGACGGCTCCCCAATTCATCCATCCGCAGCGATAGGGGACGGCACTTCGCTCATATCTGCTCCGCGGCGGGCCGATTGCGCATAACGCATAGAAGGAAGCAGATACGATAGCCGGCGTATCGGCCCGCGGAGCCGGAAGAAAAACTTCAGAGATTTGTCAGGAACGGGAAGACCGGCGGCTGTCAAACTGAAGGAGGGCCCGCAATCGGCGCCCAACGGAGTTTTCGATGGCCAAGACTGTTTCCTACGCCCAGTGGTCCCTGGAACCCTATTGCATCGGGATGAAGCTGCGCTCGCTGCGCACGCAGAAGCGGCTCACGCTCTCCCGGCTCGCAGCCGAGACCGGTCTATCGACCGCGCTGCTGTCCAAGTTGGAGACGGACCGGATGATACCGACGCTGCCGACGCTGGCCACCATCAGCCGGGTTTACGGAGTGGGTATGAGTTACTTCTTCGCGGAGCCGGCGCGGCATACCCTTTCGATCACGCGCAAGGCCCATCTGCAGGGCGACGGGCGCGGCTCCGAGGCCGTCAAATCTATCCCGTTGAATGCGGCCGGGGAAGGGTCCAGGCTGATGGCGCGGATGATCGAGTTTCCGGCAAGCGGCGCATCGTCGGGCGCGGAGCCGTTCCGCGAGACCAGCGGGCTGGTGTATGTGCTGGAAGGACGGCTGCAGTTGAGCGCGGGCGGCATGCAGGAGGTGCTGGAAGCGGGCGATTGCGCCTACATGGAGAGCGAGATGGCGCTGGCCTGGAGCGCCGCGGGCAAGCACCGCTGCCGGATTCTGGCGGTGCTGCCTGGGGTTGCGCGCGCCGAAGGCTGAGCGAACGCTATTTCGGGACGCGCGGGATCAGCCGGAACGAGTCGAGGAAGCGGGCCGTATCGGCGTACTTGCTGGCGACCGGAGATGTGACGATCGTCTGGTAGATGACGTCGCCCACCAGGTAGATGCGGGTCGAGGTGTGGATGGTATCGTTCTCCGTCTCCAACGCAACGCCTTTGCGCTCGTCGAGCGCGATCGGCGTCTCCGAGAGCTTTTTGGTCTTGTCGCCGGCGAGAACGCCCTGCTTGACGCGTTCCAGCAGAGAGTCCGGATCCAGGCCCGTGGCCTGAGCGCCATGAACGATGACCGCCACGCAGAGATCGCCAGCGGAAAGCAGCGCGCAATAGGAATGGAGTTCGATGGGACCGGTGCCGGCGGGCTGGGTTTTGGTATCGAGTTGGGGCGCGGTTGGGAAGGTGGCGCGAAATCCATCCGCGGGATAGCTATAGGTCTTCCACTTTGGCGTCTGCGCGGCCAGAGCGGCGGCAAAACAGACCAGGACGGCAGTTGCGGCATAGCGGCGAATGGCACTGCATGGCGGGTGCATCATCATCGATCTCCTTGCCGGCGGTGAGCGATCGCCGCGCCCTTGCGGCAACGGCATTTCATCTCCCCGTCAGAGGCTGTTGAGAGGGGCAAGATGCAGTCTAGCACCGCATGGCCAGGGGCGGATTCCACACTAGCCCGGTCGAGTGCCGCCGTGTCCCACCCTGGCCGTTCGCCGCGGCGAACAGCGGCGACACGCGGCGCGGATGGGGCGCCCGGCATGGAATCAGTCGTTGTGACCGGGCTTCCGGTTTGGCGGGCCAATCTGTAGGATGATTTGGAGCTTGAGAGGCTGGAGACCTTGCGACCCAATTCCCATCTGATGAAGGCGACCCTGACCGGAGCTTTGGGCGGGCTGCTCTTCGGATTCGATACCGTCGTTATATCCGGCGCCATCGATGAGCTGGTGCGGCTGTATGGCCTAAGCCCAAGGCAGATGGGCGAGACGGTGGCCATCGGGCTGGTGGGCACGGTGGTGGGATCGCTGGGCGCCGGGGTGGTGGGGCAGCGGCTGGGCGGGCGCGAAGCGCTGCGCATGACCGCCGTCCTCTATGTGGTCTCGGCCATTGGGTGCGGGCTGGCGTGGAATTGGCCCACGTTCATGGTCTTCCGGTTTGTGGGCGGGCTGGGCATCGGCGCGTCGAGCGTGCTGGGGCCGGTTTACATTGCGGAGCTTTCTCCGGCCAAGTGGCGCGGGCGGCTGGTGGGAACCTTCCAGTTCAATGTTGTGCTGGGAATTCTGGCGGCTTACGTCTCCAATTACGGGATTCGCACGCTGCATCTGGGCGCAGCGGAGTGGCGCTGGCAGGTGGGCGTGGCCGCGTTGCCGGCCTTCGGCTTTCTGGCGCTGCTCTTCGGCATTCCGCGCAGCCCGCGCTGGTGCGCCGCGCAAGGCCGCTTCGACGACGCCCTGGCTGTCTTGCGGCAGATGGGCGAGCCGGACCCGCGGGCAGAGCTGGACGACATTCGCGCCGCGCTGGCCCAGGAGCACGCGACGGCGCACGAGTCGGTCTTCCGCTGGAAGTACCGCTACCCACTGTTTCTGGCCATCTCCATCGGCGCATTCAACCAGTTGGCTGGCATCAACTCCATCCTCTATTACCTGAACAGCATCTTTGCCTCGGCGGGATTCAGCCAGATCTCCGGCGACCAGCAGGCCATCGCCATCGGCGCGACGAACCTCATCTTTACCATCGTGGGCATGAGCATGATCGACAAGCTGGGGCGGAAGACCTTGCTGCTGGTGGGCGCGGCGGGCACGGCCAGCTGCCTGGCGGGAGTAGCGTGGCTCTTCAAGACGCATTCTCATCCCGGTGCGCTGGTCTGGGTTCTGGTCACCTATATCGCCTTCTTCGCCCTCTCGCAGGGGGCGGTGATCTGGGTCTACATCGGCGAGGTCTTTCCCAATTCGGTGCGCTCCAAGGGCCAGGGGGTGGGCAACGCCAGTCACTGGATCATGAACACGGTGATTCAAATGGCGTTTCCGGTGGTGGTGCATTCGCTGAATACCGAGACGCCGTTCGTGTTCTTCGCTCTGATGACGGTCGTGCAGTTCCTGGTGGTGCTGTTCGTCTATCCGGAGACCAAGGGGCAGACGCTGGAGGCATTGCAACGGCGGCTGGTGCGGGCGGAGTGAGGGTTCGCGAAGGCGCGCGGGGATGAACCGCCCTTGAGTCCGCGGCGAGAGAAAGGCGAAACCGTGCTACACTGTAGTTGCGCTCAGTGATTTGGCCGTGAGCGGCGGTTTGCCTTCAGAAGGCAAGTTTGCCTGGCACAGATTTCCCCAAGCCCCTACAGACCGGGGTCCCCAAGAAGCGGTCTTTGTTTCTTGGGGTGATAGAGCGTGACCCAATATTCTCTCTATCCCTGGGAGTTTGCATTGGACTGTGAAGACGGTCCGCGGCAAGGGTTCGAGCATCCCGGCCTCCTTGAATGGATTGGCGAGTTGGATGGACGCGAACGAAACCGGGGAGTGCGATCGAAGATCGATTGCGCAGGAGCGGGTAGCCGGACGGCAATGAGCCGCCTGGCAGACAAGTAGCGTGTGGCAGTTCCGGGCCTCGGGCGTTCCCCCCTTGAATGCTTTCAGGCCAGTCCCAGGGACGTGGTTGGTTCTCCCTTACGCATATCGATGAGCAGGCTTGCGCGCCGGCAGGATTCGTGCGCGCGCCTCACGACCGATTCCGATTGCAGGCTGCCCAGGAAAATGGCGGCTCGCGGAATCCACAGGAAAGCAAGAGTATTTTGACAACACAGTTTTCTCAGTTTTCTCTTTCGCCCGCCTTGATGGCGCGGCTTGACGCAAACAAATTTGAAATCCCCACTCCGGTGCAAATCGGCTGCATACCGCCTGCTCTCGCGGGCCGCGACGTGCTGGCCACGGCGCAGACAGGCACGGGCAAGACGCTCGGCTTCCTTATCCCGATCGTTGAGCAGATGCAGAAGAGTGAAAGCAAGATCGCGCAGGCGCTGATTCTGCTGCCTACGCGCGAGCTGGCCATGCAGGTGGAAAAGGCCTTTCGCGCAGTTCGGACCAGTTCAGCACAGAGCGTGGCCCTGGTGGTGGGCGGATTGGCCGAAGGGTCGCAACTGGATGCTATCCGCCACGGCGCGCGGCTGATTGTGGCCACGCCCGGACGGCTTGAGGACTACATCAAGCGCCGGCTGGTGCGGCTGGACGGGGTGAAGATTCTGGTGCTGGACGAGGTGGACCGGATGCTCGATATGGGCTTCCAGCCGGCCATTGCGCGCATTGCGGCCACGCTGCCCGCGGTGCGGCAGACGCTTTGCTACTCGGCCACTCTCGAAGGTTCAGTGAAGGAAGTGGCGCGCAAGTATCTCAACAACCCCGCCCGGGTCGAGATCGGCTCTGTCTTGAAGCCCGCGGAAAACGTGGAGTTGCGCACCTTTGAAGTGGAACCGAACAAGAAGCAGGAGTTGCTGGAGCACCTGCTGGGCGCGGAGACGGGCAGCTTCCTGGTCTTTGTGCGCACCAAGCATGGAGCGGATCGCGTGGCGCGGCGGCTCAGCCGCTCGGGCTGGTCGGCGACACAGATTCACGGCGACCGCTCGCAATCGCAGCGGAATGCGGCGCTGCGCAGCTTCTCTGAGGGGCATCACCGGGTGCTGGTGGCCACCGACGTGGCCGCGCGCGGCATCGACGTGGCGAATGTGGCGCACGTGATCAACTTCGACCTGCCCAAGGTGGCGGAGGACTTCGTTCACCGGGTTGGGCGGACGGGACGGGCCTCGGCGCACGGCGTAGCCTCAACCTTTGCCGGTCCGGCGGAGCGGGGCGACCTGCGCAAGATCGAGCGGACGCTTTCGATTCAGATGAAGCGGTTCCGGGTGCGGTCGGTTGGGGGCGAGCGGGCAGCTTGAGGGCCGCTTCCTGCCTTCATAATCGGACCGCTGCCGGGGAAGCAGCTCGCCGCGAATAGGTATAGGGAATATGAGCTTACAAAGGCTCCTGCTCGTGCTCGCAGTTTTTTGCGTTGTCGGTGAGGTCGCCGTTGCTGATGCTCTCAACAAGAGAGTCTTGATGGCTGATCTGCAATAAGGGATGCGGGGGGCGGTCTTCAGCGCTTCTTCGCCGCATTTCGAATAGCATCACCATGCGCTCCTCAATGCGCCGCATGATATGCAGACTGACCGGATCGCTCTGAAGTGCGGACTTCATCGTGTACATGGAATGACCCCCAATTTTTCCCGGAGGGGAAGCCCCGGCTAGTCTATAGTGGACAACGGGGCGTCTTAGTTTTTCGTAAAGAAATGCGACAATGGTTCGAATACCTTATCAATTGGGCGGCCGCTACATTCGATAGCGGGAAGCAATCGCCTAGGATATGAAAATTACATAAGGATAAAGAAATCCCACTGCTGTTCGACTTGCAGGCGAGCAGCCGTGATGCGGGATCATCGTGGCGCCGTTACGGCTGGCAAACTAGAAAGTGCCCCTTAAGTATGTCCACCGGCAAGGGTGAATTGGGATTCATGTTCCCCACGCCCTAAAAACAAAAGCGCGAAAAAGACAAGCGTACACGGATTCGTGGCGCGTCGGGCGTCGGTGTTCCGCGGCTTTACGCGTTGATCGCCATTCCCTCCACCGCGCCATAGGCATCCAGCAGCGCCTCGGCCAGCGTGGGATGCGCGTGGATGGTGAACATCAGCTCCTCGACCGTGCCTTCCAGCTCCAGCACCGCAACCGCTTCGGCGATCAGTTCCGTGGCCTGCGGACCGAGGATGTGCACGCCAAGAATCTCGCCGTACTTTGCGTCGGAGACGATCTTGATGAAGCCGTCGTGGCTGCCCAGGATGGTCGCCTTCGAGTTGCCCGCGAAGGGGAACTTGCCCACCTTCACGCTGTAGCCCTTTTCTTTCGCCTGGGCCTCCGTCAAGCCCACCGAGCCGATCTGCGGCTCGCAGTAGGTGCAGCCGGGGATGCGGTCGCGGCGCACCGGGCGGAACTTCCTTCCGGCAATCTTCGCCGCGGCCACCATCCCGCTCATCGCGCCCACATGCGCCAGTTGCGGCAGCCCGGCCACTATGTCGCCGACGGCAAAGACTCCCGGCTCCGCCGTCTCCTGCTCCTCGTTCACCTTGATAAGTCCGCGCTCCAACTCGATGCGGGTCTTCTCCGCGCCGATGTTATCGGTTCGCCCCGCGCGCCCCACGGCTACCAGAACCTTCTCGGCCTCCTTTACCTGCGCCTTGCCATTCGAGTCGGTAAAGGTCACCTTCACGCCGCCTTCCGTCTTCTCCACCTTCTCCACCCTGGCGCCGGTGTTCACGTCAATGCCGCGCTTCTTGAAGAGCCGCGCCAGCTCCTTTGAAACCTCTTCGTCCTCGACCGGAACCACCCGTGGCAGAAACTCCAGAATCGTAACTTCCGTCCCGAAGGTGCGAAACATGGAGGCAAACTCCACGCCCACTGCGCCCGCTCCTATCACGACCAGCGACTTGGGAACCTTGTCGATGGCCAGAATCTCGATATTGGTCAGAATGCTGCTGTCCGCCGTGAGCCCAGGCAGCATCTTGGCCTCCGACCCGGTGGCCAGGATAACGTTCTTCGCGTTGACCCTGCTCGCTTCTCCCGTCGGCCCGGTCACATCGACTGTATGCATGCTTTCCAGCGCCGGTCCCGTCAGACGCCCATGCCCGTCGATCCTGGCGATCTTGTGCTTCTTCATCAGGAAGTCCAGGCCCTTGGTGTGCTTTGCGACGATGGCGTCCTTGCGCTTTTGCACCGCAGCCCAGTCGAGCGTTGGCGTCCCAATCCCGGCAATCCCGAACTCGGTCGCATGACTCATGTGCTCCCATATCTCGGCGTTGAAGAGCAGCGCCTTGGTCGGGATGCAGCCCACGTGCAGGCAGGTGCCGCCCAGTATGCCCGTCTCTTCGATCAATGCGACTTTCAGCCCGTACTCCGCGCCGCGAATGGCTGCCGTATACCCAGCCGGGCCGCCGCCAACAATCGCCACATCGTAAATCGTCTCTGTCAAGGGAAACTCCGTTCCGGGGCGCGCCATCCATGGGGAGCGCGGCCTCATCTCGCATAGTTTAAATGCCCGCCTCGACCGGCGCGGCGCCGCGCTTTCAGGCCGCGAATCCGGTTTGGATTGCACGATCGGGTCAATGTGACCGGGACGGTCTTTTCTCCGTCCACTTCAAAAAGAAGTGCAACGCGGTATGATCGAAACTGGCCCGTAGGCCCTCAACCATGGATTCCACCCAGCATCAGCTCATTCGGCCCAATAGGGGCAACGGAGAATCGCCGGCAGTCCGGCCCATGCGCGTGGTGGCTATCGGTGGCGGTACCGGCCTGTCTACGTTGTTGCGCGGGTTGCGCCTGCATGTGGCGCCCTCCAACCAGCGTTGCACCGAACCAGGCCTGATCGCCGACCTGGCGGCAGTGGTCACCGTCACCGACGACGGAGGCTCCTCCGGCCGCCTGCGCAAGGGCTTCAACATGCTGCCTCCAGGAGACCTGCGCAATTGCATGGTGGCCCTTAGCGAGGAAGAGGATCTCCTGGCCAGGCTCTTCGCCCATCGTTTTCGCGGCGGCGACGCGCTCAAGGGGCACAACTTCGGTAACCTGTTTGTGGCCGCGCTCACTGAGATGACCGGCGACTTTGGCCAGGCCATCCAGTTGGCGTCGAAGATTCTGGCCACCCGCGGGCGCATTTATCCGGTCACGACCGCCAACACGACGCTGATTGCCCGCATGGACGACGGCTCGGAGGTGCGCGGCGAGACCAGGATCACCGCCAGCCGCCGCCGCATCGCGGAGCTGATGCTCGACCCGCCGGACGCCGCGCCGCTGCCGGAGACTCTGGAAGCCATCGAACGCGCCGACCTCATCACCGTGGGGCCGGGCTCGCTCTACACTTCACTGATCACCAATCTGCTGGTGCGGGGCATTCCCGCTGCGCTGGCCAGCGCCGGCGGCGTCCGCGTTTACATTTGCAACCTGATGTCCCAAGCCAACGAGAGCTTGGGGTTGACAGCCTCCGAACACATCGAACGCATCTATGAACACACCCGCACAGCCATCTTCGACTATGCGCTGGTGAACACCGCGCCCTTTTCGGCGGAAACGCTGGCCCGCTATGCGGCCGAGGGCGCCGCGCCCATCGTCGCCGACATAGAACGCATAGAGACTCTCGGCGTGCGCGTCATCGCCGGCGACTTCGCCAGCGAAGAAAACGTGGTCCGCCACGCCGCCGGCCGCGTGACTGGCGCCCTGCTCGCCCTGGGACGCACCGCCCCTGCCCCGGCTAGCCGGGCAGATCTAACAGATTTCTCTTCCCCGCGCCTCCCGCTTTGAAGTAGAGTTGAACCGCGCGGCGAGGATTCTGCGCCGCGCAGTCAAGTAGGAGGAGAAATGCGCAAGACCCCAGTTTGGATCGCTTTGAGCTGTTGCCTGTTCGCCGTGGCCTTCGTCGCCCTGGCGCAAGCTGTCAGAAAGCCCGGCCTGTGGGAGATGACCAGCACCATGACATACCAGCAGTCTCCCTTCCCCCCCGGAATGCCCGCAGCCGCCATCGCGGCCATGGGCGCACCGCACACCGTGCAGGTCTGCCTGACCCAGGCCATGATCGATAAATACGGCGCTCCGGTGTCGCAGAACCGCGATTGCCAGATTACCAACGTCGCGATGAGGCCCACGGGCATGACCGCCGAGATGGTTTGTACGGGAAGAATGAGTGGCCATGGGGAGATGGAGTCCTCCTGGGCAGAGGGCAACGTCGCCAAGGGCAAGGTGCACTTTGCCGGAACGATGGTGTCCGGCCAAAACTCCATGCCGGTCGAGTGGACGGTTGTGTCCACCTCCGTTTACAAAGGCCCCGACTGCGGCAGCGTGAAGCCGATGCCCATGCCTCCCGACAAGTAGCTGGCCGACTCAGCAGTCCTGCGGTTTGAAATGAACGCCGCGCATCCTGCTCTCTTCGGCTTCTCCCGCCGAGGCGATCCGGCAAGCCGCGTTACGGAATTCCCGCGCGATGGCGATACGAGACCGTTTCAATGAAAAGCCGATTATTGGCTGCCGGACGGCCCACAGACCCCCGCCGGCCCGGCAAAGGCCCGTCGATTCGCTCCCGCTGATCATCCCGCAACCTATAGCGATGCACGCCCATACTGCAAAGCTACTGGCCGATCACCATTCTGCATTTAGCCAATTTGATGACGGGCGCTAGCTCGGCTGCCTGGGCTTGAAGTGGCAGGTGCCACCAGCAAGGACGGCGGTCCAGATGGAGGGATCGGCGGGTTGCTCGGTGGACCCCAGAAGCAGGAAGCCGTCGAGCGGCAGAAGGCGGTGAATGTTGTTGAGCAGCGCGCGCCGCGTCTCCTGAGAAAAGTAGAGCATCACATTGCGCAGGAAGATGGCGTCGAAGCGGTCGTCGCAACGGTGGAATGGCGGTCGCGGGCCGCACAGGTTGGCCTGGCGGAAGTTGCACATCCTGCGTACCTCCTCCTTCACCACCCAGTTTTCGCCGCTGTGGTCGAAGTAGCGCACCACGAAGCGGGCGGGCAGGCCGCGGTTGACCTCGATGCGGCGATAGCGGCCTGCCTTAGCGCGCTCGACCACCTCGCCGCTGATGTCGGTCCCCTCGATGCGGATGTTCCAGCCGGCCAGCATGGGAAAGTGCTCCAGCAGGCTCATTGCAAGGCTGTAAGGCTCCTGGCCGGTGGAGCAGGCGGCGCTCCAGAAGCGCAGAGCGCGCACATGACGCCGGGCTTCGATGAGCTTGGGAAGCAGGTCGGTCCTCAACAACTCGAAGGGACGGCTATCGCGAAAGAAGCTGGTCTCGCTGAAGGTCATCGCCTCGACGATCAAGCGTTCCAGGACCGGGTCCTTTGTCTGCTTCAGGCGCTCGACAAGTTCTTCCAGCTGAGTTATGCCCTGGTCGCGCAGGAGCTTGGTGAGGCGCGTGGCAAAGAGATAGTCGCGCGAGGGGTCAAGCACGTTTTGGGAGAGGCCAAAGACCAGTTCGCGAAGGTAACCGTAGTCGACACTGGAGGTCGTCTGCATGACTACACCGCCGATTTCAGAAGCGCGCGAGCTTCACCGCTGCGGCTGCGGCCGGCAATGCGGAGGATTTCAGGAACGATGGCCTGGAGCGGCAGCACACGGCGGGCCAGGCCGGTGTTGGCAACCGCGCCCGGCATCTCGACATTGAGCGGGATCAAGTCTGGGCGAAGCGTTTCAATGGCGCTCAAGGCCGATTTTCCGTCTGCCGCGGTCCCGGCCGCCTCCAGGCGCTTATCGGCGCAATCCACAGAGCGCGACAGGCTCGGCATCCCTGCCGTGTCGGCCACGATCGGTATCCGGGTGCGGCAACCGGGCGTCATCGCTCAGTCCTCCACCAGGCCCAGCATGGCCAGCTTCTCGTTGAGCGCCTCATCGCCGAAGGGCTTCATGAGGTATTCGTCGGCGCCGGCATCCAAGGCGCGGAGAATGAAATCGTTCTCCGCCTCGCTGGTCACCATCATCACCTTTATCCCGGTGAATCCATCCGCGCGCAGGCGCTTGAGCATCTCTAGGCCGTCCATCACAGGCATGTTCCAGTCCACCAGCGCAAGATCGAAGGGCACACCGGCATTGAGCAGGTCGAGGGCGGCCTGACCGCCAGCGGCCTCTACGCACTCGATGCCACGCTCCTGGAGCAGGCCGCGCAAGAATCCCCTCACAAAACGGGAATCGTCGACAATCAGCGCTCGCATGATCGCCTCCAGGCAAAATTCATATACGCCGCTTTTGCCTCGCCCGGCCGCAGGGGGTCCAGCCGCTCAGGATCCAGCATGTCCAGCAGGCCGTCCTGGAGCTTGTATGCGCCGGCAAACGAGGCCTTCCGGCGTTGCTCCAGGTCGGTCGGGCGCCGCTCCATGCGGTCCAGTCCCTCATGGCTCTCGATCGGGAACTCCCTCGTCAATTCATCCAACGCCATTCTTGACCACTCATCCGCCCAGCCGGATCCCTGGTCCGGCATTGCGAGCACCAAGTCCTTTATCGGAAAGAAGAGGCTCAACTTGAGGAACAGGGGTCACGGGTCAGGGACTAGGGACAAGGCAATAGGGAACAGGGAACAGAGAACAGGGAACACGAAGCATCTTGGTTCCCAACTTCTACGGTTGTTCCCGCGGAAAGAGTTCTGGACATTGAATTCCATCCCCATGTACAGCCGAACCGGGAATGCTGTAGCCTCAAACTTTATGCCGCACCCAGACGAAAACCCGAAGCCTCCGATTGATCCCGCGCTCGAAGAACTGCTCGCGGAGGCGCTCGAGGCGGCCCAGCATTCCTACTCGCCCTACTCCGGCTTCCGCGTCGGTGCGGCCCTGAGGCTGACCAGCGGTGCAATCGTCACCGGGACCAACGTCGAGAACGTGAGCTATGGATTGACGATCTGTGCGGAGCGGTCCGCGCTGGTCCAGGCCGTCTCCCGCTTCGGCCCCGCCATCCGCATCGAAGCCGTCGCCGTCGCCAACCTCAACCACGCCGCCAGCCCGCCGTGCGGCGCCTGCCGCCAGGTTCTGGCCGAGTTCATCCTGCCCGATGCCCCGGTGATCTTCCCCGCCGCCGGCGGAGTGAGCGCGATGCCTTTCTCCGAACTGCTGCCGCTGGCGTTCGACACGAAGCTGAAGTAGCACCGGTGCGCGACTGCCCGCGTGCGCGTGGGCTTCGGATGCGGAAACCACCCAATCCGGCAAGATCAGCGCAAGGTGACCTTCGCGCCCGCCTGCTTCATGATTGCCTGCCCCTCGGCGGCTTCGATCGCCACGCCCTCGCCCGAGACCTCCGCATACCCGATCGTCAGTCCATGCTGAGCGACGATCTTCACATTGCGGAAGACCACGCCGGAGATCGGCGCTTCGGGCAGACCGACAATCGCGCCCGCCGACGTACTCCCCGCAGCCGCCACGTCTTCGAGGGTAATGTCGTGAAAGTGCGGCGTCAGCCGGGTGATGGGCTGCGCCGTCTCTCCATCGGGCGGCAGAACCTTGGGGTAG
>JBEKPA010000064.1:0-14179 GCA_049521195.1 Occallatibacter sp.
CGCTTACTCCCTATTCCGAGGATGCGCGCGTCGCGGTGGACGTGCTGCGCGGCAAGATGCCGGGCACGCCCAAGCCGGATGCGGTGCTGCTGGTTCTGGATTCCCTGCACCTCAAGCGGCAGTTGATGCTGGCTGCCCCGGTGCTGGCGATTGGGCTGCCCACCCTGGTGCTGCTGAACATGAGCGACCTGATGGAGGCTCGCGGCGGCCAGATCGACTCGCTCAAGCTGGCGCGGGAGCTGGGCGCACCGGTGGCCCAGATCAGCGCCGTGCATGGAACCGGGCTGGATGCGGTTCCGCTCTTCCTGCACCAGCAAACCGAACGCGCCGCCGCTAAGCCGCTGGCGCTGCCGGTGGTGGGCAACGCGGCCAGCGCTCACAGTTGGGCGGCGCAGGTGAGCCGCCGCACCGGCTATCAGGCTCCGCTGTCGGTGGAAGGCACGCGCAAGATCGACAACGTGCTGCTGCACCGCGTCTGGGGGCCGCTGATCTTTCTGGTTGTGGTGGTGGGCGTCTTTGAGGTCGTCTTTTCCATTGGCCAGCCGCTTTCCGACGGCTTTGGCGACATTCTGGCCCGCATCGGCGGCTTGGCGCGCCCGCTGCTGCCCACCGGATGGATTCAGTCGCTGGTGCTGGACGGCGCATGGAAGGGCATCTCGTCGGTGCTGGTCTTTCTGCCCCAGATCCTGCTGCTGTTTCTGTTTATCGGGATTCTGGAGGACTCCGGCTACCTGTCGCGGGCCGCGCTGATCGCCGATCGCGTGATGCGCTCCACCGGGCTCAACGGCAAGGCCTTCATTCCGCTGCTGTCGGCTTACGCCTGCGCGGTTCCGGCCATCATGGCCACGCGCACCATCGAGAACCGCCGCGACCGGCTGGCGACGATCCTGGTTACGCCCTTCATGACCTGCTCGGCGCGGCTGCCGGTTTACATGCTGCTGATCGCCGCCTTCATCCCCAACGTTGTTTACCTGCATGGCTTTCTGGGCCTGCGCACGCTGACCATGCTGGGGCTTTATCTGGCCGGCTTTGTGGGCGCAATGACCACCGCATGGCTGCTGAAGAGCTCGATACTCAAGTCCAGCGAAACGCCGTTCATTCTGGAGCTGCCGCAGTACCGCATGCCCACGCTGCGTTCGCTGGCGCTGCGCCTGGTAGACCGCGCGCGCATCTTCCTGCGCCAGGCGGGCACTATCATCCTTTGCGTCACGCTGGCGCTGTGGGTACTGGCCCACCTGCCGGTGATTCAGGCTCCGGGGGGCGTCATTTCAGCGCCGGAGTTGGCCGACAGCCTGATCGGCCGCCTGGGCCACCTCATCGAGCCGGCCATTGCGCCGCTGGGCTTCAATTGGAAGATCGGCATCGGGCTGCTCTCAAGCGTGCTGGCCCGCGAGGTGATGGTGAGCACCATGGGCACTCTCTACGGCGCCGATCCAGCCACCCAGGCCATGCACCTGCAAACCGCGTTGCACCACGACATGACGATGGGCGGCGCACTGGCGCTGATGATCTTCTTCGCCTTCGCCATGCAGTGCACCTCGACGATGGCCGTGGTGCGCCGCGAGACCAATAGTTGGAAGTGGCCGGCGGTGCAGTTTCTCTATATGCTGGCGCTAGCCTATGGCGCGGCCTTCCTGGTCAACCATGTGGTGATGGCGTTCCTCGGATAGCCAGGCGCGACCCCCAATCTCCGCGCCGCTTTCCCCTTCACGCCGTTGAGGACTAGAATCTGGACAACTGGAGGTGCGCGATGGCAACCAAAGGTGCGGTGGGGACGTTGGCTGAGAACGCCGTGGAACCGTCGAAAGCGGTCTATGTGAAGAGGACGTATTCCCCTGAGTACCTGGCCGAGCAAAAGGCACTGGAGAAGCGCCTGCTCGAAGAGGGGGCAAAACGCATTCGACGCTCGTGCGAAAGAGCCGTCGCCATGGGCATCATCGACAAGGACGGCAACCTGTTGAAGAAGGAGCTTCCCGCGGACATGCTTCCGGGTGCGGATCGGGACTTCGGAGGATAGTGCGTGCCGACAATGTACGTTGTAGCCGGGCCGGCGGGTAGCGGAAAGACAAGTGCATTTCCGGGTGACTCATTTGGCTGCGATTATTTCAACGCGGACAATTACGCGGCGATGCTGAATGGCGGCTCGTACGTCGGCATTCCCAGGTCAATCCGTGCGGCAGTGGGTCCGGTCTGCGAGAAATTCATTCAAGATCACATCGCAACGGGCAGGGACTTCGCGACTGAAACGACGCTGCGGAGCACAATTGTTATCGATCAAATGAGGCAGGCCCACGTTGCCGGATTTGCAGTGATGTTCAGATATGTGTGTGTCGATAGTATCGGCACCTCTGTCAAGCGCGTAACGCAACGCGCCTACCAAGGCGGGCATAGTGGCTCTGAGGACACGATTCGCGATATTCGCGCAAAGAGTCTAGCCAACCTTTCCCGAGTCCTCGACGAGTTGGGCAAGACGGTCGATTTGCTTAACGTATACGACAATTCCGCGCATGGAACGGCGCCAAGACTGATCGCATCGTTTCAAGGACGGGAAATCACGTTTCTGGCGCCCGAGCTGCCAGCCTGGCTGAACGATGCGCTGAAGGAAACGCCTTACTCCGCGAAGAGGCTCCAGGCCTGCTCGGAGCAAGGAAAGCCGTTGCCCGATCCCGGCTGGCCCAAGTCAAGCTCTTGAGAACATGGGTAGGCCGCGCTTCCTTTGCAGCTCGCCTCAACGGCCCTCCGCGCGGTCTCGATTGATCTGCCGCAGCGCTCCCTTGACCGGGCGATCGACCAGCGCGGCCTTGCGGCTGCATGGCTCATTGAACTCGATTCCCGCCCTGGTCTCACACTCACCGCGCCGGATCACATCGATGTAGCGGATGACGCCCGCCCGCTCGAGGGCCACGCCGCGCACATGCAATTCCACATCGACCTGGGCGCCGACCTGGGCCGGAAAGGCGATGCCGATTTCAACCCCGCATCCCGATTCGGTTAGATCGAGCAGAACCCCAAGGACATCGGGCCCGGAGGGTAGAATCCGGATCACGGCGGTTCCCGGCCAGAACAATCGCCGCTGCGCACGGCTTTCCGCCGGCTTGGAGGCAGGGTCCGCCGCGCGGATTTCTGAGTTCGGAAATGAAGCCATGGTTGGTTTATCGGAGATATCCTCCGTTTCAACCCGGCCTCGCGGCAAGAATTCACGCCAAGGTACTTGGAAAGCCTGGACCGCTTTTCAGTCTGAATGAGCCAAGTGAAGACGCCTTCGCCGGCGGCGCGCGGCGCTTTGGCTATTTCAGTTGCGTGGTGCGCGACTGGCCGGCCACAGCCTTTTGCGGAGCGGCCCAGGCCTGATAGCTGTTGACGAGGAATTGGCCTCCCAGGATCAGCAGCCAGACGCAGAGCGCAAAGCGCAACTGCCGGCGCGGGACGCGAGTGCTGACGATGGTTCCAACAATGGCGCCGGCAACGCCTCCGATGATGAGGTGCAGCAGCAACTCCGGGTTCGATGCGTGCGAAAACCAATGCGCGCCGCTGCCGATCAGCGAGACGACGAAGCCGAAGGCAATATCGGTGCCCACCACCTGCGCGGGCAGCAGAGGAGTAAGGCTCAGCAGCGCGGCGCTGCCCAGTGCGCCCGCTCCGGCCGAGGAGAAGCCAACCTCGGCGCCCACCGGCAGCATGAGCCACGCAAGCAGAGGACTGCGGTCGCGCGGGTCCGCATTCTGCTTCAGCGGACGCAGGAAGCTGAATATCTGCCAGCTTGCCGTTGTGACGAGGATCGCACCCAGCATCGCGTTGAGCAGGTTCTGCGAACCGACGTTGACCAGATGCTTCAAAAACAGCGAACCGACGATAACTCCCGGCACGCCGCCCGCAAGCATGAACCCAAGCGTGCGCCAGGCCACGTTGCGGCGGGCAATCTGCGCCGGGACGAGGATGAGTTTGACCGCGGTGGCGAACATGAGGCCGATGCCGACCGCGACCGGCGCGGGCACGCCCAGAAACAGCACCAGGACCGGGACGGTGACGGTGCCCGCGCCAACCCCGGTCAGCGCGATAAACAGTGCAATAAAGAACCCGATGACGTACTGCATATAACTCCCTCGATTCCTGCGCGCCTTACTTGCCCTTGCCTTGCCCTTGTCTTACGCGTGTCTTGCGCTTGCCTTGCGTTTGTCTCACCTCGCCGGCGCCGCTTCGATGTGAATACCGCACTCAACCTTGCGGCCGGCCCAGCGGCCCGACCGCGGATCGTTGGGATCCTGCGGAAGCGAGGTACATGGTTCGCAGCCGATCGAGGAGTATCCGCGCTCATAGAGCGGCAGCAGGGGAATCGAGAGCTGTTCGCAGGCGTACCACACGTCGCGCGTGGTCCACGCCGCCAGGGGCGCGAGCTTCAGCACCTGCTTGCCGCCGGGAAGCGCGAAGAGCGCCTCCTCTTCAAGCGCGGCGCGGCTCTTCGCCTGCTCGCGCCGCAAGCCTGTGAGCCACACGCGATAACCTGCAACGGCCTTGAAGAGCGGCTCCACCTTGCGCAGCTTGCAGCACAGATCGGGCGCGGATCGATAGAGAACTCCATGCTCCGCCTCCTGCTCGGCGACCGTCTGTTCCGGCAGCAGGTTGATGAGGTTCAGCCGCCACTCGCTTGCCATGCGGTCCCGATAAGCATAAGTCTCGGCAAAGTGATAACCCGTATCGAGAAACAGAACCGGTAACTTCGCATCGAACCCGATGGCCAGCTTTGCGAGCAGCATATCTTCGGCCTGGAAGCTGCACGTAAGGCACACATCGCCCCTGCCGGTAACTTCGCGCGCAAGAGTTGTGCGCAGCGCGTCGAGCCTGGCATTTAACTGCGCATGGATTTCAGCGGTACTCATCGAGCGGCCTCCGTTCCCGATCTATATCTCCCAATCCAGACTTCCTCGCGACACAAGAATGCCGGCGCGAGCGAGCAGTTCATGAACGGCCGCGATGGCCTCATCCGGGCCGTTTGCGTCGAGCACGATTTGCTCGTTCCCGGCGCGAGCGGTCAAAGTGCCGCCGCCGGCTGGAGTTATGACCAATGCGACCATGCCGGATAACGCCTTCGACTCAATAAGCGCTGCGGCCACGCCTGTATCCAGCCCCAGCGCGCCGCCGTCGTCCACCTCAATGCGCGCTGTAATCACGCCGCGCGCGAAGAGCGAACGCTCGATCTGGTCAACGAGTTCGGGCGGCCCATTCAATTCAAGAACGCCGCCGCGATGACCCCAGCGCGCCGCTCGTTCGTCGTCGGTCACGGGGCCGGAGGGGTTCGCGCCAGTCGCGCTTCGACCCGATGCCGAGGTCACCATGCCCGCGGCGACGGTGGCGTTGCTCTCCGGATCGATGAGGATGAAAGCGCCGGTGGGGCGGTTCTCCGCGTAAATGTCGATGGCGATCGGACGCAGCAGAGTCAGCGTTGCCGCGCCAATGTCGTTCATGCGCAGCGTCTCGGCGGGTTCGCGCGAAAGGGTGGCGACGTTGGTGCGATGGTCGATGGACGCAACGAACGCCGGAACCGTCTGGCTGGTGTGCTTGAGCAGATAGCGGCGGCTGCGTTCGAGAGGCCGCTGGTCCATCCACACCAGCGCGGCCTTCACTTGCCTGGCAACGGTTGCCGGAGCGTGAGAAGAGACAATCAGATCGCCGCGGCTGATATCTAGCTCACGATTCAGCACCAGCGTTACCGACAGCGGCGCGTGCGCCTCGGCAAGGTCTCCATCCCAGGTGACGATGCGCGCAACCTCCGCGCTCCTTCCCGAAGGAAGTACGGTGATTCTGTCGCCGGGACGAACGGTTCCCGAGGCAATCTGCCCGGCAAAGCCGCGAAACGCATGGTCGGGCCTGATGACTCGCTGCACAGGAAAACGGAAGGCATCGGCGCGCGTATCAAGCGACGAGGGCGTGGACTCCAGCAACTCCAGCAGCGATGGCCCCTCGTACCACGGCATGGTGCCCGAAAGGTGAACGATATTGTCTCCGGCCAGCGCGCTGACGGGCACAAAGACTGGCTCGACGGGATTGCCGGTATCGGCCGCGATCTCTCCGAGCAGCAGCTTGAAGTCGCGCTCGATGGCGCGGAAGCGCAGCTCATCGTAGCCGATTAGGTCCATCTTGTTGACGGCGACCAGAATGTGGCGGACCCTCAGCAGCGAGGCGATGTAGGCGTGGCGGCGCGACTGGATGAGCACGCCTTTGGAAGCGTCGATCAGCACCACCGCCGCATCGGCCGTCGAGGCTCCCGTGGCCATATTGCGCGTGTACTGCTCGTGGCCAGGCGTATCCGCGATGATGAACTTGCGCCGCGGTGTGGAGAAGTAGCGGTAGGCAACGTCGATGGTGATGCCCTGCTCGCGCTCCGCGCGCAGGCCGTCGGTGAGCAGCGCGAAGTCGATCTGCCCCGGCAGGGTAGTTCCCTTCCCTTCGATCGAGCGTACCTGATCTTCGTAAACGGATTGCGTGTCGTAGAGCAAGCGGCCGATGAGCGTGGACTTTCCATCGTCCACGCTGCCCGCCGTCGAGAAGCGCAGAATATCCTTCTCGCGCTCTTGCGCCAGAAACTCGTCGATCGAAAATAAACTGGGAGCAGTCACGGCAGCCATTTAGAAGTAGCCCTCCCGCTTCTTGATTTCCATCGACCCTTCCTGGTCGTGGTCGATGGCGCGGTGGGCGCGTTCCGAGGAGCGAAAGGAGACCAGCTCGGCAATGATCTTGGGAAGCGTATCCGCGTCGGAGCGAATGGCCCCGGTGCATGGGCTGCAACCCAGCGAACGCAGCCGCGACTTGACCATCTGCGGCTTCTCGCCCAGCCGGGCAACGAAACTCTGCTCGATGGGCAGCAGCGCATCGCCGCGCACATACATGGGCCGCTCCTTGGCGAAGTAGAGGTCCACAATCGGGATCTTCTCTTCATGGATGTATTGCCAAACGTCCATCTCGGTCCAGTTGGAGAGCGGAAAGACGCGAATGCTTTCGCCGGGATGAATGCGCGCGTTGTAGAGGTTCCATAACTCCGGGCGCTGGTTCTTGGGATCCCACTGGCCCGCGCCGTCGCGGAAGGAGTAGATGCGCTCTTTGGCGCGCGACTTCTCTTCATCGCGGCGAGCGCCCCCAAAGGCCGCATCGAAGTTGTAATGCTTCAGAGCGTCGAGCAGCGCCTGCGTCTTGAGCAGACCGCAGCAGCGCTTGGTATCGAGCGCGATGGGATTCGTGCCGGCCGCAATGGCGGCTTCATTGCGCCATACGAGAAGCTCAGCGCCAACCGAGCGTGCCATCGAATCGCGAAACGCGAGCATCTCGGCGAACTTGAATCCGGTGTCGATATGCATCAAGGGGAACGGAATCGGGCCGGGGTAGAAGGCCTTCTGCGCCAGGCGCAGCATCACCGAAGAGTCCTTGCCGATCGAGTACAGCATCACCGGCCGCTCGAATTCTGAAGCCACTTCGCGCAGGATGTGCAGGCTCTCGGCTTCAAGCAGGCGCAGATGGCTCAAGCGCCGCGCGGGAGCGACGGCGGCTGGCAATGGGATTGAGGGCGTATCGCTTTCAGTGACCGGCATGAAACCTCTCGACTGGCTAACTGGAGGCTGAATGCCGGAGGGGAATGGAGACAGACCCGGCTATTCAGCTATCGGGTGCGTCTTCAGGATCAACTTTGCTGGGAGATCGGAGACTAGTTCGCACACCCATCGAAGATGTTCGACAGGCGACAACAAGAGCGGCTTAGGGAAGCGCGGACCATCTCTGGGGGAATAGTAACAGAATGCCGGGGCCGGCACAATGCCGAGTTGCAGGCCGCCTTTTCCTGCCGGATGGAACTCGCCGCTCAGGATCCGAAGTACGCGCTCAGCGTCAACACCAGCAGGGTCAGTCCGATCAGTATGGCGATGGTCCCCACCACTCGGGAGAAATTCGTCAGCCACAGCGCCGGAGCAGGCGTGAGTCTGGCCTCCAGTTTGCTCTCGGCGGCAAGCCGTTGATACTCTTTCGGGCGCTTGGTCTTGAACTCCTCCTCGCTCTCCACGCCGGTGAAGATCACCATATCCATGGGGAAACTGTCGGGGCGGAGATGGGTGTTGACGAAGTGGATGGAAAAGATGAAGAGAATGGCGAGCAGCCCTTCCTCGCTGTGAATCACGAGCACGGCGTTCAATGCCCAGCCGGGCAGGAACCTGGCGAAAAACGGGGCAAACCACATGGCGTAGCCTGAAAAGCCGATGACGACCATGCCCCAGAAGACCGCCCAGTAATCGAACTTCTCCCAATAGGCGTAGCGCTCGAACTGCGGCTTGGGCCCCAGTCCCACCATCCAGCGAAGGTGTCCAAAGAGGTCCTTCACATCCTTCCAGTTGCCCACCATCGAGGTCGAGCCCCAGAAGATTCCCTTCTCCCGATTCACAAGTCCCCGCTGGAAGATATCTTTCACATGGATCAGAAAGGCCGCCGTGAGGACCACGGCGCAAAGTTTATGGAAGAAGATGATGGCGCCAAATCCGCCCACGCCGCTGGCGAACAGGCGCGCCCAGGCGCTCTGGCTGAATCGCATCGGCAGGCCTGTCGCCGCCAGCCCCAGGAAGGTAGTGAACAGCACGGCATGAAGGTATCTTTGCGCGCGCGTAAAGCGCACGAAATACCGCTCTTTGGCGCCGCCTTGCTCCCTGCTTTCCTCCGCCGCTTGTTCCAAATCAGCCATTCTTGCCTCCTTCCGCCTTTCTTCTCTTGACCTGGTCGTATCGCGAGCGGATCAGCCACAGCACGGTGTGGATCATGAAGAAGGTAAGCGTGCCTGCCAGCAGCAGATTCATGAACAGGCGGGTGAAGTAAAGCGCCGGATTCAGCTTGCGATTGCGCGCATTGGCATGGGGCTGATATTGAACGAAGCTGAGGTTGGCGCCCGCATGACAGCGGCCGCAGGTCTCGACCAGATTGGCCTTGTTGATAGGCGAGCGGGGATCGGATGCGGGCAGTATCCCATGCGCTCCGTGGCAGTCCCAGCAGCGCGCCGTCTCCACGTAGCCGCCGAGCGAGCCCAACTGCGAGTGGAAGGTATCCCGGTAAGTGCTGAATTTGTCCTTGTGGCAGTTTCCGCAGATGGGCGTGGATTGCATGCGAAAGGCCGACGCCGTAGGCTGCTCGATAGCATGAGCCGTGTGACAATCCGAGCACACCGGTGCGTCCAGTTTGCCCGCCAGGACGGCCTTTCCATGGACTCCGCCCATATAATCCCCAGTGATTCCCGCATGGCAGTTTCCGCACGTCTTGGGAACATTGGCCTTGTAAGTGGGACTCAGCGGATCCTTGTGGCTCAGGATGTGATGCGATCCATGGCAGCTCTGGCAGTTTGCCGCCACCAGCAGGCCTTCCTTGCTGAGGGCAAAGCCGTGAATGGAGTCCAGATAGAGCGGATAGACGTTGTTCAGGCCATGCTTCTTGGCCATGGCGTCGTTGCCGTGGCAGGCGCCGCAGGTGCGCGGAACGTTGAGCGGATAGACCGCCGACTTGGGATCGGTTTTGGGAAAGATGGAATGGGCGTCGCCATGGCAACTGGTGCACGGATGCTCCGCGCGGGAGGCGTGCACGCTGCCAACCAGGCCGGCCGCCTCGTCGGCGTGACAGGTTTCGCACTGCACCGGCGTCACCTTGTCGGGATGGGGATACTCCTTGATGGCGGCGTGGCAATCGGAGCATTGCAGGCTGCCGTGAATGCTCAAATGAAACTTCGCCGCATCCACGGCAACGCTGTGCCCCGACGCATCCTGAAGGCCGGCGTCCGCATGGCAGGCCAGGCAATCCGTTTGCGCCTCCGCTCTGCGCGGCGCCGCCAGAAGCAGAAGAGCGCATGCAGCCAAAGCCAGCGCGATGGAGGAACCGGTTTTCATCTCAACTCCGGTGGAATCTGGCGCTTGCGGGCGCCCCGGCCGCTTTCCGGCACGGGATTCCGCGGTTCGCACCGCACGGCCAGGGCAATGCTCACTCGCCGCCTACTTCTGCAGGGTGCGAATGTAGGAGATCACATCCTTGATCTGGGCATCGGTGAGCTTGCCGGTGTAAGCCGGCATCTTGCCTTTGCCGTTCTTGGTTGAGGCGATGAACTGGGCGTCGGGCGCCTTGACCATCGACGCATCCTTGAAGGAGAGAATCTTCATGGTTTTGCCCATCGGCGTGGCGGCCAGCCCGTCGGCGCCGTGGCACATGGCGCACTTGGCCTTGTAAGTGTCAGCGCCGGGCGCCTGCGCGAAAGCCGGCGCCACGGTAAAAGCGGCCAGCAGGATCGCGGTCGCGGTTCCGATTCGTAGAGTCATGATATTGCTCCTTTGCCGGTCGCAGGGGATTTTCCCGGTTAAGTACCTGTCATATAGGCTGCGCTTCGCCATCGAAAGTGATGGCGATCACACGATGGAAGCGTCGCTCCGGTGTTCAAGGCGGGTAATCCACTGCATCTTGAGAAATGATCGGCTCTGTCGTCCGCTTTGGCCGGCCTGGGCAGGCGGCGCGTCCAAGTGATACAGGTCACATGCCGAAGCCAGCCTTTTCAAGCACAATATGACCGCTGCCAAAGGACAGAATCGATGACCACAGTTACGGTATCGGAGACGAAGGCCATGCTTACCCTCCCTGGGGATGCGGTGCGTCAGATTCAATGGCGGTTCGCCGACCGCTTCGATTTGCAGATGCTCGTTCAGTCGGCGCGAGGCGTGGCGCGGGGAACCGTGGCGCGGCTGGTGGCCGCCGGAGAGCGCAACACGCACGAGTGGACCCCCGGAAAGGGCGAGATGCTGGAGGCCTTCGATCGCGCCGGCATTACCGCGGTCTTCATGGAGCCGGAAGAGGGCGGGTTCATCTCCGGCCCCAAGAACTTGGCGCTGGGACTGGCCGCCTTTGAGCTGGCCTGGGTAGACGGCGGCGCAGCCACCGCCAGTCTGGCCAGCTTTCTGGCCCTGTCGCCCATTCACGAGCGCGGCACCCAGGAGCAGGTCACCCGCTACAAGACGCTGGCCGCTCCGCCGCAGCATGGAGAGGACCGCAAGCCCTGGCGCGGCGCATTCGCCCTGACCGAACCCATCCCATATGTGGGCGTGGATACCGGCATGTTGAGCGGCAAGGTCGGCGTTGCCGAGTGGAAGGACGGCGAGGAACCCTGGCTGCAAGTGGACAAGCGCGGCCGGTTCATCACCAATATCGCCTTCGCCAACTTCGTCACCGCCGCGGTCAACTCCTGCGATCCGCGCATCAAAGGCAGTTGCGTGGTGATTCTGGAAGACGGCGACGTAGGCACGTTCGACCGCGGAACCCCAACCAAGAAGCTCGTTCACCAGCTTTCGTCCACCGGCGATCCCATCTTCAGCCTCAAGGTTCCGGCCAGCCGCATCGTGGGCGGATACACGGTGAAGGACGGCGTGATCGTGCCCAACTACAACCACGGCGAGATCATCGACGCGGTCTTCCGCCGCACCCGCGTGCCGGTGGGCCTGATGACGGCGGCCAAGCTGCTCTCGGCCATCGAGCCGGTCATTCGCTACCAGCGCCAGCGCTTCCGCGGGGCCGAGGGCGCCAAGCCGGGCTCGATCCGCTATGAGCAGGGCATCCAGCAACGCGAGGACGCACTCCATCGGTTGGTGGACATCTGGGCCACGGGCGAGGCCGCAACCTCGCTCGGCTTTGCCGCCGCGCGGCTCTTCGATACGCTCGACCCGCTGGAAAAGCTGAAGACGGCGATGCTGAAGGACCGCGGCGTCCAGGGCGGGCGCGCGGAGTTGAGAGCGCTGAAGGAAAGCGAGCAGCGGGCCATCGAGATGCTCTCGCTGCGGCCAAACGACCCGCGCCGCACCGAGCTGGAGGCCGATCCGCTGGTCGAGTTTGTGCTGCTGGACGCCGAGGCCAACGTGATTTGCCCGGCGACCAAGCTTTGGAATACAGGCCACGGCGCCAATATGCTGCGCGAGGCCGTGAGCCTGATGGGCGGCTACGGCATCACCGAGGATTGCCCCGGCTTTTTGGCCAACAAATGGATGGACGCGCAACTGGAAGCCACCTATGAAGGGCCGGAAGCGGTGCAGCGCCGCCAGTTGACGGTGACCATGACCAGCGAGGTCTTCCTGGCCCAGTTCCGCGCCTGGACCGGCCAGATGCGGGGCATCGCCTCCTTGCGGCCCGGAACCGGCGCCTGCACGCTGGCCTCGGCGATGCAACTGTGGCTGTGGTCGATGAACTACTTGCAGCGCTCCACCGACCCTGACGGCAACAAGCTCTATCACGGGCAGCGCCAGGGCGTGACCTTTGCGCTGGCCGACGCGCTCTGCTGGCTGGTTGCCTCGCGCGCGCAAATTCTGGATGTGCTGGAACTCGAAGCCTGCGGCCCCGGCGATCCAGTCGCGGCCGAGGGCCTGGAAGGAACCGTTCAGTTCCTCAGCGACCTGTGCCACACGCAGGCGGCGGCGGCGGCGGGAGAGGTCTCGCGCATCTGCGGCGAACTGGTCTTCGGCTACAACCGCCATCCGGCCTGGGAGGAAGAGGAACACCGCAACTGCTTCCTGGCCGCCGAGTTGGAAGAGTACGAGGAGACCATGCCCGGCATCTCGGCCTTTGCCGTGGATGTATTGGGCGCGGACGGAAGCCATCCGCAGAAGGCCGGCCCCTGCGCGGGCTGCGCCGGTTCCAGCGAATTCCTCCGCCTGCAAAGCAAACTGACCACCTGCCTGAGCGGCTGCCGCCTGGCCAAGGACCGCGCCGCGGAGACGGTGGGCAAGGTCATGATCCCCGAAGCGCTGGATTATCCGGCATGAAGACAGTGGTCAGTGGTAAGTGATCAGTGGTCAGTAGTCAGTCGTCCGTTGGGAGTGGTCAGGTTGATTGTGCTAATGAAAACTGGGTGCCCCACCCTCGCCGCGTTCTTGTCTTTGCGGCTAGGGTGGGATACCACGACCCCAAACCGGCAGCATCAGATCGGCCATTATGAAATGGGATCAAATCGCCAAATCTGGAGGCCGCAAATGAAGAACTTGGTTTATGCCTTCATTATGCTCTTCGGAGCATGCGGATCCTCGCAAGAAATTAACTCGACTAATTTCATAATAGACCCTGCAAAGCCCTATGTTTATCTGAAATTCGATCATATTGGGCCGCGAAAGCCGCATCAAGATGGTGAAGGCAATACGGGCCTTTGGCTCAAAGTCGTAAACAATTGTCGTATTCCAATAGTCTTTCGGGCATCAGGCGGGTTTCCCGGAGATATCGAGTCTGTACTGGAAGACGAGGTTGTAGAAGTTGAGCCGATCCTGACAATCATCGGTTCTGATCGGGAGGTGCAGGAATACGAAAGTGATTTGAAATTGCGGAAAGAGAGATTGAAGCATAAACCGGGAGGTTATTCGTTTGAAGTTTCAGGTGTCGCAACTGTGCAGCCGGGCAAGGAAATCCTCATAAGTTTTCCACTGAACCATGTCGATGACTACTGGTATTTGCGGGTTAAGTTTGCATTGAAACTCAACAATTCATCGGTTGCGGTAGGCCCATTTACTTACCTTCCATTTTACAAGCGGGACATTCCTAAGGACGAGAGGCAGAGCGAATCTCAACCCTCACGGCAGTTGGAGAGGTAGGCCACTTTTACGATGCTAACCGAATCAAGGCACGACCGCGCTCCAAAGCAAATGCAAATGAGGAGGCCCGCATGAGCGTGGAAACCGCACCATCCGAGTCGTCTGTCTCGGAGATCGACCGCCAGTCGATGGAGGTCGATATCGCCTGCGCCGGCTTCGGTCCCGCGATGGGCGGCTTTCTCACCACGCTTACCCGCGAGTGGAGCGCGCATCCGGAAGATCCTGCCTTTCAGAGCAAAGCCGTCCCTGGAATGCCCTTGCAGGTGCTCTGCTACGAGCGCGCCGACGATCTGGCGGCGGGCGTCAGCGGAGTGGTCACGCGCGCCCAGGGCATCCGCGCCAGCTTTCCGCAGCTCAATCCAGCCGAGATTCCCATGGCCGCCGCGGTCGAGCAGGAGCGCGTCTTCTATCTGCTGGACCCCGTCGGCGCCAGCCGCCGCTCGCTCGCTCTACGCACAGCCGATGCGGTGCTGCGGGCAGCCGGCCTGCTGCTCGGCGTCCGCGACTGCGCCTTCGAACTGCCGTGGACGCCCGGCTTCCTGCACAAGCACGGCGGTCTG
>JBEKPA010000065.1:0-16128 GCA_049521195.1 Occallatibacter sp.
GGCCGTCGGTGTATTCGTTGTAGAGCCATGGATCGACCGTGGCGAAGATAGTTCCCTTGCCGTACTTCGCCGTGGCCATCAGGATTCCTTCATCGTCCTGGAACAATGAAACGGCCGGAGACTTGACCGAGATGTTACATACATCCTTCATAAACAAGGTGTGCGGATTGCGGAAGATGGGACCGCCGCCGGGAACAGCGAGCTTCCCCAATTCATACGAATCGCCCAGCACGTGCTTGTGCAGGACGCTGTTGAAGTGAATGCCGAACGGATCGGCAATGAGATTCAAGTGCTCCAGATCGGTATTCGCCGGATCGTTGGCCAGAATCATCAGCACGCCTCCGCCTTCGACCCATTTGGCAACCTGCGCCGCGTCTTCAGGCTGGATATAATTCGGATTTGGGTTCTTGATTGGAATATCCGGGGAGACGATGATGTAGACCCGCGCCTGACTTAGCGCCGCAGCCGTGGGCGCCGCATAAAGAGTTTTGGTCTCCGCGCCGAAGTTGCGGAAGATATGACCGAACAGAGAGTAGCCGCTGTTGCTCCAGTCGTCCCATTTGTAATGAAAGTAGACCTGCCGGCCGAATGCGTCGGACCGCTTCTGGCTGTTGAACCAGCCGTCGAGCAGCACTGTGACGCCGCGCCCCAGTCTTGCATTTGCGGCGTTTTCCATCTCCGCGCCGGCGAGCAGAAACGCGCCCACACCCTTGGGATCGTTTGTAGCTGTCTTCTCGCCGATGTAATAGGAATAGCCTCCGTCCCGGTAAGGATCGCCGCCCAGGCCCCCGACCTTCACCGTTCCGGTAAGCGATACCGAATCGCCGGCTCCGGTCTCGATGAAATGAGTTAGAACGCCCTTGTAACCGCGCTCCGCATTGGCTAGATAACTCTGGGGAAGATAGCCCATGCGCACTCCCTTGGCCAGCGCGTAAACAAACATGCAGGAGGCCGAGGACTCCAGATAATTTCCCTTTGCGCCGCTTTTGTCGAGCACCTGATACCAAAGCCCGGTCGCTCCATCCTGGGAGCGCGCCACCGCAGCCGCATCCCGGTTGAGTTGCTCGATCAATTGCATCCGCCCGGGATTATCCTCAGGATAATACGAGAGCGTGTCCACCAGCGCCATCATGTACCAGCCCATGCCTCTGGCCCAAAACTGCGAGGAGAGCCCCGTCTGCTTATCGGCCCAGCGCTCCTGCTTCGACTCATCCCACCCATGATAGAGCAAGCCGGTCTTGGCATCGCGCGCGTGCTCATCCATCAGCGCGAACTGGTGAGTAATATCTTCAAATGCTTCAGGATGATGAAACGTGACCGCATATTCGGCATAGAAAGGCTCCGCCATATAAAGCCCGTCCAGCCACATCTGATTCGGGTATCGCTGTTTGTGCCAGAATCCGCCGGAGGGGGTACGCGGCTGATGAACAAGCTGCTGGTAAAGCAGCGTGGCGGCCTTTGCGTAGCGAGGATCCTGCGTCACGCCGTATAACAGCAGAAGCTGACGCCCAAGCAGAATGTTGTCAAGCTGATTCTCTTCCGGCTTCCAGGTGGGAATCGCGCCGTCGGGAGTTACAAACTGATCGACCGAACTCTTGATGTAGTTGTAATAACGTGGATCGGCGGTGTTCAGCCACACGGCGTCCACGCCCTCGAGCAGCGTGCCCAGCTCGTAGTTCCAAACCCAGCGCGCGCCGGCGGGCGCAAAGCGGCCATCCGGCCAGCGCTCAATGGCCGAGTTCGCCGCGCGCTCCGACCAGGGCCGCTCTGCGCCATGCCCGGCTGCAAACGCGCTGCACGCCATTGGGGCGAGCAGCATCAGCGCAACAACGATGCGATAACTCTTCATGGGAAACTCCGGGGACCTTGGCTCCGCCTTTCGGCGCGGTCCAGCGCGCGCCGTGAATCGGCGTTGCATCCACTGTACCAACTCCGGCGGGCCTTGCGACCGCTGCCTTCCTGCCGCAGTGAAGACTAAGAGATTATCCGTAGATTGCTGATTCTGTAGCGCCGCTCTCCAGAGCGGCTGTCGTGCATCCGCCGCGGCGGACAGACCTGCACTCATCGCCTCTGGCGGCTTGGAAGCCGCCAGTACAGCCGGTCTGGAGACCGGCGGCGCTACAATTTGCGGATAGGCTCTTACAGCCCCTTTTCCCAGCGCTTGGGCCGGCGGTTCTGCTGCAGTATCTTCTTGCGCAGGCGCAGCGACTTGGGAGTGACCTCGACCATCTCGTCCTCGGCGATAAACTCGATGGCCTGCTCCAGGTTGAGAGTTCGGACGGGCACCAGCCGGATGGCCTCATCGGCGTTCGAGGCGCGCATGTTGGTCATCTTCTTTTCACGGACCACATTCACGTCGAGGTCGTTGTCGCGCGAGTGCTCGCCGACGATCATGCCTTCGTAGACCTCGACGCCCGGCCCCACAAAAAGAATGCCGCGCTCCTGCAGGCCGTTCAGCGAATAGGTGGTGGTCGAACCCAGGCGATCGGCGATGAGCGCGCCGGTGGGCCGCTGCGGAATCTCGCCCTGGTAGGGAATGTAGCCGTCGAAGAGCGCGTTCATCACGATGGTGCCGCGGGTCTCGGTGAGCATCTCGCTGCGCAGGCCGATGAGGCCGCGGCTGGGCACGCGAAACTCCATGCGCACGCGGCCCGAGCCGTGATTGTGCATCTTGTTCATCTCGCCCTTGCGCGGCCCCAGCTTTTCGATCACCACGCCGGTGAAGGCCTCGGGCACGTCGATGGTGAGATGCTCGACCGGCTCCATGCGCACGCCGTCCACGGTCTTGGTGACGATCTCCGGGCGGCCGGCCATCAGCTCGAAGCTCTCGCGGCGCATCATCTCGATCAGGATCGCCAGTTGCAACTCGCCGCGGCCCAGCACCTTGAAGCTGTCCGGCGAGCCGGTCTCTTCCACGCGAATGCTGACGTTGGTGAGCAGCTCTTTTTCCAGGCGCTCGCGCAGGTTGCGGCTGGTGACGTACTGGCCCTCGCGGCCGGCAAAGGGCGAGTTGTTCACGCTGAACTGAATGGCGATGGTCGGCTCGTCGATGACGATCAGCGGCAGCGGGGACGGGTTCTCGACGCTGGTGATGGTCTCGCCGATGGTGATGCCCTCGACGCCGGCCACGGCCACAATGTCGCCCATGGTGGTTTCGGCGATCTCCGTGCGCTTGAGGCCGCTGAAGGTGAAGAGCTTGGTGATGCGCGTCTTCTGGAGCGAGCCGTCGCGCTTGGAGATGGTCACATCGTCGCCGGCGCGCAGCGTGCCCTGGAAGACGCGGCAGATGGCGATGCGGCCAAAGTAATCGGAGTAATCGAGATTGGTGACCAAAATCTGCAGCGTGCCCTCGGCGTCGCCGGTGGCCGCGGGAATGGTGGAGACGATGGTCTCGAACAGCGGCTGCAGGTTCACGCCGGGCGTGGCGGGATCGAGGGTCGCCGTGCCCGCCTTGGCCACCGCGTAGAGCACCGGAAAATCCAGTTGCGACTCATCCGCGTCCAGGTCGATGAACAGATCGTAGATTTCGTTCAGGACTTCCTGCGGGCGGGCGTCGGGGCGGTCGACCTTGTTGATCACCACGATAGGCAGCAGCTTAGCCTCCAGCGCCTTGGCCAGCACGTAGCGCGTCTGCGGCAGCGGGCCCTCGGCCGCGTCGACCAGCAGCATCACGCCGTCCACCATCTTGAGAGCGCGCTCCACCTCGCCGCCAAAGTCGGCATGTCCCGGCGTATCCACGATGTTGATCTTGCCGCCTTCGAAAACGATGGCCGTGTTCTTGGCCAGGATGGTGATGCCGCGCTCCCGCTCCAGTTCGTTCGAATCCATCACGCGGTCGGCCACCTGCTCATTGGCGCGGAAGGTTCCCGACTGGCGCAGCATGGCATCCACCAGCGTCGTCTTTCCGTGGTCTACGTGGGCAATGATGGCAATATTGCGTATCGTCTGGGTCACTCGGAGGAACTTTCCTTCTCTTGGTTCGGCCAAAGAGGCCACGGGGTTGGGGGCGGAAAGAGGGCAAGTCGCCGCGCCGCGCGGCAACTTCCATTCTACCAGCGGAATTGGCGGCTAGGTTCGCCAAGCCAGGCTGCGGCGATGCGATGGGTCAGGGCCGGTCAGAGAGGGGACCGCGGCTGCCGTCAGTGCTCCGGCGGGACGAACTCCGAGGGCAGGGCGGAGCCCGCGCCGAAGAAGAACTCCTCCATCTGCGCCACCAGGAACTGCTGCGCCTGCGGGGTCCAGGGCTGCAGCCGGTATTCGTTCAGCAGCATCTTCTGCCGGTCGACCCACTCGGCCCAGGCTGCCTTGGAGACGTTCTTGAAGATCTTTTCACCGAACTCCGAGTCGAAGGGCGGCTCGTCCAGGCCCTCCATCTCCCTCTTGTTGCGAACGCAAAACACCGTATGCGGCATCATTCATGCTCCCAGGCCCCATTGTATTGGATGAAAGGCGCTCGACAAGCAGCGAGGAAACCTGTTTGGGCGGTAGGCCGGGACTTTAATTCCGGCACCGAGCTAAAGGAAAAACCTCTTTGCGTTTGATCGATGGGGAGTCGGCTCATTCGCGTGGAGCGGGAGCGCTACAATAACAAATTCGCCGGTACAAAAGATGGGGCAGACCACGGCCGGCCCGGCCTGTGGAAAAGTTCGCCGGAAAGGCTGCCGATCAACCGCAATAGGGCCGAACTCCGATTCTGAATCCTTTTAGTAAATGCAAAAAATGTTCTCTCGGGTACTTAATCGTTTTAGGAAGCACAAAAGGCGACAAAATCCGGCACTAAAACAATTTAGCGAATGCATTTATTTCTGTTGACAAGGGCTAGAAAATTCCTGTAGTTTTCACCCGATCGTTAAACCAACGATCATTGGCCTTGAACCTCGCTTACTCGCGCAGCGTTCGAGTCCCCCACAGGTAGTGTGCAGTTCGGGAATCGGTTCTTGCGCGCGCCTCCTCTTCCCTTGGCATTCCCGGCAGGCGGCCTAGCGTCGTGATCGGTACCTGTTTACCTGTTTCCCAAGATGGCCGGTCCCCGGAACGAGCGGGGGTGACGCCTGCGGGAATCGCCAGAAACCAAGAAATCGAAAGGGAGATCAGCATGCACTCAATGAGGTTCGGTTCGTCACTGGTTCAGAAAGTAATCCTCTCCGCTCTCGCAGCGGGTTGCGTAGCAATGGCGGCAAACGCCCAGACGGTAAGCGGCAACGGAACGGGCACGAACAACGGTTTCTACTATTCGTTGTATAGTAGCGGCGGGTCGGCGACCATGACACTGGGATCAGCCGGCAATTACGCGATTACCTGGTCCGGTGTCAGTGACGTGGTTGGCGGTAAAGGCTGGAATCCCGGCAGCGCTCAGGTGATTGGCTACAATGTCGGATCCGCCAGCGGCTATAACAACATTTCCATCTATGGGTGGCTGACAAGCCCGCTCGTCGAATATTACATCTGCGAGCTTGGTTCGCTGTATACGGGGAATGCAACGGAGAAGGGCACTATTGCCAGCGATGGGCATACATACACCACCTGGGAGCATCAGCAACAAAACCAGCCTTCCATCCAAGGCACTCAAACTTTCGAGCAATACCTGGATAACTGGGGCGGGGCATCGACCGGACAGAACAACGTTGTCACCACGGCCAACCACTTTAACCACTGGACCAGTCTGGGGCTGCCGGTGGGTTCATTCAACTATCAAATCCTGGGGACGGAAGCATATAACGGCGCGAGTGGCAGCGTGAACGCAACCGTATGTGCAAACAGCTGCGGCGGCGGCGGTGGTGGCGGCACGCCCAGTTTTACCCTGTCGCCTTCCTCATCCTCGGTCTCTGTCACTCAGGGCGAGTCGGCAGCCGACACCATCACGGTATCTAAGGTGGACGGATTTAGCGGCAGCGTAACCCTTGCCGCCTCCGGGCTGCCCAGCGGCGTCACCGCGTCGTTCGGCACCAACCCCACCACCGGAAGCAGCGCGCTCACGCTGACGGCCAGCAGCTCGGCCGCGACCGGATCGTCCGTGATCACCATCACCGGAACCTCAGGAAGCACGAAGGCAACCACGACCATTAACCTGACCGTCAACTCCTCCGGTGGCGGCGGCGGTGGCGGCAGCACCGCATGCACCGTTGACTACACGGTTTCAACGTACAGCAGCAGCCTGTTCGGAGCGAATGTCACCATCAAGAACGGCGGAAGCAGCACTCTGAGCGGCTGGTCGTTGACCTGGACATTCGCCAACGGACAGACCATCAGCAGTTCGTGGAATGGAGCCGTATCGCAGAGCGGCGCGAACGTCACGGTGAGCGAACAGTCCGGCCAAACCTGGGAAAACATTCCCGCGGGCGGAAGCTACTCCGGATTCGGCTTCAATGGAACCTGGAACGGCACCACCAACGCGGTGCCCACGTCGTTCAAGCTCAACGGAACGGCCTGCACCGTCAACTAGCTCACTGCCTGCTGACTAACACAACGCGGCGAAACAGGTCGAGAGGCCTGTTTCGCCGCATCTTTGAATGAGAATGAACGCGTCAGAAAAGTCATCGGGCGCGGGCGGGACCGCCTTCGTGCCCACGGATTTTGTGCGCCGCGCGCGCTTCACCGAGCACCGCCGTCCATGATTCGTGAGCAGGGAGATGCGTGAGGGCCGCACGCAAAACGCGCGGCCTGCGCCGCGCTCGCAGGCCGGCGGCTAAAGGAAAAACTTCCCCGCGTTTGATCGATGGGGCGTGGGCTCATTCGCGTGCAGCGGGAGCGCTACACTAGCAATCTCGCCGGTAAAAAAAGATGGGGCAGACCATGGGCACCCGCCTGTGGAAAAACCAGGCAAACCTGTGGAAAACTTGGCCGAAAAGGCAGCCGATCAGCCGCAATAGGGCCGAACTTCAATACTAAATCCTTTTAGTAAATACAAGAATTGTTTTCTCTAATACTTAATCATTTTAGGAAGCACAAAAAGCGACAAAATCCAGCACTAAAACAATTTAGTAAATGCATTTATTTCTGTTGACAGGGGCTAGAAAATTCCTGTAATTTTCACCCGATCGCTAAACCAACGATCATTGGGCTTGAAACGTGCTTACTCGCGCAGTGCTCGAGCCCCCCACAGGCAGTGTGCAGTTCGGGAATCGGTTTTTGCGCGCGCCTCCTCTTTCCTTAGCGTTCCCCGCAGGCGGCCTAGCGTCGTGATCGGTACCTGTTTACCTGTTTCCCAAGATGGCCGGTCCCCGGAACGACCGGGGGTGACGCCTGCGGGAATCGTCAGTTTTCTCAAACGAAAAAAACGAAAGGGAGATAAGCATGCACTCAATGAGGTTCGGTTCGTCGCGAGTTCAACAAGCAATCCTCTTCGCTCTGGTAGCGGCGGGTTGCGTAACAATGGCGGCAAACGCCCAGACGGTATACAACAATGGAACGGGCACGAACAACGGCTACTACTATTCGTTGTATAGCAGTGGCGGGTCGGCAACCATGACATTTCCTGCAGGATCTAAGTATCCCGGCAATTACGCCATTACCTGGTCCGGCGTCAATGACGTGGTTGGCGGTAAAGGCTGGAGCACCGGCAGTGCGCAGTCCATAGGCTACAATGTCGGCTCCGCCAGCGGCTATAACAATATCTCCATCTATGGGTGGACGACAAACCCGCTGGTCGAATATTACATCTGCGAGTTTGGTTCGGTGGTGGCTGGAACGAATAAGGGCAGTGTGTCCAGCGATGGGCACACATACAGCACATACGAGCATCAGCAAGTCAACCAGCCTTCCATTCAAGGCACTGCAACTTTTGAACAGTACTTGGATAATTGGGGCGGGTCATCGACCGGATCGAACCACACAGTCACCACTGGCAACCACTTTAACCACTGGAAGAGTCTCGGGATGAATATGGGTTCTTTCAACTATCAAATCCTCGGGACAGAGGCGTATGGTGGCAGGAGTGGGTCCGTTAACGCAACAGTGTGGTAAATCTCACTGCAAATCATCCGATAACGCCAGGGCCGGCGGTCTCACAGCCGCCGGCCAGGCGTTGTTCGTTGCAAAGAGTATTCGAATGAGTTGAAGAGGCGGACGGGCCGCCGTCGCGGGCAAGCGGATTTCGAGCTCATTTTGAAAATACGTAAATCGGATGCATATGACTCTTCAATTCCAACAAACATGGAAAGAGAGATCTCTATGGGAAAGCGTCTCATTCTGTGGGCAATTCCTGTTGTTTTAGCGGCAATCGCGGTTGTTGCCAGCGCTCATTCGAATGGAGTACCGGATAACCTTGTATTCGTCAAGGGCGGGACTTTCAAGAACACGAAATCCAACTACTACGGAAAAGGCGTAACCGTATCGAGCTTTTATATCGGCAAATACGACGTAACTCAAAATGAGTGGATCGAGGTAATGGGAAGCAATCCCTCAAAATTCAAAGGCGACAATTTGCCGGTGGAAACGGTCAACTGGTACGACAGTGTCGAATACTGCAATAAAAGGAGCATAAAAGAGGGCTTGAAGCCGTATTACAACATCGACAAGAATAAGAAGGACCCGAATAATAAGCCGGACCCGAAATTCGGCGATCTCGATACCATAAAATGGACGGTAACGATCAACGCGGGAGCTAACGGTTACCGGTTGCCGACGGAAGCGGAGTGGGAATATGCCGCGGGCGGAGGCCAGATGAGCAGGAGTTACACATACAGCGGAAGCGACGATGCGGAAGAAGTGGCATGGTATTGGAGAAACTCCGGGGATAAACCCCTGACAGGATATTGGTTCTGGACCACAATAGAACAAAACCACGATCAAACAAAACCTGTGGGCGGCAAGAAACCCAACGAGTTGGGACTTTACGATATGTCGGGCAATGTGAGGGAATGGTGCTGGGACTGGCACGGAGACTTGGAGACTCATGTAACCGACCCTAAAGGAAGTCAAAGCGGCTTTGGCCGGGTTTGGAAGGGCGGCGGTTGGATCGGCGACGCCCCCTACTGCGCGACGGCTTTCCGGGGCAGCCTGGCAGCGAATGGCGCGGGCCCCGATCAGGGTTTTCGTGTGTGTCGCAACAAGTAAGCCGGAACAAGGCTAACCAAGCATTCCGGAGAGATGCTCCAATGTTCGCGTGGTTCCGGGGAGGTCGTTCGTGCTCGGTCGAAGAGTGCTTCTAGTCGCCGCACTCGCTTTCCGCGGCTCGCAGGCCGGGGCCCTGCCGGTCCATGTCGCTCTTGACTGGCCCGCCGGCATGCCCGCATCGGCGCCTGAGCACGCCCGCATCCAGGCGATTTGGAAGGCTGGTCCGGCCAATAACGGCGTGCCCGTCGAGGTGAACGCCGAAGCCGGGCCGGACGGGGTGGTCCTGGATCTCGGCGACGGTGTCTGGCAGGTGCAGGCTTCAGCACCCGGATACTGGAGCCAGGGAACCGATGTCGTGGTTGGCCGCCAGGCGCCTGGGAGCGTGCGGCTCGCGTTCTGGCCAGCTGCATCTCTGCACGGCAAGATCCTGACGGCCGGAGGCGAACCGCTGCCGGAGACCGTCGAAGTTCGGCTGAGCTCCATTCCGGATAATGTCGGCGAGACCTCCGCCCCGCAGGCGCCCGTCCCGCGACCGGAGCCCAGCCCGTCAAGCGCGGAGCTGAGCTGCCGGGTCGACCAAGAAACGTGGAGCTGCCAGGGTCCGGCGGGCCTGTTCGACGTGCAGCTGGAGGCCGCGGGGTACGTTCCGCGCTACGAATGGGGGTTGAGTCTGAAGGCGGCAGAGAGCGCCGATCTCGGCCGAACCGAGCTGCGCCGAACGGGGTCGGTCTTCGGGCGTGCGGTTCGAAAGGACGGTTCGAACCCACCAGGTCCCTGTCAGGCGACCCTGCAAGCGGACGTGGAGCGGCGCGGCGGTCCGGGATCGGAACCGGAAAGCGCTCCCCAAGGCGAGACGAGCTTCTCCGTGCCCCTGACCGAACGTGGCTACTTTCAAGCCGTCGGCGTGCAGCCCGGCCGGCATGTGCTGGCTGTCGAGTGCCAAGCGGCGAGCGGCTTCCTCGATCTGCGCGTGCAAGCGGACAGTGAGACCCGGATCGATCCTCCGTTGCCGCTCGAAGAGCTGACGCTGGACATCGCCGTCACGCCAAAGGTGGATCCCGAGGGCCGACCGTGGCAGCTCACCGTGGACGCGACGGCCCCGCGCTTGCGACAGATCGCGGACAAAGCCACGACCTCGGCCGATGGACGCTGGGTACGGCGCGGCCTCACGGCCGGCAGCTATCGTGTCACGGTCAACAGCTCCGACGGCACGCCGTGGCCGCAAAGATACTTCGAGCTGGGCGCAGGCAGCGGGCCGCTGTCGCTGCATCTGGCGTTTGTGAGGGTGGCAGGCCGGGTGACGCTGGGCATCCAACCGGTGCGCGGCCGACTAGTCTTCTCCAGCGACACGCTCGGCGAGCCGGCGACGCTCACCAGCGACGATCACGGCAGTTTTCAGGGGCTGCTTCCTGTCGAGTCCGACGTCCAGGAAACCATCTGGACCGTCGAGGCGCACGGCGCGCAACCGCCGATAAACCGACGCCTGGAGGGTGTAAGCGTGCCGTCGGTTGCCGGCGGGGCGACGGCCTGGCTGGAGCTGGCGCTGCCGACGATCGCCGTGCGCGGTACCGTGGTCTCCGAGGAGGGCCAACCTCAGCACGGTGTCCAAGTCACCTTTGAAGACGCCGGCAGAGCCCGAACGGACGCTACCACCGACGACGCGGGCAGCTTCGAGTTACCCAATCTGCCGCCGGGGAAGTACACCGTAGTGGCCGAGTCGGACGAGGGCGTCTCAGAGCGCACGACGCTCGAGGTGGTGGAGGGCAGCGAGAGCGAGCTGAAGCTGATTCTCAAACCCTCCAAGAGCATCCCCTTCTACGTGGTCTCCAGCCAGGGGCCCGTGGCGGATGCGGCGGTGCAGGTCTGGATCGCGCCGGGGACGCCGCGGAGCTTCACGCGCACCGATCAGGACGGTAAGTTCGAGGTGAAACTACCGACTGGGATCACGGAAGTGGGGTTGACGGTCGGAGCGCCGGGGTATGCCCTCAAGCTGACCCGGCTGCCGATCTCGAGTGAAAGCGATGTACCGCCGGATGCAAATACCATCACCCTCGACGCGTCCGGCGGGACTCTTGAGCTCAATTTCCAGCCGCCGGGGCGCGCTCTAGACAGCCCCGCCACGCCTTATCTCGTACACGACGGAGCCATCGAATTCGCCGGCGCGCTCGCCGATTGGGGCTCAAACCAAGCCGGCGCCATCGGCAACGGGTCGTCGGTGGTTGAGGCGATCGAGCCGGGAGTCTACGCACTCTGCCTCCTTGCGGACCCATCAGAGCTGGCGGCACTCTGGCTGGGCGCACTGCCGCCGGACCGCTGCCGTAAGGGCTCGGTCGAGCGGGGCCGGACCCTGACCCTATCGCCACGGTGACCAAAGCGGCGTTAAGGAACCTCTGCGCAGGCGACGGCCACTCGTCCGGCCTCAATCCACGCGCCCTCGCGAAGATTGCTCTTGACAACCGTCTTCATCAGCAGTTTTCTTGTTGTATTCCCGGTCAACGCTTTTTTCGCGCTCCCGAGTCCTGAATCTTCCTCGGTTGCCCGGTCCGGCTTGAACGTGGAGGACACGAATTCGCACTTCAGTCCCGACCAAGAAAGGAATCATGATGTCCGATCCGAACCGCCATTACTTCACCGACAATACCGCCGGCGCAATCGTCTACATTACTTTCCTGCCGGCGGTTGTATATCTGTTTCTTCCGCCTTACAACTCGAGACCCTATGTGCGCTACCACGCCTGGCAGTCCATCTTCCTCAATATTGCGACATTCGTCACCGAGGTTGTAGTTGGTACGATTCTGGGGATCACGGTGCCGCACCTGCCCGCGGGCTTTATCGGATTGCATCTGATCTGGCCGGCGATCGACCTTTTCTGGTTGGTCATTTGGATTCTGTGCGCGGTGAAAGCTTTCAACGGCGAGGAATTCAAGCTCCCGATTATTGGCGCCCTCGCCGAGCACAAGGTCAACAAGTAATCGGCCCTGCGCCCCGGCAAACCCTTGAACGGCCTGCGCGCGGGAGCCGTTCTAGCCGCAGGCGGTTGACCCTCGCAGTTGGCTTTGTTTCCGAGGGTCTTGCCCGTCGCAATGCTTGGTAAGTCATCACACTAGTTCGACCTCAACCCCAAAGGAGCTACAATGCCCGACGAAACTCCGCAAACCGGCCTTAGCGACAACGCCGCCTCCGGCCTTGCCTACATCACCATCATCCCGGCGATCATCTTCCTGGTCGTTCCGCCCTTCAACCAGAAGCCCATCGTCCGCTTCCACTCCTGGCAGTCGATCTTCCTGTGCATCGGCTGGATTGTGATCGACGTTGCACTCCACTTTATCGGCAGGATACCGTTCCTCGGCTGGCCTTTGCTCTTCCTGAGTCCGCTGGTGGGTCTCGCATTCTTCATCCTCTGGCTCATCGTGATGATCAAGGCGTTCAACGGCCAGCGTTTCAAGATTCCGGTGGTCGGCGATCTTGCCGAGAAGCAGGCCAACGGGTAACAACCCGAAGGCCAAGGCAAGCACAAGAGCGGCCTTCACGCGGCGGCTGTGCTCTTCTTCGGTTCGTTACTCGCGGAACGCGGCTGCCCTGCGTTCCACTCTGTCGCGAACCGGGGTAAACTGTCACAGTAGTCCGCACTCAACCCAAAGGAGCCACCGTGTCCGATCCCAATCAATTCGATCCCACCCCTTCCCAGCCCGCCCCGTCGGGTTTGTCCGACAATGCTGCCGGCGCGCTGGCTTACGTCACCATCATCCCGGCGATCATCTTCCTGCTTGTGGAGCCGTACAGCAAGAGTTCCTATGTGCGCTTCCATTCCTGGCAGTCGATCTTCCTGGGGATCGCCGCCTTCGCGATCAGCTTTATCAACATCATTCCCATCCTCGGGCAGATCATCTTCCTGCTGGGCATGCTGGTCCTGTTTGTGGCATGGATCATTGTCCTGCTCAAGGCCCTCAAGGGGGAGCGCTACAAGCTGCCGTTTATCGGCAACTATGCTGAAAAGCAGGCCGGCGCCTAAAGCGCCTGGCTGGCTCCAGGATGATTGAAACCGCACCGCAAGCGCCGATCGAGCCGCAAGACTCTACCGGCGCTTGCCTTTGCCGCGGTTGCGCTTCTTGGCCTTGGATGGCTTGGGCGCGGCGTCCTTTCGCCTGGCTTTCTTTGCCTTGGGTGGGGCCTTGGCGGCTTTCTTGCCCGTCAGCGGTAAACCCTCTTCCGCAATCGAGAACTGCAAGCGGCGTTCCTGGGCCAGGATGCGGTCTAGAATCACGTGCACCCGGTCGCCGGCGCGGTAGCGGCGGCCTGAGCGCTCGCCAATGATCTCATGCGTGTTCTCGCGCCAGGTATAGCGGTCGCCGGGCAGCGTGTCGATGGGCACCAGCCCCTCGACGAAGAGGTCGGTCAGCTCCACAAAGAGGCCGAATTTGGCCGGGTTCAGCACCAGGGCGGCAAACTCCTCGCCCACCCGGTCCTGCATGAATCGAACCTTCTTCCACTCCACCAGCTCGCGCTCGGCATCGGCGGCGCGACGCTCGGTCAGGCTGGCCTCCTCGGCGATCTGGGCCAACTCGACCTCCGGAATCGGCGGGTCGCCGGGGAAAGTCCCGCCCACCCTAGGCGCAACAAGTCGCCGCGGCGACACGCGCCGAGGGTGGGGCACCCCGCCCTCGTTCGGATGATGCCAGGGTGAATTCTGGCGTCCGCGCTCTACCTCGGCCTGGCCGCGCACGCCGGCCCGGAGCAGCGACTTCGTTATGCGATGGACGATCAGGTCGGGATAGCGGCGGATGGGCGACGTGAAATGCGTGTAGGTGGGCGCGGCCAGGGCAAAGTGGCCCTCGTTGATCTCCGAGTAGCGCGCCTGCTTGAGTGAGCGCAGCATCAGATAGCTCAGAATCCGCTCCTCCGGCTTGCCCTCGATGCGCGCCGCCAGCTTCTGGTACATGCGCGGCGTGACGGGAATGTCTTCGGGCGCCTCGTGCATGCGGGGATTGCGCCCCCGCCCGTGCGAGTCGCGCCGCTCGGCGCGGGTCTGGAAGCGCTTGACGGGCAAGGCGCCGAGGCCCAGCGAGTAGCCGAAGGCGGCAGCCAGCTCCTCGAATTGAACGACGCGGCGCGGGTCGGGCTTCTCGTGAATCCGGTAGAGCGAGGGCACGCCCAGGTCCTCCAACCATGTGGCCACACATTCATTGGCCGCCAGCATGAACTCCTCGATCAGGCGGTTGGCCCAGGTGCGCTCGGATTTGGTTACGCCGCGCATCTGGCCCTGCTCGTCGAATTCGATCACCGGCTCGGGCAGATCGAAGTCGATGCTCCCCCGCTCCTCGCGCCGCTTGTTCATCAGCCCGGCGAGCTGCCGCATCCGCTCGAACTCCGGAACCAGAGCCGCGTGGCGCGCGCGGGCCTCGGCATCGGGGTCCCCGCCGACAGGTCTTCGTCGGTGGGGTGATTCGTCGCCTTCAAGAATGGCGTGGACCTCGGTATAGGTCATGCGCGCGGCGGAACGGATGACGCCCTCGACGATCTCGTAGCTCTCGATGCGGCCATCTGCATCGAGCTGCATCACGCAGCTCAGGACGAGCCGGTCCTCGCCGGGGCGCAGGCTGCAGATGCCGGTGGAAAGCTCCTGCGGCAGCATGGGAATGGCGCGATCCGGGAAGTAGACGCTGGTTCCGCGCAGCCGCGCCTCCAGGTCCAGGTCCGTCCCCGCGCGCACGTACTCGGCCACGTCGGCAATGTGCACTTGCAACTCGTAGCCGGCGCCGGCGCGCGCCGTCACCAGCACCGCGTCGTCGAAGTCGCGCGCCGTCTCGCCGTCGATGGTGACAATCGGCAGCGAACGGAAGTCGCGGCGGCCGGCGGCTTCTTCCGCGTCGAGATGGGCCACGCGGCGCGCCTCGGCGAGCACATTCTCCGGGAAGACGCGCGGCAACTGGTGCTTGCGGATCATCATCTCCACGTCCACGCCGAAGTCGTCGGGCGCACCCAGCACTTCGATCACGCGGCCTATGGGGGGCCGGGTCGGGGTGGGCCAACTGGTGATCTCCACATCGACTACCAGGCCCTCCAGATCGTCATATTGCGCGGCGGCCGCGGCTTCCGCGCCCAGCACCCGGTGCGGCGTGGCGGACTCGCCGGCCGCGGGCAGCTCCTGTCCTTCGGGAATGAGGATGGACTGCGTCATGCGCTCGTCGAAAGGCACAACGGTATGACCCTGCGCCCGGTCCGAGCGGGCGTAGTCCCACCCCAGCGACGAAGACCTGTCGCTGGGGGCCCGGTAGTGAAAGGTGCCCACCACGGTGGGGTTGCGCCGCTCGAACACGCGGACAATGCGGCCCTGGCGGCGTCCATCGGCCTTGGGCGGTTCCACTTCAACCAGCACCTGGTCGCCCTGCATGGCGCCGTTGATCTCGTCGGGAGGGATAAAGATGTCTTCCTCGCCCGAAGCCTGGCGCGCATCAGGCGCGCCGGACCTTCGGTTGGGCCGAACAAAGCCGTAGCCGTCGCGGTGCAGATCGAGCCGCCCGGCGGCCAGGTTTTCCCGCGTGCCAAAGGCAGGCCGCGGAATGCTCCAGTGCTCGCGATCGAGCTTGACCAGTTCGCCGCGCGCGGCCAGGCGGGCCAGTTGCTCCAGCAGCAAGCGCCGCTCGCGCCCGCCACCCAGGCTCAGCTCGCGCACCAGTTGCTTGTATCCGGCTTTTTGACCGGCGGAGCGGGCAATCCGCGCCACCAGTTCGCCATCGGTCATACGATAAGAGTAGGCTATTGGCTAACCTTGTTCACCGTTCTCTCGCTAAACTGCCGTGCGTCGGCTTAGAATAGCGGCAGCGCAGTGTTTTGGCGGACCACGAGGGAATCGCATCCTGCGAGGAGCCGCCGATTGGGCCGCCGATGGCGCGTTGGCCGGCGGTCCGCACCTTCAGTTTTTTTGGGCCCGCGGCAGTGGCCCCTGCCTTGGCAGCCCCGTCCCAGCAGGACAGAAAAGGAATCGTCGTGAGCGCAATGTGGAAACCCAACCAGCCAGGTCCTACGAATCTTCCCCCCACCCCCGAACCCCCTGTCCGGCCCGCGCCGCCGCCT
>JBEKPA010000066.1:0-14076 GCA_049521195.1 Occallatibacter sp.
GCGCGTTTTCGGAGTTGAACAGCGAAATCACATCGGGGAGGCTTTTGGCGATCGTAAGGTAATCCCATTGCTCACGCAAAGCATGGATGTTGAACATCAACAGGAGGTTCTCTAGCGGGCTGGGCCTATCCTGAACCAACGCCGGAATCTGCCGGAGGTTTAACTTCCTCGCGCAGCGCCAGCGCCGCTCCCCGTCAATCAAAACGAACCGATCACCATCCTGGTAGACAGAGATCGGCACTTGGATACCGTATCGCTTGATCGACGCGAGTAATGTATCCATTTCCTCCGGACGAAAGAACATCCGAGGATTGGCCGGATTTTGGAAGATCTGGTCAGGCGAAAGCTCCTTCAGCACTGGCCGCTTAGCTATGATCATTGCTTTGCCATGTAAACGAATTCTGTGACGGAATCGGCAACTTTTCCCTTGGAGGCTCCCATCGTTGAGTGTTTGTGGGGTATCCCCGCAATCCGGTCTGCCTGAGGAAAATATTTGCACATGATTGCCAGTGGGTTCTCACCAGTCTCCAGCAGGAGACCGTTGGATGGATAGCTCAAGATCAGATCGGCTCCCGCTTCGGCAACCCCGCGGACAAACCCGTGAAAGGCGGAGGCGACATTTGATCGAAGTGAAAATGGAGTCTGGAAGCGATTACGGCGGTATCGCCCTTTGCCCGACACCTGCGGATAGTCGTACCTGAGCAGAGTCTCGAACAGATGGTAGAACCTGGAGTATTGATCGTCGGTGTAAGGGGGATCGGCGTAGACGACGCTGGGACGGACTCGCCTTCTCTTGATTCGCCTGATCAGGGTTAGACTATCTTCATTGAAAACTCGGTTCTGCGAGCGCCAAGACGCGGTTCCGACGGGAGAAAGCAAGTCGATTGATTCGAGCCACTCCTCCCATATTCTCCTGCGTCTCTGGTTGATGAATGTTCGATAGGATGACCGTTTAGGTCGGAGAAACTGAGCAAAATGTCCGGTTGTAGACGAGCTTTTCAGGATCGCTCTGCCCAATGCAATGAGAAGCCAACGCCTTTGATCAGCCGATATAGTCCCGCGGTGGACCGCCTTCATGATGGAGCAAACGATTGAATCAATCTCGATCGCTTGGGCAGCCCCGACGTAACTATTCGGATACAGGCGGGAAAAGAGGACATATTTCTTGCCGATGAGGCATTGTGCCTGTCTCCTCAGCGCTGCGTCGACCCCCTGAAAAACCGCATCGAACCGGTCGAAGTCCGACGAGGCTTGGCATTCGGCTTCTAACTTAAGGGGATCTTCGAAGATATTCGAGAGTTTTGCCTGATGGGTCGAGTATGCCGGGAAAATGGCTTCTGAGGCGGAGAGCGCGCTGATGGGCGCCTCCCGCCCGACAAAAAGTGCGTATGCTACCTCGGACGCAAAGTATTGCGCGTCGTTACTCCAGATATGCCTCTTTGTTCCAATTTCCTCTCCAAGCGAGCACATCCCCGAAAATGCATCTAAAAGTATGCCGTCTCTGGAGCATTCAACGGCGGACGAGACGAGCGAAACCAGTTCCCGCTTCGTCCCCATGTAGGTGATGTTGACGCCCACGCTGCCTCTTAAAGTAAGAAATGGTTGCAAAGCATTGTATCACAGAATGCATTCCCGAGTCGGACCCCAGCGGAGCGTGGGATCCTCTGGTCTCGTAATCAGAGAGGATCTGTTGGACCTGAACTGAGTCCGTCGACCGGAATTCCAGCGCAGCCCCATCTCGGCTGATGCATAATCGCCTTATCACTCAGCGAGAACGACAGCCCCTGGCTCCTCCCTGATTCCGGAGTTGCGGCCGGATGACCAGGAAACAGGAACCTGCGCCACATCCAAATGCTACCCGCCAGCACTTGAGCCGAAGAACTCCTCCACGTCCGCAATCGCCGCGGTCATGCGGTACGGTGGCAGGCTGGCAAGGAAGGTCTGGCCGTATCTCTGGCGGCGAATGCGGGGATCGAGCAGGACCAGCACGCCACGGTCCGCAAGCGAGCGAATCAAGCGGCCGAAGCCCTGCTTGAGGGTGAGGACCGCCGCCGGCACCTGGTAGTCGTTGAAGGGCTTGCCGCCGGCCTCTTCAATGGCCTTCATGCGCGCCGCGACCACCGGGTCGCTGGGCACGGCGAAGGGCAGCCGGTCGATGATGACGCAACTGAGCGCCTCGCCCTGCACGTCCACTCCCTGCCAGAAACTTGCGGTGCCGAAGAGAACCGCGTTCGGAGTTGCACGAAACTCGTCCAAAAGGGCCTTGCGCGGAGCGCTGCCGTGCAGCAGGATGGGAAAGTCGAGCACCGGCAGCAGGCGTTCGTAGAGGTCGCGCATCTGGCTGTAACTGGTAAACAGACAGAAGGCGCGGCCGCGGGTGATCTCGAGCACCCGCCGGATGCAGAGCGCGGCGGCCTCGGGAAACTCCGGTTCGCGGGGATCCGGCATCTCCGGCGGCAGATAAAGCAGCGCCTGCTCGCCGTAGCGGAAATGCGACGGCACCACCAGCTCGCGCGCCTCTGTGAGGCCCAGCCGCTTGCGCATGTGCTCGAAGCCGCCCTGCACGGTGAGCGTGGCCGAGGTGAGCACCACGGTCGGAATCTGGTCGAAGACCAGCTTGAAGAGCAGCTCGGAGACATCGATGGGTGTGGCCTGCAAGAAAGTGGTTCGCGACTGCGGCCGGAAGGCGCTCCGCGCCCTCGAAGACGAATCCGCCGCGGCGGACGCGGGAACCCCGGAGATGCGGCGCTCCATCCAATAGACCATATTGCTGGCGTCCGATTCGAGCAGGAACTCGAGCTCCGAGCGCAGGCGCGCGACGCGCTTCTTCAATCCCGGCGCCTCGTCGATGCCTTTCAGCACTTCCATCTCCGCTTCCAGGCGCTTGAGCGTGGCGCGCACGGCGAGATAGAGTTCGCCTGAAGTTTCAAGGAACTCCTCGCGGCCGGTGAAGGGCTGGCGGCCGTCGCCGGCGATGGGCAAGCCGGCAAAGAACATACGGGCGCGCTCGCGCAGTTGCTGGGTGACGGCGGGCAGTTTTCCGGCGCCCTCTTTGCCGCGCAGCAGCACGTCGGTATCGCGCGCCAGCTCTTCAAATCGTATGTTGCTCACGGATAGGCCGAAGTAACTCGAAGCTACCTCCTCCAGTTCGTGCGCCTCGTCGAAGACCACCGCGGCGGCCTCGGGCAGAATCCCCGCATCGGGCGCGCCGGCAGCCTCCTGCTTGACGCTCAAGTCGGCGAAGAACAGGTGGTGGTTGACGATGATGATGTCCGATTCCAGCGCCTTGCGCCGCATCTCGGTGATGAAGCAGCGGCGGTAGTCGGGACAGGTCGATCCCAGGCAGGCTTCGGTCCTCGCATCCAGCTTGTTCCACAGCGCGCTCGACTCGGGCATCCCGGAAAGCTCGGCCCGGTCGCCGGTTTCCGTCTCCTGCTCCCACTCGGCGATCTGGCGGTACTGGTCGATTTCTTCCAGGCCGGAAAGAATCGGCTGGTTGCGCAAAGCGGCCAGCTTGTGGCGGCACAGGTAGTTGGCGCGGCCCTTCATGTAGCAGACGCGCAGACCGCCGACCAGCGTTTCGAGGAAGGGAACATCGCGGAAGTAAAGCTGGTCCTGGAGGGCCTTGGTGCCGGTGGAAACGATGACACGCCGGCCGGTGCGCAGGGCGGGCAGCAGATAGGCCAGCGTCTTGCCGGTGCCGGTCCCGGCCTCGACGATCAGGTGGCGGCGTTCTTCAAGAGCCCGCTCGACGGCCTTGGCCATCTCCAGTTGCCCCGGCCGATACTCAAAAGGCAGCGAGGAACGCGCCAGAATGCCGCCCGGCGCAAAGAACTCATGCAAGGTGGGCAAGGCGCGGGCTGGATTGTCGGTTGGTGGCATCGGGGCCGGGCACTCACTCCATCATAGTGAGCCCGCCGGCCCAGGTCTGCCGGAGCCTGAACTGGAGCGGCGGCCTGCTTACGCAGCGCTGCTCATCGCGCGTTCTTCTTCGGCCGGCAGCGTATCCGGCCGGGCTTTCAGCAGCGGCAGAGCCACGGCCAGCACGTCTTCAATGCGGCTGGCGTAGTGGATGGTGACGCCATCGATGAGGTCAGGGGTCAGATCCTCTTCCACGTCCTGACGGTTTTCGGCGGGCAGGATGATGGTTTGCACCCCGGCGCGGCGCGCGGCCAGGAACTTTTCCTTGATGCCGCCCACCGGCAGCACGTTGCCGCTGAGGGTGATCTCGCCGGTCATGGCGGTCAGCGGGCGCACCGGCGTATCGGTCAGCAGAGACGCCAGCACCGTGGCCATGGTCACTCCGGCCGAGGGGCCGTCTTTGGGAATGGCTCCGGCGGGCACGTGAATGTGCAGGTCCATCTCCTTGGTAAAGTCCTCGGCCAGGCCCAGCGAAGCCGCGTTCGAGCGGACCCAGGTGAGCGCGGCCTGCATCGACTCCTGCATCACCTCGCCGATCTGCCCGGTCATGGCGAAGTTTCCCTTGCCCTTCATCTTGTTAGCCTCGATGAAGAGAATGTCGCCGCCGGCCGGCGTCCAGGCCAGCCCTACGGCCACGCCGGGGCGCTTCACCCGCTCCGCGACTTCGGTCTCCACGCGCACCTGGATGCCGCCCAGGAACTCCTTGAGCACCTCGCGGGTCACCGTGAGCTTTTCCGTCTTGCCCTCGACCACGCGGCGCGCCTCTTTGCGGCAGACCGTGCCCAGCACCTGCTCCAGCTTGCGCACTCCGGCCTCGCGCGTGTAGTGGCGCACAACGTAGCGCACCGCCTCCTCGGGAAACTCGATCTGCTCGGGCGTGATTCCGTTCTCCTTGATCTGCCGCGGAATCAGGTAGCGGAAGGCGATGTGCACCTTCTCCTCTTCGCTGTAGCCTTGCAGGAAGATCAGCTCCATCCTGTCCAGCAGCGGCGGCGGAACCGTATCGAGCATGTTGGCCGTGCAGATGAAGAGCACCTTGGAGAGGTCGAACTGCACGTCCAGATAATTGTCGCGGAAGGTGTTGTTCTGCTCCGGGTCGAGCGTTTCCAGCAGGGCCGAAGCCGGATCGCCGCGGAAGTCGCGGCCCAGCTTGTCCACTTCGTCCAGCATGATCACCGGGTCGTTGACCTCGGCGCGGCGAATGCTCTGGATGATTTGCCCCGGCAAGGCGCCGATGTAGGTGCGGCGATGGCCGCGAATCTCCGCCTCGTCGTGCATGCCGCCCAGCGAGACGCGCTGGAACTTGCGTCCCAGGGCGCGGGCGATGGAGCGGCCCAGGCTGGTCTTGCCCACCCCCGGCGGCCCGACGAAGCAAAGAATCGGCCCCTTCATGTCCGGCTTGAGCCCCAGTACGCTCAGATAGTCCAGAACCCGGTCCTTGACCTTTCTCAGTTCGTAGTGGTCCTCGTCCAGAATCTCCTTGGCCTTGGCGATATCGATCTTGGAGCCTGAGCTTTTGGCCCAGGGCAGAATAGCCAGCCAGTCGATGTAGTTGCGGGTGAGCGAGTAGTCGGCGGCCATGGGCGACATGCGCGAGAGCCGCGCCAGCTCTTTCAAAGCCTCCTTCTTCACGTCGTCCGGCATCCCGGCGGCTTCGATCCTCTGGCGCAGATCCTCGATCTCGCGCTGCCCCTCGTCAACCTCGCCCAGTTCCTTCTGGATGGCCTTGAGCTGCTCGCGCAGATAGTAGTCGCGCTGCGACTGCTGCACCTGGTCCTGCACCTCGGTCTGAATCTTGGCGCGCAACTGTTGCACCTCGATCTCCTTGGCCAAGTGCTTATTGACCAACTCCAGCCGGTCGGCGATGCTGGCCGTCTCCAGCAGTTGCTGCTTGTCGTCGGTGGTCAGGAAGGGCAGCGAGGAGGCCACAAAGTCCACCATCCTGCTTGGCTCTTCGATGTTGGCGGCAATCGTCCTCAGCTCGTCGGAGAGCGTCTGCGAATCGGCGACGATCTGCTGAAACTGTCCAATCACGTTGCGCACCAGGGCCTCGACGCCCGCTGTGGAATCCGGTTCCACGTCCTCCAGGGTCTCGACTTCAGCCACCATGAACGGCCCGGTCTGCGAGTAGCGCACGAGCCGCACCCGCTCCACGCCTTCGGTGAAGACGAACCGGCTCTGGTTGGGCATGCGCACAACCTTGTGCACGGTGGCCAGGGTTCCCACCGCGTGCAGGTCGGCGGGCTTGGGGGAATCCAGCCGGGGATCGATTTGGGCCGTTACCACGATCATCCGTTCCTCGCCCAGCGATTCGATCAGATGAATGGAGCTCTCCCGGCCAACCGTCAGAGGCAGCACGGCATGGGGAAACAAGACCGTATCCCGCACCGGCAGGACGGGAATCCTGCGTACTCCAGGGGCGGACTTGCCGGATACATTCTTGTCGGGGGGCGGAATCGAAGGTTGGTTCGGCATTGAGTGTCCTCGTATCAACTTTCTTTCATTAGACGGCGAAGACTTTGAAAGGTTTCAAGAATCTCCCCCCGGCAATCTTCTCCATTCCCGCTGAACCCGCGGTCACATCCCCCGCGCGCCTTTGTTGATACGGTCAGGCGGAGCGCAAGGTTCCCCCTGCCGCGCCCAAGCAGCCGGCGTCGTTTCCGCTCGACGGGCGTTCAAACGGCCCACGGACTGAGCGGCCCGCTGCCAGCTTGGATGCACAGTTGCTCGAAAGGTATATCGGCCAAAGTCGCTGGAAGGTGAGAGAGCCTGGATGGTTGGACGTTGATTTTGCCGGAGCGCAAACCTGTCGCAAGGGCTGAGAGCGCGCCCTTGCCATAAGACCCGCGGCCGGTTCAGCCCGCTTCGGAGCTGCCGCGCGCCTCGCCTTCCACCTCTGCCGGCGTCGCGTGCTGCGCCACCCGCCGGACGGACGGTCGAGCTTCGTGGTCTCCCACCCTCATTCGCGGGTTATTAGGGGTGCGCCACCCGCCGTGGTATCCCACCCTTCCGCAAAGAACGCGGAAGGATGGGGCACCCATTTTTGTGAGAAGAACAAGATTCCAAAGAATTAGGCTGCGCCTCCCGCCAGCCATGTCATGGCTGGACGGAACCGCCGTCCTCATTCCTGATGGCCGATTCGATCTGTTCCCACAATCGATCCGGCGGTTCCACGATGGGGAACAACTGGCGGGCAGCCTCGGCGATGGTCATCAGGTCGGCGAGCAGGGCGCGGCAAAGCTCACAGCTCTGAAGATGGGGATGCGCAGCGATATTCTCGCCTGAGCCGATGAGCTCCGGCAACCGGGCCTGGAACGCGGCGCAGCTCAGATTGTTGGGGTCTTCGGTCATCGCCGCGCCTCCTGCCGGGGATCGATGCGCAGGGCATCGCGCAGTTTCAGCCGCGCCTTGTGCAACTGGGACTTGCTGTTGCCGATCGAGCAGTCGAGCATGGAGGCAATCTCGTTGTGCTCGTAACCCTCGATGTCGTGGAGTACAAAGATGAGGCGATAGCCGGCCGGAAGACCGTCGATGGCGCGCTCCAGGGCCATACGGTCGATGGCGCCGGACAAGGCAAGATCGGGAGCGCCGAAGCTGCGCCCGGCGCGTTCTTCCGGCGCGGGTTCCATAGCTTCATCCAAGGAAACCACCGCCAGGCCCTTCTTGCGCAGATGCATCAGCACCACATTGATGGTCAGCCGGTGCAGCCACGTGGAAAAGGCCGAATCTCCGCGGAAGGTGGCAATCCTGCGGTGCAATTGAAGAAACGCCTCTTGGGTCAGGTCTTCGGCTTCCGCAAGGTTGCCCACCATGCGCAGGCATAAAGAGTAGATGCGCCTTTTATGCAAAGAGTAGAGTTGGGCGAAGGCTTGATGGTCGCCGGCCTGGGCACGGGCCAGCGTCTCGTCCTCCATGGAGTTGGTTGAAGCCGCGCGAGCAAACGGCACCGAGGAGGAGGTGGGACGCGAAGGTTCCACGGCACGGGGATCGAGGGTCGGGCCAGGAGAAGCCGGATCGGGCGGCTGGGTAGGGAACCTCGATTGGGTCATGCGCTTCCTTTGGGATCGCACTGCAAGCGGGGCGCTGCTGCGCTGGCCTTGTTTCCTCGTTAGTATAAAGGGTACAGGGATTGGGAGATAGGAGTCAGTGAACGGCGGCCGGCGATCGCTGAGAGCTGACCACCGGCAACTGTAGTTGATTTCCCGCGTCTTTTGGGAGAGCGATGATAGACAGGACAAAGCTGGCAGCGATTCGGTGCGGGATTCCGTTCGCTTGCGCTCTTGTCTTCGGGCTCATCGGTGGAATCGACAACTGGGGCCAGCCGGCGCCCCAGGTCGCTGCCAGCCTGGCTGCCGCGCCCGCTTCATCGTCCACTGGAGGCGTCGCAGCCGCTCCTTCCGACGCCGAGTGGGAGGGTTTGCCGGTGCGGCATATCTCCTTCGAGGGGGTTGCCGAGGGCCGTCTTGCACCGCTGCCGGGCCATCTTGCCCAGGCCGAAGGAGCGCCGCTCAGCCCTGAAGACGTGAAGAAGAGCCTGCGCCAGCTTTTTGCAACCGGCCTCTACGAGACCATTCAGGTGGAAGGATCGCGCCGGCAGGACGGCGTGGCCCTAGTCTTCCGCGGGGAGCCGCGCGCGTTTATCGGCACGGTTACCGTGGACGGGGCCAAGGGCGCCACCATGAATACGCAGCTTGAGCGCACGAGCCAGCTCGCGCCCGGCACTCGCTTTACGCCGGCCAAACTGAGCCAGGCGCTTGAGCAGATGCGCCGCACCCTGGGCGCGAACGGCTTCCACGAATCGTCGATTACGCAAACCCTGACGCCTCATCCTGGCGAACAGCTTGTGGACGTCGCGTTTCACGTGGTCTCCGGAACGCAGGCGCGCGTGGGCGCGGTTCAGGTTACAGGCGATTCCGGGATGAGCGCCGACGAATTCCGCCGCCACGCTCATTTGAGATCCGGCGCGCACGTGGACCACGACACCGCCAACCGAGCTTTGACCGGGGTGCTCAAGCATTACCGGGGCGAGGAGCGGCTGGAAGCCGAGATCAAGTTGGAATCGGAGCAGTACGCTGCGGACGCCAAGCGAACCAACTTCCGCTTCACCGCCAGCCAGGGCCCCGTCGTAAAGGTTCTCGTGGAGGGCGCCAGCATGGGCGCGGCGCGGGTCAAGCGCGTGATTCCCATCTTCGAGGAGGGAGCCGTGGACGACGATCTGCTGAACGAAGGCAATCGCCGGCTGCGGGACTACTACCAGCGCTTGGGTTACTTCGACGTGAAGGTGGACCATGAAGTGCAATCCACCAGCGCGGAGAAGGTAGTAATCCTCTACAAGGTGCGGTTGGGGCCGCGCCGCCGCGTCGAGCGCGTTTCGGTCGCCGGAAACCGCTATTTCGACTCCCCCACGCTCAAAGAGCTTCTCAGCGTTCATGCCGCCAATGCCATCGACCGGCACGGCGCTTACAGCCAGGCTCTGGTCTCCGCCGACGTGAGCGCCTTGCAGTCCGTTTATCGGAACAACGGCTTCTCCAAGGTGAAGATCACGCCCGAGACCAGTACCCCTGAAACCAGTGCGGCAGACGCCGGCATCCCTCAAAACGGCTCAGCCGCCGGCGGCGCCCCGGCGCCCGGCTCGTCGCTGCACCGACAGACGGCTCCGCTGGCCGTGGTCTACCGCATCCAGGAGGGCGAGCAGCAGCGGGTGAGCGCGGTGCGGCTGGAAGGAACCGAAAGCGCGGAGGCCAAGCGGCTTTCTCTGTTGCTGAATACCGCCGCGGGGCAGTTGCTTTCTCCGCAGAACCTGGCCGGGGACCGCGATGCGCTGTTGACCGACTACATGAGCCGCGGCTTCCGCATGGTGCAGGTCGATGTGACCCAGCAGGCTGAGCCGGCCGACCCGGGCAAGGTGGCCGTGGTTTTCCATATCACCGAGGGACCGCAGACCTTTGTGCGCAACGTGCAGCTCACCGGGCTGCATTTCACGCGCCCTGAAACGGTGGCGCGGGCCATCACGCTGCACCCCGGCGACCCGCTGAACGAAACCGCTCTTATGGAAACGCAGCGCAACTTGTACGAGTTCGCTCTCTTCAACGAGGTCGATGCGGCGATCGAGAATCCCACCGGAGGCGAAGCATACAAAACGGTTCTGCTGCAGGCGGTGGAAGCAAGGCGCTGGGCCCTGACCTATGGCTTCGGATTCGAGGCGCAAACCGGAACGCCGCAGTTCAACTGCGGAGGCATCATAGCCAGTGGCGCCACTTGCAATCCCAACGGCAAGACCGGAGTCAGCCCTCGCGTGCTGGCCGACATCACCCGCAACAACCTCTTCGGCAGGGAGCAGTCGGCTTCGCTGCAGGGCACCTATGGGTTGCTCGAGCAGAAGCTCAACCTGCTCTTCCAGATTCCGCACTTTGAAGGCAGCCGGAACTTCGGCCTCGCATTCTCCGGCGGCTACGCCAACAGCCTGGACGTGACCACCTACGTGGCCTCCAAGCTGGATGCCGGTTTGCGCTGGACCGAGCGCTTCAATTCGCCGGAGTCCGCCTTCTCCAAAGCCAACACGTTTGTTTATGAGTTCAACTTCCGCCGCGTCAAGGTGGAAGCGGCCAGCCTTCAGGTGGCCCCTGGCGAGATAGCCCAGTTGTCCACCGCGGTGCGCGTTGGGGGTCCGTCGCTGACCTGGATACGCGATACCCGCGACTCGCCCCTCGATGCCCACCGCGGCACCTACACCAGCTTTCAGGAGTTTCTCTCCGGCAAGGCCTTCGGCGCCCAAGCCGCCTTCAACCGCCTCGACGTCTCGAACTCCAGCTACTACAGCTTCGAGAAACGCAGGTTCGTCCTCGCCCGCAACACTCGCTACGGCCAGGAGCGCGCATTTGGCAGCAGCGAAGAGGAGCTGATCCCGCTGCCCGAGCGGCTCTACGCCGGCGGAGCCGCCTCGCTGCGCGGCTTCTCTCAAAATGCGGCCGGGCCCCGCGATCCCGAGACCGGTTACCCGGTCGGCGGCGCGGGCACGCTGATCAACAGCACCGAGCTGCGCCTGCCGCCGCCCACGCTTCCCTGGCTCGGCGACTCGCTCAGCTTTGTGCTCTTCCACGATATGGGCAACGTCTTTGCCAACGCCTCCGATGCCTGGGCTAGCGCCCTGCGGGTTCGCCAACCGGATCGCGATGCATGCATGGTTCTGAGCCCTCCCACCGCCTCCGAGCCCATTCCGGAGCCCAGCGGCACGCCGACCTCAACCGGACCGCAAGGGACGTGCAGCTTCAACTACTTTTCCCACGCGCTTGGACTGGGTTTGCGCTACCATACACCGGCAGGCCCCATCCGGTTGGATTTCAGCTATAACCTGAATCCGCCCATCTACCCAGTGAACCTCAACTACTCGCAGTCGGATGTGACAGCCAATCAGCATGTGGGCGAGGCCGGCCACTTCAACTTCTTTTTCAGCCTGGGGCAGACCTTCTGATGAGACGCAGCCCCCCAATCCGGCTCAACAATGCACCCTGGCTGGGCAGCAGCCTGGCCTGTCTATTCGCATGCCTGGCCGCAGCCGGTCCAACTCAGGCATGGGCGCAAGCGCCTCAGCCCGCCGCCCCGATCGTCCTCGACCGCGTAGTCGCCGTGGTCAACAACCACGCCATCTTGTACAGCGACCTGGACGATGAGATACGGCTCTCGGTTCTCGATCCCGGCCGAGGCGGCCTCGACGTTCTTACCCGCAAGGGGGCTCTCGAGCAGCTGATCGCCCGCGCCCTCATCCAGCAGCAGATCCGTGAGCAAGACCTGCGAACCGCCGACCCCACCCAGGCCGAGGTCGATGCCCGCCTAGCGGAAATCCGCAACCAACTTCCCGCTTGTCTCCGCCAGAACTGCGCCTCCGACGCCGGGTGGAAGGCATTCCTGACCGCTCATGGCCTCACCCAGGAGCGCGTCGAGGCCTATCTCCGCTACCGCGTCGAGATACTGCGCTTCATCGAGCAGCGCTTCCGCCAGGGCATCCGCATCTCCCCGCAGGAGATCGAGACTTACTACCAAACTACGCTCTTCCCTCAATATGCCAAGGGCGAAGCGATCCCGCCCCTCGACAAAGTCTCTCCCCGCATTGAGGAAATCCTCCTCCAGCAGAAGGTGAACGTGCTCTTCGACGACTGGCTCACAAACCTGCGCAAGCAGGGCGAAGTCGAGGTGCTTGATCCGGCGCTCGAACCCCCCGAAGCGCCGGCCGGCCCCCAGGGCGGTTCCAAAGATGGCAAAGGAGACGGAAGCCAATGAGCAAGGAAGAGTCCACGCTTCCCGTCCCTCCCCAGCCGCCTGAGCGCCCCAGGCCGAGACGCCTGCGGCGTTTCCTCCTGCGCCATCTTCCCCTGGCGATGGCCGCTGGAGCGATTCTGTTGGCATTTTCCGCCTTGATCGTTTACGTCTGGGCCAGTTCCGCCCTTTTCGAGAGCATCGTTCGCAATCGGCTGGTGGCCTATCTCGAACAGGCGACCGGCGGGCGCGTCGAGATCGCCTCCTTTCACTGGCAGTTGCTCGATCTTGAGGCCGATGCCGGCGGATTGGTCATTCACGGCCGCGAAGGCCCCGGTGAAGCTCCTTACGCCCAGGCTGCGGACCTGCGGGCACAGTTCAGCATCCTGGGTTTCTGGAGCCCGCGCATCCTACTCCGCAATCTCGAAATCTCCCGCCCCGCATTTCACCTCATCGTCTATCCCGACGGCTCCACCAACCAGCCTCGGCCGCGCAAGCCCCGCAAACCGGGCAAATCCGCGCTCGATACTCTCTTCGATCTCCAGGCCGGCCGCGTTTCGGTCCGGCAGGGAGTTCTCCATTACGATAACCGCGCCGCGGCCTTCGACTTCCAGGACCGTTTCATCCCGCTCGACTTCGACGCCAAGAATCTTTCGCTGCTCTTCGGCTACCTGCCCGCCAGCGCGGGAACCGCGGAGACTTACCACATCGAGGCCGGAGCCGCCGATCTGAACCTGTCGCGGGGCGCCGCACGGCCGGTCGAGGGGTACTTCCAGGCCGCGCTGGACCTGACTCGAACAGCGGCCTATCTCCGTTCCCTGCGAATCACCTCCACGGCCCATGGAGCCAAGGATCATGCATTGGAGGTTTCCGGCACGCTCCAAGACTTTGCCCATCCCCGCTGGCAAGCCAGAGCCGCGGGCGATCTGGATATGAAACTCCTGGACCCGGTCTTCGGCTATCCCTTTGCGCCGGCAGGCATCGCCCATCTCGACCTGACGGGCGCGGGCGAGGCAGGGGAATTCCGCGCCGACGGCCGCGTGCACATCGACGGCGGCTCCTACATTGGAACCGGCGTGGCCGCCACCGGCATCCGGTTGGATGCGCAGGTTCACGCCGATCCAAAGCAGTTGCTGATCACGTCGATCGTTGCGCATCTCCGCCAGGGCGGGCAACTGGATGGCGAGGTTGCGCTGACCCCCTGGCTGCCCTCCATCCCCGGAGAGGCAACCGTCCAGCAGGCAAGCGCCACAGCCGCGAAGACCCTCGGTGCCGGCAAACAAACCGCGGTCCAGGCTGCCCCGCTCCATCCCAGCCCCATTGAGATCCCGGTCAACGGCAAGGTGACGGCCCGGTTCAAAGACGTTTCGCTCGACACGCTTCTCGATATGGTGGGCCAGCCGCCCTTTCAGCGCCTGGGCATGGATACCCGCATCGACGGCCCAGCCACCGCCGCGTGGTCCAACGGCGACACACAGACCGTCGCCGTCACTGCCAAACTTAGCCTGAGCCCACCCGCAAGCGCCCTGCCGGGTGAAGTCGCCGCCAGTGGCTCGGTGGATGCCACCTACACCCAGCGCGACGGGGCCGTCGATCTGCGCGAACTGGAGTTACACACTCCCGCCAGCCAGTTGGAGGCCCACGGCCATCTGGGCGCGTACCCGCTCACCAGCCACTCGGCTTTCGCCGTCGACTTCCATTCGCACAACCTGTGGGAGTTCGATGCCGTGCTGCGCGACCTGGGGTTGAACCGGTACGGGAAGAGGGGCGCTGCCGCGCTGCCTGTGGCTCTTGCCGGTCAGGGCGACTTTCACGGATCGTGGACCGGCTCGCTCGCCGATCCGCATCTGGCGGGAAGCCTCAAAGCCACGCAACTGGCCATCGAGTTGCTCCCCGTCCAGC
>JBEKPA010000067.1:0-14057 GCA_049521195.1 Occallatibacter sp.
GATCTGGCCGTCACAGATCCGATCTGGCTGGAGAAACTGCGCTCTCTGCCCTTGGGAATCTATCCGCATGCCCACTTCTTCGACGGCAAGCCCGCAAAGACTCTCCTCACCATGAGCCTGGGCGAATTGTTCGAGGGCTTCCACTACAAGCTGGTTGCGGGCGTGGTGTGTCTGCCAACCTAGCTCCGCCTCGTCGACACCGGTCCCGGTTGCAGCCGCAACCCCGGCCCGTTAGACTTCTTCCAGCATGGCCATCGCCCGCGACACCCCGCCGGAACGGCTCGTCAGCGCCTCGCGCGCCGACGAGGAGCAGAGCTTTGAACTCAAACTCCGCCCCCGCTGGCTGCGCGAGTTCATCGGCCAATCGAAAGCCAAAGAGCAGTTGGCCATCGCCCTTGAAGCCGCCAAGTCCCGCGGCGAAGCTCTCGACCACGTGCTCCTATTCGGGCCTCCAGGCCTGGGCAAGACCACGCTGGCCACCATCATCGCCAATGAACTCGACGTCGGCTTCCAGCAGACCTCCGGTCCCGCCCTCCAGATTCAGGGCGACCTTACCGCCATCCTCACCAACCTGCGCGAGCGCCAGGTGCTCTTCCTCGACGAAATCCACCGCATGCAGCCGGTGCTGGAAGAAAAGCTCTACACCGCCCTTGAGGACTACAAGCTGGACATCATCATCGGCCAGGGCCCGGCGGCGCGCACCCACGTCATGGAGATTCGCCCCTTCACCTTCATCGGCGCCACCACCCGGCCGGGTTTGCTCAGCTCACCATTGCGGTCCCGCTTCGGCATCCTGCTTCGCCTTGAGTTCTACACCGAGGAGGAACTCCGCGTCATCGTCTCCCGCTCGGCCGAGGTCATGGATGTGCCCATCGACCAGGACGGCGCGGCGGAGATCGCTCTGCGCTCGCGCGGCACCCCGCGCATCGCCAACCGCTTGCTGCGCCGCGTGCGCGACTATGCCCAGGTCCGCGGCTCGGGCACAATCGATCGCCCCACCGCCAACGCCGCCCTCACCATGCTCGAAGTGGACGCCCACGGCTTCGACGAGATCGACCGCCGCCTGCTGCTGGCCATCATCCAGAAATACGACGGCGGCCCCGTCGGCCTGGGCACGCTGGCCGCAACCCTGGCCGAGGAGCAGGACGCGCTCGAAGAGGTCTACGAGCCGTTCCTCATCCAGATCGGCTTTCTCGACCGCACGCCGCGCGGCCGCGTCGCTACCCGCCTGGCCTATGAGCACTTCGGCCTGACCATGCCCGGCCGCCAGCCGCCGCTGTTTTAGAGGAAGCCTGCTGTTCCAACATTTTGAGTGCCCCATCTTTGGCACGTGTCGCCGCGGCGACTTATTGTGCCAAGGGTGGGAAACCACGAATCTCAACACAAAACTCATCGAGGAGAATCCCCAATGTCGCTTACCGAATCCACCATGCTCTCGCTCGGCACCGCCGCCCCGGACTTTGCCCTCGCCGACACAGTTACCGGCAAGACCGTCCGCCGCGACGACTTCAGCGGGAAGAAGGCCCTGCTGGTCATGTTCATCTGCGCCCACTGCCCTTATGTGAAGCACGTCGAGAAAGGCCTTGCCGCGCTCGGCCGGGATTACGCCTCCCAGCCCATCGGCATCGTCGCCATCAGCAGCAACGATGCCTTCACCCATCCCGCCGACAGCCCCGCCGGGCTCAAGCAGCAGGCTGAGACTTATGGCTTCGTCTTTCCCTACTTGTACGACGAATCGCAAGCCGTGGCTCATGCTTACAAAGCCGCATGCACCCCGGACTTCTTTCTTTTCGACGGGGATCGCCGCCTCGTTTATCGCGGCCAGTTCGATGCCAGCCGCCCCGGCAACGGAGTCCCCGTAACCGGCCAGGATCTGCGCGCCGCCATCGACCTGGTGCTTGCGGGCAAGCCCGTTCCCACGGACCAGCGCCCTTCCATCGGCTGCAATATCAAGTGGAAAGCGTAGAATGCTTGCAACTTCATTTTTCCAAGAAGGAAGGCTCCTATGCGGTTCCATGTTTTGGCGTTGGCAGCGGCAGCAGCGTTTGCCGTTCCGGCTGTGGCACAGACCCCAATCGAGATTCAGCCGGTCAAAGAGCTAATCCCAAACGGCACTCTCGGCACTAGCGTATACGCGCCCCTTGAGGGCGAGGCGCCGTTCTTTGCCAAACTTAGCGATAAGGAACGCACCAATGACGCTCTTTTTGGCCACTACACCATGCACGGCAAAAACGGAAAGTACGTCAGTTGGTTCGGAATCGTTCGTGGCATTACGCCTTCTGCCCAGCCCGGCGGGGAGGTGACTCTGCTCCTGCAGCACCACTTCTTCGACGGACTCACCGACAGCCACATCATGCTGGTTGCCATAAGCGGCGATGGAGATTTTCTGGCAAAACTCAAGGTAGACCCGGTCCAGATTCCCCCTCTAGGATTGGTCCGCGTCTATGGCAAGGTAACCGCAGAAAAGGATAGGATGCCCGAAGTGGCTGTTGAATACATCCGCGTCTGGCCTTGGCTTACCTTCACCTTTACCGATCTGGCTGGAGAAGATCACAGCAATCCCCGGTGGCAGAAATACTCCAAAGTAAAACCTTCCGACCGCATCTACAAACCCTATCCCAACGAAAGCTACTACCGAACAATCCTAGGGGATCCGGCTGACTTTGGGTTGAACCTCAAGCCAGAGTAGGCTGAATGGGAACGCAGATATCGAGTCTCCTGGCTGCTTGCACCGGAACAGACGGCAGACCCGATAACACAACTTCGCTCCCTCCGGAGACTCTATTCTTCTCCAAATCACCGGTCCCTGGCCTCTGACCCCTGATCTCTGATCCCTGGTCTTACAGCGCCAGCCCCTTCAAATACTCGCGGAACCTCGGTCCAAGATCGGCCCGCTTGAGCGCAAACTCCACCGTCGCCTGCAACATGCCGAATTTATCGCCGGCGTCGTACCGCTTGCCCTCGAAGTTAAAGCCGAAGACCTTCTCTTCCTTGGCCAGCAGGTTGATGCCGTCGGTAAGTTGTATCTCGCCTCCCGTGCCCGGGGGCGTCTGCCCCAATAACTCGAAGATGCGCGGCGTAAGCACGTAGCGGCCGATGATGGCCTGCTTCGAGGGCGCTTTCTCGAACTTCGGCTTCTCCACCATCTCCGTGCAGTTGAAAATCCGCGCATTGTAAGGGTCTTGCGAGCCGGCCAGCACTCCGTAAGCGCCGATCGCCGGCCCTTCGATGGTCATCGTCGCCAGCACCGAACCGCCCCGCTCGTCGAACACGTCCATCATCTGCTTGAGGCACGGAACTTCGGCGTCGATCACATCGTCCGGCAGGATGACGGCGAAGGGTTCATTGCCCACCAATCCCTTGGCGCACAGCACGGCGTGGCCCAGTCCCAGCGGCTCCTTTTGCCGCACGTAGCTGATATGCGCCAGCGTGGAGACTCCGCGCGACACCGCCAGCAGATCCCGCTTGCCGCGCTTTTCCAGCGTTGCGTCCAGCTCGAAGCTATGGTCGAAGTGGTCTTCCATCGCGCCCTTGCCGCGGCCGGTCACGATGATGATGTGCTCGATCCCCGACGCGACCGCCTCTTCCACGCCGTACTGGATGATGGGTTTGTCCACCAGCGCCAGCATCTCCTTGGGAATCACCTTGGTCGCCGGCAAAAAGCGCGTGCCCAGCCCGCCGGCGGGAAAGACCGCCTTCCGTACCAGTTTGCCCATTCCGTCTTCCTCGATTCAGCTCCATGGCCTTGCCTGGAATACCGCGGCCGTCAGTTGCTTAGAAGGTCGCCGCTCCCCGGCGGCCGCACCGACAAGCTGTTTCGCAGTCCGCTGCTACTTGTATACCACTGTCGTTTGCGGGGGGGCGACGCACGATTATCTAAGCGGGCGGCTTGGACTGCCGGAAGCGATTCGCCAGCTCAAACTCATCCCGCAGTCCGGGCGTGCGCAGGTTTTCGCGCAGATGGGCCAGCCTCTGCTCCAGCGCGTGCAGCGCCGCCTGGATCGATTCGGTATTGGTGTAGGCAATGTCGCGCCACATGGAGTAGGGACTGGCGCCCAGGCGGGTCATCTCGCGCAGGGCGCGCCCGCCCACGTCATTCAACTCCGGCGCGCCGCCCACCTCTTCCTGCAAGAGCGCGCTCAGCGCCGTGGCCATGAGCTGGGGAAGGTGGCTCACCCAGGCCACCAGCTCATCGTGGCGCGCGGGGTCCAGGTCGATAGTCTTTGAGCCCATCGCCGCCACCCACTCCCGCCAGGCCTTCACCAGCTCGGCCGAGTGCGGCGAGCGCCGGCAATCCGGATCGTCGGTAAACAGCCAGACCGTTCCCCGAAAAAGCTCGGCGTCGGCCAACTCGGCACCGCCCCGCTCCTTGCCCGCCATGGGGTGGCCGGGCAAGAACGCGGCGCGATCCGGCCGGTTGAACAAGCGGCTGGCGGCCAGGCAGATTTGGCCCTTGGTGCTGCCCACATCGGTGACCAGGTGATCGGAGCCCAGCACGCCGGCCAGCTTCTCCATATAGTCGAGAGTGGCGTAGATGGGCATAGCCAGCAGCGCTACCTGGCTCTCTCGCGCCGCTTGCAGGGGGTCTGCCGCAATCGAGTCGACGGCGCCGACGGCGAGCGCAATGCGCGCTCCTTTCGCGCCGCGGTTCCAGCCCACAATGGAGCCGCGAAAGCCCGCCGCGCGCAGCGCCAGCCCCGCCGATGCGCCCAGCAGGCCCGTGCCCAGTATGGCGATGCGCTCGATCATGCGAACATTCCTCGCTTCGGTGGTTTTGAAAGGGCGCGGCTTGCCCATCGCAACCGGCTAGGCGTCACCGTGGCGCCATTGCCCATTCGGCCGCTTTGCATGCATGGATACGTGTTGTGTCAAAGAGGGGGACTGGAGAGTCGCTCCGTTGAACAAGCATAGAGATTTCAGTGCAGCCAAGAACGATCGCTTCAGCGCCAGAATCAACGAGATCTTTGATGACCTTTCGAAACTGAATACGCGATGCATCGACTACTTTCCCCAAACAGAGTTCTTCATAAATGACACGATGAACGATTTCTCGATCTGCCGCTTCCGGCACCAAGACGCTGATTCCGTGAGGCGATTGCAGACGGGAACGGTAGAAATCCTGTTCCATGGTGAAGCGAGTACCTAGCAGGCCAACCGTCTTGAAGCCCGAGCACTTGATCTCGGCGGCTGTTGGATCAGTGATGTGGAACAGTGGAATTGCCACTGCCCTTTCGATTGCTGATGCGACTTTGTGCATTGTGTTTGTACACAAGACAAGGAAATCGGCTCCGGCTAATTCGAGAGAACGACCGGCTTGAGCAAGCACCCGCCCTGCCTCGGCCCAATCGCCAGTGCTCTGAAGGCGTTCCATTTCGTGAAAGTCGACGCTAAAAAGGACCAGCTTGGCGGAATGCAGTCCACCAAGCCGATCCCTGACTGTCTCATTGATGATCCGATAATATTGAATCGTTGACTCCCAGCTCATGCCGCCGATTAGGCCGATCGTTTTCATCTTCGCTCCTGAAGACATTAGGACACCCACCATTCAGGTTCCGCAGATGTAGAACACAAGCCGCTGAGAACCAACGCCTCGGCGCGAATGTCAGCCGACGACGAACAATCTCGCTCCCAATTCAACCAAGCCTCTTCACACTTTGCCGCATACCGTGCGGGTACTTACAGCGTTCTTCCCACCGCCGCGGCAATCACCCTCAGATCGCCGACCAGTTCCTCGAACTGATCCAGATACAGGGTCTGCGCCGCGTCGGAGACAGCCTTGTCGGCATTGGGGTGAATCTCGATGAGCAGCGCGTCGGCGCCCGCGGCCACCGCGGCCTTGGCCAGCGCGGGAACCATGTCGCGGCGGCCCGTGCCGTGCGAGGGGTCGGCTACGATGGGCAGGTGCGACAGCTTGTGCACCACCGGAATCGCCGCAATGTCCATGGTGTTGCGCGTCGAGGTCTCATAGGTGCGGATGCCGCGCTCGCACAGGATCACGTCGTAATTGCCGCCTGACAGAATGTACTCGCTGGACAGCAGCAGCTCCTCGATGGTGGCCGCGATGCCACGCTTGAGCAGCACCGGCTTGCGCGCCTGGCCCAGCTCGCGCAGCAGGTTGAAGTTCTGCATGTTGCGCGCCCCCACCTGGAAGCAGTCGGTGTAAGGCAGCATGGCTTCGATCTGCGAAATCTCCATTACTTCGCTCACTGTGAGCAGGCCGTTGGCCTCGGCGGCCTCGCGCATCAGTTGCAGTCCCGGAATCCCCAGTCCCTGAAAGGCGTAGGGCGAACTGCGCGGCTTGAAGGCGCCTCCGCGCAGAAAGCCGCCGCCCGCTGCCCTGACGCAAGCGGCGATCTTGAAGATCTGATCGCGGTTCTCAATGGCGCACGGACCGGCGATGACGGCCACGTGCTCGCCGCCGATCTTGGCGCCGTTGGCGAACTCCACCACCGTGCCCTGCGGACGGAATGCGCGCCCCGCCAGCTTGTAAGGCGCCGTGATTCTGTGCACGTAGAGCACGCCATTCAGCAGTTCAAACTTCCTCAGGTCAACGCCGGCGGTATCGCCCACGCCGGCCAGAATGGTCTGGGTCGCGCCTGTCGTTCGATGAACATTGACCCCGGTTTCCACCAGCGCATCGATGACCGCATCGATCTGCTCTTCGGTGGCCCTCTCCTGCATGGCTACTATCATTGCTTGTTCCCTGTCTCGGGCGCGTCGGGTTCCGCTTTTGCGCCAGTGCCGTGGCCCTGCGGACCGCTGCGGCGGTCCAGGGCGTTCCTCTCCGATGCCAACTCGTCCCTTTGCAGGGCTCGCATCACGTCGATGATGCGCTCGTAGATATGCGTCAGTTCAATGTCCGGCAGCGGTCCCTTGTTGGCCGCGCGCACGTTGGCGTAGATCACCTTTTCGCGCGCCGGCTCGTACACCGGCAGCGAAGTGGCGACCTTCAAGTGACCGATCTGCTGCGCGGCGCGTGCCCGTTCACTGAGCAACTCCACCAACTGCCGGTCCAGAACATCGATATGATCCCGCAATTCTTCCAGCGTCATTCCATCCTCGTGTGCCGCTCCTGCTTGTGGAGGCCGGCATCCCTTCTCAGAACCCGGCGCTCCCCATGTGCCAAGGAGCAAGAGTTGAATCCATCCAAGCGGCGTCCGTTTTGGCGGATCGCCCGCGGGGTTCGTGTCATCGGGCCAGCGCCGCCTCACGCAGGCGCAGGCCCTTGATAAATCGAGCCACTGCGCCGGGCGCCGCTTCCCACCCCACGGACGAAGACGTGTCCGCGGGGGCCCCGGTCCCGTGAGCCGATCGTTCAATCAGCTCCACAATCGCGCTGCCGATCACCGCCGCATCCGCGAACCCGGCCACCTGGGCGACGTGTTCGCTGGTCGAGATGCCGAACCCCACGGCTACCGGCAGCCGGGTCCATCGCCGTATGCGCTCTACCAGCGCCGCCGCGTCGTGGCTCAAGCTCTGCTGCGCGCCGGTAATGCCCACTCGCGAGATGGCGTAAACGAAACCTTTGGAGTGTGTGGCGATGGCCTCCAGCCGTTCGTCTGGACTGGTGGGCGCGGCCAGAAAGATCGGCGCCAGCCCCACGCGCTCCATCTCCGCCAAAAACTCCCCCGCCTCTTCGACGATCAGGTCGGTGGCCAGCACGCCATCCACTCCGGCCGCCGCCGCGGCGTCGGCAAACCGGCGCAGCCCGTAGCGCAGAATCGGATTCAGATAGCTGAAGATCACCAGGCCCACCGCTGGCCGCGCTACGCGAATCTCGCCGGCGAGCGCCAGCACGTCCTTGAGCCGCGTTCCCCGCGCCACTGCCCGTTCCATCGCTCTCTGAATCACCGGCCCGTCGGCCAGCGGATCGCTGAACGGCACGCCCAGTTCGATCACGTCCGCGCCCGCGTCGATGGCCGCCAGCGCAATGGCGCGCGTGGCATCGAGGCTTGGGTCTCCGGACGTCAGATAAACGACCAATCCCGGTATGTGATCGAATCGTATCGCCATTGAAGAATCCGCTAACTTGCTAACTCGATGGGTGCCCCACCCTCGCCGCGTTTTTGTTCTTGCGGCTAGGGTGGGATACATCGAACACCCTAGAGCTTCAGCTCCCGCGCCAAAATGCCCATATCCTTGTCGCCGCGTCCGGAGAGGTTCACCACCAGTATGTCACGGGCCGTTAGGGTGGGAGCAAGGCGCAGCGCCTCGGCCACCGCGTGCGCGCTTTCAAGAGCCGGCACAATCCCCTCCGTCCGCGCCAATTTCACCGTTGCATCGAGCGCCGCCGCATCGTCCTGCGAGACGTACTCCGCGCGTCCCGAGTCGTGCAGCGCCGCGTGCTCCGGACCGATCGAAGCATAGTCGAGCCCCGCCGACACCGAATGCGTCAGCGCGATCTGCCCGTTCTCATCCTGCAGAACGTAAGAATACGTGCCCTGCAAAACTCCCGGCGACCCGCCGCTGAAGCGCGCCGCGTGCTGGCCCAGCTCCGTGCCACCTCCGCCCGCCTCCACGCCGATCAGTCTCACCTGCCGGTCGGCTAGGAACTCATAGAACGCGCCGATCGCATTCGACCCCCCGCCCACGCAGGCGACCACCGCTGTCGGCAGCCTTCCTTCCTTTTCCAGGATTTGTTCTTTGATCTCGCGGCCGATGCAGCGCTGAAAGTCGCGCACCATGGTGGGATAAGGATGCGCGCCCAGCGCGCTGCCCAGAAGATAATAGGTCGTCCGGACGTTGATTACCCAATCGCGCATGGCCTCGCTGATGGCGTCCTTCAGCGTCTTCGACCCCGACGAGACCCCGCGCACCTCAGCGCCAAGCAGGCGCATACGCAGCACGTTCAGCTCCTGGCGCGCCATGTCCACATCGCCCATGTAGACCACGCACTCCAGGCCCAGCAGCGCGCACACCGTCGCCGTAGCCACGCCGTGCTGGCCCGCGCCGGTCTCGGCAATCACGCGTTTCTTGCCCATCCGCCTGGCCAGCAACCCCTGGCCCAGCGCGTTGTTGATCTTGTGCGCCCCGGTGTGCAGCAGGTCTTCGCGCTTCAGGTAGATCTTCGCCCCGCCCAGTTGCTCGGTCAGCCGCTTGCACAGGTAGAGCGGCGTGGGCCGCCCGGCAAAGTTCTTGAGCAGATCGGCCAGCTCCGCCTGAAACGCCGCGTCCGCCTTGGCCAGGCCGTACTCGCGCTCCAGCTCCACGAGGGCCGCCATCAGCGTCTCCGGCACATACCGCCCGCCATACACGCCAAACCGCCCCGGCCGCGACTCCGACGGAACTGCTGGAAGAATGATCGATGCCATGGGGCCTCCTGCTGGGCTGCACAGAAAAACTGGGAACACTCCAGTGTACAAGAGCTTGTTTTCATTGGCCGTTTACAGACGACCAGCTTCGTGTCACGGCACGAACTCAGTCGAGCCGCAAACGAAGCAAAATGAACCGGGATTTAGCCCCTAAAGGAATGCAACCTCACAACAATGACCTTCTGAGAGAATCCCATGCCATTCGCTAGATTCCTGGGTCGCAAAAGCGACACCTGAACGCACGGAAGATTGTCATGTCGGATATTACTGTTCTTCTGTTCTAGTACTCCACCTCAAAATCCGGATTCTCCCGAAACATTCTGTTGGTCTCGTCTACCTGCGACAAGCCCACTCTGGTCGCGATGGCATCCTCCATTTCGCTCCATATTCGGCTCGAATCTTCAATGAATTGCATTTCACCGCGCAATCCAGAGTTGTCAGCAACATGAACCTTTAGGCGACCGCCAAACTCCCTCGAAAGTGCAGACAGTACTTTGGGAACATTCGCGTATGCCCTTGCCATGTATTCTATTTGGTCGGTACGCCCAATCTTCATTGCTCGTCGGAACATCCGCTGCACGGTTTTCCCGGGGGCATCGACGTAAACCCAAAGAATTACAGGCTTGCGGCCGGAATCTAGTACGCGCTGGATCAACGAGCGGGCCTCCTCCAATTCGTCTAGCGTCTCCTCAATCTTGAGTCCTACTGCCGGGTCACTCCGTGGGGAAAGCGTGGTTGTTTTTCCGCTTCCAGGTGAGCCCGCGCAGATCAGGACAATATCCCTCCCCGGTTCTGGCGCATATGCCAGTTCTTTGTCTAATGCTCCATTGCTTACCATTCTGGCCGCTACGGCCACATCTCGGTCAGCTCCCGTAGGATCCTTCACATATTCCGGAAAAAGCCGTTTGGCAGCATCAGCCGAGATAGTCACCACGCCGCTCGATAAACTTTGATGCACGCTATGCATCGGAGCCGGTTCGTGCTCTAGAGTATGCCCTTCCACTTGGGTTCTCAGCTCAGTATTCATAGATATGGACTGGCTATGGGAGTCTTCCTGCGAGGGCTTCAACTTATGTATGTGGTGGCGCTCTAATGATTTCCTAATCCACGACGAAGTCCATTGCCATAAGACCAAGGGCAAAACCGAATCAAGAAAACTGAAAGCAAAGGCCCCAAATAAATGATCTGAATTCTCGCGTGCGGACAGAAATGCATCCAATAAAGTCCATGTTAGATAGATCAAAGCCAAAACTGTACGACCGCGCTTGCTGAGATGAAATATCCATTCCACTCCAAGAAGGAAAAGTGCTGTCAACGCGGTAACGACCAAAAAACTCATTTACCATGACCTCATGCCACATGCCGACATAGTTACAGGTCCAAGCAGTAAAGAAGGCGCAAAATCCACAACGCTCGCTACATATGAAAGACTGCCGGGTGTCCCAGGCCTCGGTTTGAGGCCTGGGAGTGCGGTTAACACGCATCCTCACTTTGAAGCCCGAAATATAGCAGCACGACCTCGCAGTTCGCAATGTCATAGCGAAAAGAGATATTTCCGAGCCAGTTGCCCAACATCTCGCTTTTGAGGCGTGGGAAAGCAAATCCCCGCGTCAAGCCCTTTTCGTGCGGCTTGCAGTCTTCTCAGTGAGAGCGGAGGGAATCAGCACAACCGGCTCCTGATCCGGGAAGGTCGCAATCATCGTCAGATGCCCGCCCATCGCGGCCACCGTGCGCGCCATCGTGGACAGGCGCGGGTCCTTGCGCTTCTCCAGCCGCGAAATCTGCATCTGGCCGATTCCCAGCGCCTCGGCGACCGTCGCCTGGCTTATCTTGCGCTCCTTGCGCAGAGCGGCAAGAGTCATGCGCCGCTCCACCTTGGCCACCAACTCAGCGCCCCTCTTGGCAATGGCCTCTTGTCTCTTCTTCGGCATCGCCGCAATCACTTCTTCAACTGGAATGGGTCTGTACATCGCAGCTACTCCTTCGACTTAAGGTTTTCGAGGTGTTCCCTGTACCGTTTATCGGCCTTGTCAATCAGCCGCTTGTAGAACTTCGCTTCGCTCACCCCCGATTTGTCTCCTGCGACGAGCAAAATCCCATTGCGCCGGGGATCGAAGGCGAAAGCCACCCGCCAGACGCCTCCATCGGCCCGGAAGCGAAGTTCCTTCATGTTGGCGTAGTGCGAATCGTTCAGCGTGTCGACATCCGGCCGTCCCAAAGCTGGTCCATACTTCCGCAACGGCACGAGAGACGCCACGAGCTCGTTCTGAACATCCTCTGACAGCTCTTCGTACTCAGCCTTGAACTTCGGATGGAAGTCGACTGACCAGCTCATAGACTGATTATGCCACATAGAGCATTATGCGCGATAGGGCATTTGTCTGTGCACCCAACATCCGGAATAAGATATGGGATTGCACACACCGGCCCTCTCACAGCTTAGCTGGAAGCAAAAAACTTCCCCTCGTCACCCATCAAGCTGGAGATCTTATTTGATCTCCAGCTGATCGACCTCGAATTGAAACTTGCCGGGCTCCATAGCGTGAACAAAGCCCAGGCCGCCCAGGTCACTGCCGTCGGTGTCGAAGGTCGAGAACGGGAATGTGTATTGCTTCCACTCCGGACCGGCGGCGAAGATGGTCATGGCAGGCATCTCGCCGCCATTGCCGGAGCGGCTTTCGGTGAGCACGATCAGGGTGTAGGCCTTGCCATCGCCCTTGGCCCAGAAGCTGATGCTCTTCTTACCGGAGAGGTTTACCGGCTGCATGGGCGACTTTCCGGGCCAGTAGATCGCTCCCGCGTATGCGAAAGGCTGCGAGCCAGCAATGACCTCACCGCTTACCTGCAACGCTCCCTTGGTGTTATCGGCTCCGGGCTCGACAACCTGCATCGCGGAGGTGGATTTTCCGCCGTTCATCGAGTCCGAGGCGGCCATCCACGATCCGTAGTTGGCTCCCACCTTCCCATCGTCGAAGTTGCTCACCATCCCGGACTCCGAGCCAACGGGCGGCGATGGTAGCGCGGGACGGCCGGTTTCGCCATGTGTCCCAGTCACTATGAGCTTAACGGTGCTGGTTTTATCGGAGCTGGGACCAACCATCAATTCGAATACCCCAGGCTCGACCACGCGCTGCATATCGACGTTGAGGATCGACAGCGTCTCCGGCGCGATGGCGAACTCGACGGTCTTCTTCTCTCCCGGCTTGAGCGTAATGCGCTGGAATCCCCTCAACTGCATCACCGGCTGGGTTACCGAAGAGACCTTCGGATGCACATAGAGCTGCGCCACCTCGTCTCCGTCGCGCTTGCCGGTATTGGTAACATCCACGGTCACCTTGGCCGTTCCGCCCGACAGAATCTGCGCAGGTTCCACGCGCAGGTTATCGAAATGGAAGGTGGTATAACTCAGTCCGTAGCCGAATGCATATAGCGGCTGGCGGGTGCTGAACTCATAGCTTCTGTTGGCTGAAGGCTTGTGATTGTAATAGTCGGGCAGGGCGCCAACATTGTGCGGAAAGGTGATGGGCAGTTTTCCGCCGGGGTTCACATCGCCGAAGATAACCTCAGCCGCGCCCGTTCCGCCTTCCTGGCCAAGATACCAGCCTTCAAGAATGGCCGGAACCTTCTCGGCTATGTAGTTGATGGACAGCGGCCGCCCATTCAGCAGCAGGACCACCGTCGGCGTTCCCGTCTCCACTACCGCTTTCACCAGGTCGTTCTGCGCGCCCAACAGGTCCAGCGAATCCCGATCGCCGCGATGCTCCTCGGCGTATGCTTCGCGGTTGGTGCTTTCGTTTTCTCCCACCACCAGGATGGCCACATCGGCCTTGCGCGCCATCTCTACTGCCGCCTGGATCGACGCCGTCTGCGTCGTGGGATCGATGAGTTGCACGTTGTTCGCGTCCGACCCCAGATAGCCTGGAGGCGCGTTCGTTATCTTGCAGCCTTCAGCGTAGAGTACGGTGGCCTTGTTCCCCACGCGTGCGCGGATGCCATCGAGGATGCTGACTCCCCGGCCGGGATCGCGGCTGTAGCCGCCCAGGTGCAGGTCGGCGGCGTTGGGTCCGATCACGGCAATCGTCTTCAGCTTCGACAGGTCCAGCGGCAGCAGATCCTTCTCGTTCTTCAGCAGCACGATGGCTTTGCGCGCCGCCTCCAGCGCTAGCTTGCGGTGTTCCTCTCCGTTGGTCACGCGCTCGGCATAGTCGGGGTCAACGTACGGGTTCTCAAAAAGTCCCAGCCGGAATTTGGCAGCCAGCACCCTCGCAACGGCCTTGTCCACAGCGCTCATCGGCACTATGCCCCGATTCACCTGGTCGATCAGCGAGCGATAGGCAGAGCCGTCGGAAAGGTCGTAGTCCACGCCGGCCGCCAGCGCCAGGCGGGCCGCGTCCGAGGTGTTATAAGCCACATGATGTGTTTGCGCCATCATCTGGATACCGTTATCGTCAGAGGTGATGTAGCCGTTGAAGCCCCATTCCTGGCGGAGTACGCGGTCGAGCAGCCAGCGATTCATATGCGAAGGCACACCGTCGATCTCGTTGTACGAAGCCATTACGCTGCCCGCGCGCGCTTCCTGAACCGCGGCCTGGAAGGGAACGAAGAAATTCTCGCGGATGATCCGCTCGGAGAAGTTGCCCGGTGCCGTGTTGGTGCCGCCCTCTGGCTGCCCGTGCACCGCAAAGTGCTTGGCGGTGGCCATCGTGTTGTGGCGGCCGATGAGGAAGGAATCGCCTTGCAGGCCCT
>JBEKPA010000068.1:0-13770 GCA_049521195.1 Occallatibacter sp.
TCACAGGCTCTGCGGTTGAATTCTCCTCACCATCCAGCAGATTGTTTCAAGGGTACAGGGGGACGAACCCTGATTTCTTACTGGCTGGATGTGGGCGACCCGCCTCGTGACGACGTGTGGATGGATAACAAGACTCGCCCAACTAAGTTCCTAAGGGGCTGGTATCCGTTGATCTTGGTTGACATAGGCATTGATTATCGTTCCCACAGGCAAGCTTGCGTTTGGACCGTACCAGAGAGCCGATTCCCAGGTGAGCGCACCTCCCTTTCCTCCGCTTACCCCTGCTCCGCCGCGCAATAGAATCTTTGCACCCGACACAGTTTCCACATAGTCGAACTGCAGGACAAGCCTTCCTGATTTTCCCAAGAGACCGCTCTTTGATATTGATTCAATGTGGCCGATTGCCTCGGCGCCTGTTCTCACAATGATCTTGGAGCCAGCGACCAGGTCCTGGCGCACCTTGAAGTGAACCGTCTGCTTGACCAGTAGTGCCTTCCCTTGCAGGTCGTCCATCAGAACCAGATGGATTGGTGTCCCGTCAGTCAAGAGAACCGTATCCGCTTTCTCATCTTCGTTAGCCTGAGACCAGACGTATACCGGCGTAAGGGCGATAAGGGATCCTAACGCAACTAGTCCAAAACAGGTTGTAGAACCGGCTCGCATTGTTCTCATGCCCGCCAATCACTGAACCGTAAAATCAAAGCCCTGCCCATAAACGCCATGAGGGAAATCGGCGGATCCAACTGAGTACAAGATGTACTCGCCCTTCTTCAATTCCGCTACCGGTGCAACCCTGAATCGGCGACCTCCGAGTGGAGTTGCAGAAGTGCGGACAATTCTGTCGGCTCGAATGCCAACCTTTTCCCCTACGGTCCCGCCAATGGAGCCCATTTCGATTTCTCTCCGGTCACCTTTGTCGTCCATCTCGACAATGATGTAGTTGTCGAGATTGTCATTAGCTGGTAGTTCAATATCGATCACAGGTTTCCGGGAGGCAATTAACGAAGCGTGCTGCCCTTGCAAATATGCCTTGTTCTTGACGGACTTGATCCCCATGGTAGCAACGTGCCCGAGCCGCCCGCCGACCTTCTGCTCGCCAATTGTGCGAACTTCGACGGGGTTCCCGTCAATCGTCACCTTAGGAATCGTCAAATGCGTTGACTGAATCATGGCCGCCACAACGGAATCGGATACTCCGGCCTTTTTTAGGGCAGCTAGATCGTCGTCTGAAAGGTCAAACTTCGTAGCACTCGCCTTTATTCGCGCGATAATCACGTCATCCCCGAGGCCCTTATGAGTCATTTCAATGACGCGAGCATTGTCCACGTCACTCTCAAGACTTGACTGCGAACAGGCCACTTGGGTTCCGAAAAACAGAAGAGTGCCGATAACACAAAGAGCCAGCGAACGGCAAAAAGACGCACTGCGGGTAGTAGGATTACCGATTTTCATGTTTCTCCTTTTTGGGACGAACTATATCACACGGACCTTGCCCCCGCAAAACGTATCCTTAGCAAGCTGTTCTAATGCGAGGGGGTAACGAAGGTGACGGGGTCGAAGCGGGAACGCTGAGGGCGCCGGCGACAAGCCGCAGGTAAGCGTCGGGCAGACGCGGAGTTCAGCCCTCTGCGGGCGGAGTTGGGCGGGTGACACACCTCGATCACAGCTTGAAGTACGGAGTACCCCGGATCTCTTCCGCCCTGGCGGATGAGACCTGGAATCGCGCCAACACAGCCACCAACCCGCAACCCCGCGCCCGTCCCTAACCCCTGACCCCTAATCCCTAATCGTCTCCCAGCTCGTACGGAATGCCGAACCGCCCAATCTGGATCAGCGCCTTATCTCCCGGCGGCCAGATGTGCAAACTCTCCACGCGGCTGGAACCGGCGATGCGATGCGCGTCCGTCGTCACCACCAGAGTCCCCGTGGCGGCCTTGTAGAAATGCACGCTCAGCGTGTCGCCCGCATGCGCCACATCCCATCCAAACACATACTCCCCTGGCTTGAGCGCGATGCCGCCAATGCGGATGGGCGTCTGCACAACCAGGTAGTGCGAATACTTGCCGTCCGCCGAGTAGCCGGCCGTGAGCAGCACCACTCCGGCAATGAAGTGCCCGCGCCCGTTCACAATGCCCGAGGCGGTGCGCATCTCGGTTTCGATGTGTTCCTTCTCCACCGGCGCGCGCGCCGGCAGCAGCGAGGCCAGCTCCGCATCGGTAGCCTGCCGCCAGGCCGTCTTCTGCGCCTGCATCGCCGCAGACAGCAGCAATAGAACAACTCCGCATAGAATCGCGCGCTTCATCGTTTTCATCTTCATGAGGGTCTACCGTTCCTTCGCCGGCGGGTTATTCCGGGCCACCGCGGCCTTCACGAGCGCCTTGAACGCGCCCGCGTCGACCTTCTCCCCTTCGTGGATGTCGATCGCCCTTCGGGTGTTGCCTTGCAAGCTGGAATTGAAGAGGCGCGATGGGTCTGGGACGGCGGCACCGCGGGCGAACGTGAGCTTCACGACCTTGGTGTATGACTCCCCGGTGCAGACAATCCCATGGTGCGACCAGACCGGAGTGCGCCACTTCCACTCCTCGGTGATCCCGGGGTCGGCTTCCAGGATCAGCGCCCGCATGCGGGCCAGGGTCTCCCCGCGCCATCCCCCCAACTCGCTGATCCGCTGGTCGATGAGCAAGGAAGCGGGTTCCCCGGTCGCTTGCTCACGGCTGCTCATGTCTTTGCTTTCCTTGTTCATCAGGCACTCCTCATTTTGGCTTTCTCAGGGATTCGAGCGGGACCAGGCCGCGCTGGATGGCCGCCGTGGCAGCCTGCGTCCGGTCGGTCACGCCCAGCTTGCCCAGCAAGCTGTTGATGTGAGTCTTCACCGTGGCCTCGGTGATCTGCAGCTCGGCAGCGATCTCCTTGTTGCTCTTGCCATGCACAATCTGTTCCAGCACGTCGAACTCGCGCGGCGTCAGCTCCTCGGTGCCCATGCGCTCGGCCAGCTTCTCGGCGATCGCCGCCGGTATGTGCGACTTGCCCGCATGAACCGCCCGAATGGTCGCAATCAGCTCCTCCGAGGTCATGCCCTTCAAGAGGTAAGCGCGCGCGCCGGCCTGCAATGCGCGATAGATGTCCTCGTCGCCGTCGTAGGTGGTGAGCACCACAACCCGCGCCTGCGGCGACTCCATGCGGATGCGCTGGATCGCGTCCACTCCGCTCAGGCGCGGCAGGCGCAGATCCATCAGGATTATATCCGGCTGGTGCTTGCGGAACTGCGCGATGGCCTCGACGCCGTCCGCCGCTTCGCCCACCACCTCCAGGCCCTCCGCCACGTTGAGCAGCGCAACCAGTCCCTGGCGCACCACATGGTGATCCTCCACAACCAAAACGCGAATCGATTCCTTGGCCACTGTTGCTCCTTCGTCTCCCCTTGCGTCTCCCACAAAACTGGGTGCCCCATCCTTCCGCGTCCTTTGCGGAAGGGTGGGAAACCGCGAACTTTGGTCTTGCTGGGTGCCCCACACTCGCCACGTCTTTGTTTTTGTGGCTAGGGTGGGAAACCACGAACCCTAACCACTTCCTGTCTCCCCCACTGCCGGCGCTTCCAGCCTCACCGTCGTTCCTCCACCGGGATCGCTGGTCACCTCAAGGGTCCCGCCAATGGCCGCCGCGCGCTCCCGCATCCCGGTCAGCCCGTAATGCCCCGGCGCTGGCGGCTCGCCGGCTGCAAAGCCCTGTCCGTCGTCCCGAACCTCGAGGGCAATCTCGCCCGGCCCGTACTCCAACTGGACAAACAAATGCTTGGCCCCGGCGTGCTTCTTCACATTATGGATGGCTTCCTGGGCCACGCGCAGAATCTCGCGCTCCGTGTCCGCCGGAAGCGGGCGATAGGCGCCAAAGATGCTGAAGCGCGACTCCAGTCCGCCACCCCCTTCGGCCTCGGCCATGCGCCGCAGCCTGACCGGCAGAGTGGTCTCGCCGGAGTCCTGCGAGCGCAGCGCCCAGATCGACTGCCGCGCGTCGGCCAGCCCCTCGCGCACGTAGCCGCGGGTCTGGTCCAGGCGTCTGGCCGCGTCGTCGTGCTTATGGTGGCGGAGCAGTTCGGCCAGCACCTCCAACTGCACGCTGATGCCCACGTAGCCCTGCGCCAGGGTGTCGTGAATCTCCCGCGCAATGCGGCTGCGCTCGCCCAGCACGGCGCGGAACTCGCCCTCTGCCCGCCGCAGCCGCAGCCGCAGCAGCACCACCACCATCCCCACCGCCAGCGCAACCATCAGCGCATAGAACCACGCCGTCTGGTAGAAGTGCGGCCGCAGTTCGAAGGTGAGGGCCGCGCCCTCGGAGTTCCAAAGCCCATCGTTGTTGGCCGCCTGCGCGCGGAAGGTATACTTCCCCGGCGGAATTGTCGTGTAGTAAGCGGTGCGCCGCGTCCCAGCATCGATCCAGTCCCGGTCGAAGCCCTCCAGCATGTAGCGGTAGCGCACCTTCTGCGGCGCGGTAAAGCTCAGTCCGGCATAGTCGAACTCGAAGTGCACGTGTCCGGCCTCGACTCTCAACCGAGAATCTGCCGCATGCAATGCCAATGCTACGTCGTCCACGGCAAAGCGCTCGATCACGACCGGCGGCGGAACCGCATTCACCGGGAAGTGCGCCGGGTCCACCTCCACCAGCCCCTTGGGGGTGGCGAACCAGAGGCGCCCATCGCGGGAGCGCCAGGCAGAAGGGTGGCTGTTGGTGGCCGTCTCCCGGCTGCGCAGCCCATCGGCGGCGCCAAACTCCATCCAATGCGAGCAACCGGAGGCCGTGCCGAGCTTGCCCATATTCTCGCTCATCTCGCTCATCTTGCCGCCGATGCCGGCGCAGTCGCAGCGAGCAATCCCATTGCCGGTGGCGAACCATAGATGGCCGATTCCGTCGTCCAGAATGGCGTGGATGGTCGTCTGCCCCAATCCATTGCCCGGCGCCGCCGTGAATCTTTGCCCATCCCACAGGTTCCAGCCATGGTCCTGCGTGCCGATCAGCAGCGTCCCATCCGGCCGGGAGAGTAGCGCCGTAATCACGTTGCTGGAGAGTCCGTCGGCGGTCGTGTAGTTCAGGATTTTGCCGCCATGTAGCCGCGAGAGGCCGGCCAGGGTGGCCACCCACAGGTCGCCGCTCGCGTCGCGAACCATGGAGCCAACCAGATCGCTGCCCAGCCCGCTCGACTGGGTAAAGGTCTGCATCTGCCCGCCGGAATGCGCCCCGCCCAACTCGCCAGTCCAATGGGTAAGCCCGCGCCTGGTGCCGATCCACAGCGACCCATCGGCGTCCGCCAGCAGGGAGCGGATGAAGTCGTCGGGCAGCCCGTCGGCGGAGGTAAACGAAGCAACTGCGCCCGAGCGAATGCGGTTGAGCCCGTCGGGCGTGCCCACCCACAGGTCGCCGTTAGGCGCGGCGGCCAGCGACAGAATCACGTCGCTCAAAAGGCCGTCCTTCACCGTGTAGCTCTTGACGCCGCCGCTCTTGCCCACCGCGTCGAGCCCGGCTCCGTTGGTTCCCACCCACAGCGTCCCCGCCGCATCTTCAACCACGGTCGTCGTCGCGTCCGAACTCAGTCCCTCGCGCGCGCCCATCGTCCTGAACCGCTGATCGCGCAGAATGTGCAGCCCGCCGGTCTCGGTCCCCACCCAAAGATTTCCTTCGCGGTCTTCCATCAGCGCCAGCACAGATGCCGACGCCAGCGGATCGGTGACGGGAAGGCGTTCAAGCTTGCCATCAACCCACCGCGCCAGCCCTCCGTTGGTGCCGATCCACAGGCTGCCCTCGCGATCGGCAAGGACCACCTGAATGCGGCTGCCGGGAAGCTCGTGGCCAACAGCCAACTTCTTTGCGGACCCTCCCCCGAATTCAATCAGCGAGAGGTCGCTCTTGCTCGCGACCGCCACCCCCTGACGGCCAAATGGCTCCATAAACTGCAGGATGCCTCGAGGAACGTCCGGCCCCGACGCGACCATTGCGCCTCCAGAGAGAATCGGATCCCAAACAACACCGACTGTAGCCAGGTTTACCTGGCCGCCAAGGCCGTGTCCCACCAGGCACGGACCATAGGTACATGGAATGCCCGGCTTCCACCCTTGTCCCTTGATGGAAACAGCCGTGTCCTCAGTAGTTCCAACCCAAAGATCGTCCTTGGTGCCCGCCACAATGGAGGTGATCGTGCCTTTCGGCATTTCCTTTGACTCCGGCAAGAATTGGTCACCCACTAGCCCCGCCAACCCTTGATCCGTCCAAACCCACACCACACCTCCCGACGTCTCGGCTATCGAATGAACAGCCCCTCCCGGCAGCCCGTCCTTGGTCGTGAATGCAGTGAGGCTTCCATCCATCCATCGCGCCAGCCCCTCGCTGGTTCCAATCCACAGCGCCCCGTCCTTGGTCTCCAGCAGGCAGCGCACGTCGTTGCCTGGAAGCGCGGGCGTCGAGTTGCGGTCGAAGAGTTGAAACCCGTTGCCGTCGAAGCGGACCAACCCCACCTCGGTGCCCAGCCACACAAATCCATCCCGGGTCTGGAGCAGCGCCTGCACCGTGTTCTGCGGCAGGCCGTTCTCCATCACCCAGGTCTGCCGGCCGTAGTTGGCCAGCGGCGTCGAAGGCTCCAGCGCAAGGCCGGTAAGCGCCCACCCCAGCAGCAATGCGGCGAACAAGGCGTTGAACCCAAGCCGGAGGGGCGAGCGCCGGGCGGCCTCGTCGGCAAAACCCTTCGAGTTGGCAAGATGATGAGCCACGGGAGCGGGTGGAAATTCCTTCAAACAGACTCCAACCTGCGCAAAAGCCGCGCACCTCCACAGTAATTGGAAAGCCGCAAGCGATGCACGCCAGCGCATCAGAATTCTGGCGGCCAAGGCTTGCGGAAGGCGGCCTTCGCTTGCCGGCGTGGAACCAGAGTACCTCACAAAGGCCGACGCCAGTCTCCACCTATCGATGGGCTGAATCCTCCATCGAATAGCTCAAGACACGCATAACGCCTGCCGATACTCTGTGTATGCGTCATCAATTTGTCTCCTGAACTGGTCCTTCGAGGTCTGACAGTCGGGTGGTTGCCCATCTCGTGGCGGCCACCCGTTTTCTTTTTCGGCCGAGCGGTAAGATCCACAGTCAAGCCGCACGCGGTTGCCCGGATCGACCCCCAAGAAATCGAAATCCTGCCGGCCCAAACGTACCAGCCCGGGCTTGCCAAGCAAGCGCGATTCAACTATAAGTACCAGCGTCGGGAGCCACAGTCTGCCTGGGCGTCAGCCCCTGGGGCCGCGCCGCAAGCCGTTTCCCGGCAGAGAAGGGAAGAGATGATCACCCGCAGAGATTTGTTCGTAGCCATGGTCGCCGCCGCTGCCACCGCCGGAGCATTCGCCTTGGCAGACCAGAAGCCCGTCATGGGCTCCGCCGTATTCGACTGGAATGCCATTCCCGCCACACCTACCGCCGTCGGTTCCGTGCGTTCCTTCTTCAGCGCGCGCACGGCAACGCTGGAAAACCTGGAGGTGCATGTAACCACGCTCAACCCAGGGCAGTCCCCGCACCCACCGCATCGCCATCCGAACGAGGAACTGGTTATCATTCAGCAGGGAACCGTGGAGGTTCTGTCGAACGGCCAGTGGAAGCGGGTCGGCCCCGGCTCGGTGATCTTCAACGGGTCGAATCAGCTTCACGGACTGAAGAATGTGGGCGCCGATCCCGCCGTCTATCACGTCGTCAACTTCAAAACCGCCGCCACGCCGGAGCCGCTGCCGCCGGACGCCAAACCGCAGCCCTGAGCGACAGCTATCTTGCCGGAAAGCTGGCGCTCACCACGCCCATGCCCGCATAGGGGTCGACAATCCAGTCGTTGATTGGACGCTGTTCCTGGCAGTCCAGGCACATGGTCTGGAGATACTGGGCCGCGCAGTGCGGACAAACGCCCCGGGTCGCAAATGTGTCGAAGGGCTGCCCGCACTTCCCGCACGTCCAGTAGGCGCCCATTGGCGGCGCTGTCCTGCAACTTGGGCAGGCAAAGCCCGGCCTCCGCGGCAACTTGGCCAGACGCAAAAGCCCCCGAGCGTGCTGCAGACCGCCCCAGCAATTCAGCAGCATGAAGACGGCGATCGCGCCTATCCAAACCGAATGCGAAAACACGGCCAAGCCAAAGAATCCGACGACGCCGATAAAGCCAAGAATCGTGGCCACCATCAGGCTGCGCGCGCGCCCCAGCACAAACCACAGCAGAGAGCGAAGAATCTGGCCGCCATCCAGGGGATAGATGGGCAGCATATTGAAGACCAGCAGAGACAGGTTGATCCACAGGATCGCCCGCACCAAGTGGTAGGCATCGGGCATGGTCTCAGCCCACCCCATCGACCGGCTCATCACGAGCGCCGCGTAAAAAACAGGAAGCAGCGCCACGTTCACCAGGGGACCCGCCGCGATGCTCCAGAGCGTTGCGCCCGGCCGCTGCGGCGGCTTCACGAACGCCACTCCGCCCAGGGGCCATAGCACAATCCGGTTGGCCGTTCCGCCCACCTGCCGGCAGGCCAGGGAGTGGCCGAACTCATGCGTCAGCACAATCAGGAACAGCGCCAGATACTCCAACGCGCTCCAGGTGAGGGAGGAGTACCGGCCTTGCCGGGTCTGCAATTCAATTGCCGCCACCACAAACCAGGACCAATGCAGGAATACATCGACACCGGCGAGGCGAAACAGATGGATCGACCCTGAACGCGCGTTTGCCATGGGAGTAGCTTACTCCATTCGCATCGCTCCAGGCGCTCGATGAATGGGTTGCCTGGCCGAAGACGGAGGCCGAGTGAACAGGGCCAGCCCGGTGCATTCCTCAAGATTGTGCTACCGTTGATGCCGGAAGCCGCGATCGATCACGGTACGCGGCAGGCTGGGCGCCGTTTGGAAGGAGAATCGGAATGGGATTGCCGCAACATTGGAGCGCGCATGGCTCGCGCAGTCGCTGGTTTGCGGCTCTGGTTCTGCTTGCGGGCCTGTTCGGGCCAGGTTACGCGCAGACTCGAGTCACGCTGATGGTCTCAGCCGCGGCCAGCCTAAGGGATGCGCTCTTGGAGGCCGAGGCCGCCTACAGGCAAGGTCACTCGAATATCGATTTCGTCAATAACTTCGCTTCCTCTGGAACCCTTGCCGCGCAGATCGACCAGGGCGCGCCCGTGGATGTGTTTCTATCCGCCGCCGCCAAGCCGATGGACGATCTGGAAAGCAAGGGACTGATCGCTGACGGCACGCGCCGCAATCTGCTCCGCAACACGCTGGTCCTGATTGCGCCGCCCGATTCCAGCCTGCGGGACTTTCAGGGACTCGCGGACCCCTCGATCCGGTCGATCGCGCTCGGCGACCCGGCCAGCGTTCCGGCGGGCGAATATGCGCGGCAGACCCTGGGGGCGCTTCATCTGCTGGACAAGCTAAAAGCAAAGTTCGTCTTTGGAAGCGATGTGCGCCAGGTGCTCACCTTCGTGGAGACCGGCAACGCCGATGCGGGGCTGGTGTATTCGACTGACGCCCAGGCTTCGGGGAAGGTTCGCGTAGTGGCCGCGGCGCCCGAATCGGCGCACGACCCCATCGTTTATCCAGGGGCGGTGGTCAAGGGATGCCGCGGCGAAGAGGCGGCGCGGAAATTCGTCGAGTATCTTGGCAGCCCCGCGGCCCAAGCCATCTTTGTGAAGCACGGGTTTACAATAGGTGCACCTTGATGCCGCCCTTCGATCTATCGCCGCTGTTCATCTCGCTGGCCACCACCTGCGCGGCCACCATTGCCACGTTCTTTCTGGGGCTGCTGGCGGCAAGACAGATGTTCGGCCTGCGGGGCAGCTTCCGTGCCTGGATCGACGGCATTCTGACGCTGCCGCTGGTTCTTCCGCCTACCGTGGTCGGCTTCTTTCTGCTGGTGATTTTCGGGCGGCACAGCTTCATCGGCCACGCCCTCCAGGAGATCGGCATCACCATCGTCTTCTCCTGGCCGGCGACGGTGATTGCGGCAACCGCCGTGGCCTTCCCGCTGATGTATCGCACCACTCTGGGCGCGTTTGACCAGGTCAATCCCACGCTACTGGATGCGGCGCGCACGCTGGGAGCCTCGGAGGGGAGGGTCTTTCGCAAAGTGCTTTTGCCGCTCGCCGCGCCGGGCGTCCTTGCTGGCACGGTTCTGGCCTTTGCGCGCTCGCTGGGGGAGTTCGGGGCGACGCTCATGCTGGCCGGCAACATACCCGGCCGCACGCAGACCATGCCGTTGGCCATATTCTCCGCGGTCGAGGACGGCCATATGCTCGTTGCCCTCCTCTGGGTGAGCCTGATCGTTGCGCTTTCCGTGGGGATCATACGGCTGCTGAACTGGCAGATCGGGGCAGGAAGGCCGCTGCGGACGCCCGCCGAGGCTCCTGGCGCGCCGCACTCCGGCGCGGTCCTCGAGGAGCCCCCGGCTCGTTCGCGGCAGGTCGAGGAGTCGGCGCCCTGCGCAACCATCGAGATTGACGTGGAGAAGGCGCTCAAGAACTTCAGCCTCCAGGTGGCCTTTGAAACCGGCCAAGGCGCGGTTGGGCTGCTGGGCGCGTCCGGAGCGGGAAAGTCCATGACGCTGCGCATGATCGCCGGGATCGTCGCGCCGGATAGCGGGCGCATAGTGCTGAACGGCCGCGTGCTGTACGACAGCGCAGCCGGGCGGAACATCTCCGCCGCGCGGCGGAGAATTGGCGTCGTCTTTCAGGATTATGCCCTGTTTCCCCATATGACGGTGGCCGAGAATATCGGCTTCGGGTTGAGCGCGCTGGAGGAGGAGGAGCGGCAAGAGCGCGTCGCGAAGCAACTGGAGTCGATGCACATTGTGGAGTTGGCCGGCCGCTACCCGAAAGAGATTTCAGGCGGGCAGCGGCAGCGGGTGGCCATTGCGCGCTGCATGGCCACTGAGCCCAGGGCGCTGCTCTTCGACGAGCCCTTCGCGGCGCTCGATCCGCATCTGCGCCGGCGGATGGAAGAGCAGCTTCGCGAGACCCTGGCCGGTTACAAGGGCGCGGTGATCTTTGTATCCCACGATATGGAGGAGGCATTCCGGTTCTGCACCGATCTGCTGGTTTTGGACAGCGGCCGGGTGGTCGCCAGCGGGCCCAAGCACCAGCTCTTCGAGCGCCCGCAAAACGTCGCCGCGGCTCAATTGACCGGCTGCAAGAACATCGCCGATGCATGGCGCGTGGGCGCGAATCGCGTTGCCGTGGGCGCCTGGAACTGCGAGCTGCAAACGGCCGAGCCGGTTCCCCATGCGCTGACCCATGTGGGGATTCGTTCGCATCAGATCGTTTTCCAACGCGCCTCGAAGGACCCGAATACTTTTCCGTGCTGGCTGGTGAGCACCAGCGAGGCTCCGCATGAGATGACGCTCTATCTGCGCCTCCATACCCTGCCGAGGCCGGGCGAACTGGCCCACCTGCAAGCCGACGTGCCCAAGGAGCTGTGGCGCGCGCTGAGTGAGCAGCCCCAGCCCTGGGAGGTCAAGCTCGATCCGGCGAAGCTGCTGATGCTGGAAGGGTAGAGCATCGCCGAGTCCAGCAGGACCATCGCATGGGGACCGTCCGTTGCGGATGCCGGCGCTCCGGAAGTCGGCGTGGCGCGGAGCCGAGAGCTGCGCTATACTGGTTGAAGCCTCAAGAGGGCAGGGAAGTCCCTGTCTTCCGGGCCATGCGGCAAGGCGATCGGCTCTGCCGGAGAATCGGAACAACGAGAAAACAATGCCCAAGTTGAAGACCCATACGGGCGCGAAGAAGCGCTTCAGCAAAACTGGCACCGGCAAGATCAAGCGGGGCCAGACGAAGACGCGTCACATCCTCACGTCGAAGTCGCCAAAGGTGAAGCGCAAGCTGGGCCGGACTGTGCTGGTTTCAGACGGCGACTACGCGAAGGTAGCGCGCATGATACCTTACGCCTGATCGCTGCGCCCTCTCCCTAACCGGGAGACGGCGCTTCAGGGCCGCAGCCAACGCGTTGCGCGGCCCCCGGGTCCTGCGGACGGCAGCCTTTTTGGGGTAGCTGATCCCAGGGAACGAGAGATTCAGGCTTGCAACTGCGAGTGAAGAGGTTTACCGCCCAGCCCTGACCGGCATGGGCCTCCTGCCTCCAGCCGCATAACAGAACGCAAAATGGAGAAGACCCAATGCCCCGCGTAAAACGCAGCACCAAGCGGAGTGACCGCCGCAAGAAGATTCTCGAGCGAGCAAGCGGTTATTTCCTGACCAAATCCAAGCTCTACCAGGCAGCGCAGGAGGCCGTCGAGCGCGGCCTCAAGTTCGCCTACACCGGCCGCAAGCAGAAGAAGCGGCAGTTCCGCTCGCTGTGGATCGTGCGCATCTCGGCCGCCGCCAAGCTCAACCAGATCAGCTACTCGCAGTTCATCAGCGGGCTGAAGAAGGCCGGCATCGAGCTGGACCGCAAGATTCTGGCCGACATCGCCGTCAAGGACGCCGCCGGCTTCACCAATCTTGTGGAGCAGGCCAAGGCAGCCCTGGCCGCGGCGAAGACCGCGTAAAGCAAGTCAGCGAGCCGGCAAGTCAGCGAACGGCCCGGAATCTTGCCGATTCCGGGCCGTTTTGCGTGCGCGCACGATTAACGATGCGATTCACAACCTGACGCCAAAAGAACTATCATTGCTGCGGCCCCGCGCACGGGCCCGAAGAGCCCCTCACGAAGGGAGATTCCATGAGCACAACCCAGCCCGTCCTGAAACGCTATGAGATGCTGATCGACGGCGAGTTCGCCGCCTCGGCAAAGACGCTCGAAGTGGTCAACCCGGCAACCGAAGAGGTGATCTCCGAGTTCCCCAGCGGCACGGTTGACGACGTGGACCGCGCCGTGCTGGCCGCCGAAAAGGCGCAGAAGCCCTGGGCCGCGCTGCCCGCCATCCGCCGCGCCGCTCACCTGCGCGAGATTGCCGCGGCCATCCGCGCCAACCGCGAATCCCTGGCCCGCGTCATCACCGCCGAGCAAGGCAAAATACTCTCGCTCGCCCAGGTCGAGGTCGATTTCTCCGCCGACTACCTCGACTACATGGCCGAGTTTGCCCGCCGCTACGAAGGCGAAATCATCCAGAGCGACCGACCCGGCGAGAACATTCTTCTCTACAAGGCGCCCATCGGCGTCGTCGCCGGCATCCTGCCCTGGAACTTCCCATTTTTTCTCATCGTGCGCAAGATGGCGCCCGCGCTGGTCACCGGCAACACCATCGTCATCAAGCCCAGCAGCGAGACCCCAAACAACGCCTTCGAGTTTGCCCGCCTTGTCGCTCAATCGTCGCTGCCCAAGGGCGTCTTCAACCTCGTCTCCGGCCCCGGCGCGCTTATCGGCAACGCCCTGGCCGCCCACCCCAGGGTCGGCACGGTCTCGCTCACCGGCAGCGTCGAGGGCGGTATCGCCGTCATGCGCGCCGCCGCCGCCAACGTCACCAAGGTCTCGCTGGAGCTGGGCGGAAAGGCTCCGGCCATCGTCGCCGCCGACGCCGACATCGACCTTGCCGTCCGCGCCATCTGCGCCTCGCGCATCATCAACACCGGCCAGGTCTGCAACTGCGCCGAGCGCGTCTACGTCCACGAGTCGGTCGCGGAGAAGTTCACCGTCAAGATCGCCGCGGCCATGCGGCTTACCGTCGTCGGCGATCCGCTCGACCCCGCCACCGAGATGGGGCCCCTGGTGAGCAAGCGCCAGCGCGAACTGGTCGGCGAGGCGGTCCAGCAGGCGGTAGACGATGGCGCCAAGCTCGAATGCGGCGGC
>JBEKPA010000069.1:0-13582 GCA_049521195.1 Occallatibacter sp.
TGCGATGCGACACCTGGAAGGTGAGCGTCGATCCCGAGGGCAGGGTCTTCGCCAGTTGCAGTTTGAAGGGCATGCTGGTATCCGTCGCCTTGGCGCTGACGGCCTGCAGCGACTTATCCACGATGTAATCGGTCAGTTTTGCGCCGTCCACCCCCGGCACGGTGATCGCGGTGATGGCCGGCGTTCCATCGGTCAGGTACTTGCCCGCGATTACGCCGGTCAGTTCCTTCGCAGCCGCGCCCGACGGGGCGGGAGCAGCAGCGGCAGTAGAAGGAGTGGTTGGAGCGGGAGTGGATGAAGCGGAACTTTGCGCCGCTTTTGCGGCCCCCTTCTGGGTCTTACCGGCGGCTGCGGGAGGATCGGCAGCGGCCGCAGGATCCGTGGCGGCGGGAGGATCGGTGGCGGCAGGCTTGGGGGCGGCAGATGGCACGGTCCAAAGGCTGGCGCCGTCCTTCTCGTTGTCAAAGGTTACAGTGTCGATGGTTGGCGGAATGGACTCGACATTGACCGTCATCACTCCTCTGGCGACAATCTTCACCGCGTTGAGGCTGGCGTGCTGGAACAGGAACTTCTCCGCCAGAATGCGCTTGATTGTAACCAGTTCTTCTGACTTGTTTGGATCGTAAGGACATCCTATTCCGGGGTCTTCCCAAACCTTCCCCGAGGCCTTTTGCACATCGGGGCTGTTCTCCACGAGATTGCAGGGCGCGGCCAGTTCAAGCAGCAGCTTCATCGAAAAGGCCCTTCTTTCCTTTTCGCCGACCGGCGGCAGCGGATTCGCCGGATCCTTCGCATTCGCCACTTGCACAAGGTCGAGCAGGAAGTCGCGCAGGCTCTCCTCGCTCCCCTTCTTGCCCTTCAAGGATTTCTCCGATTTCTCGCCCTTCAAGGATTTTTCCGATTTCTCGCCGCTGTCGGTGTGCCTTCCGCTGATATCAAACAACACCTCGGCGGGATTGAGGAAGGCCGCTGGATCGCTTAGAAAGAGCGATTTCAGCTCCGGCACCAAAAAGGCCGCGAGCGGAAAGAATGCGTGGTAGGAGCCGTGGTCGTCCTTGGCGATCGCGGTGGATTGATCCGTCCGGTAGCCGAACGACAACAAGTTCTTTTCCTGGTCAACCCGGCGGTCGGGCCAGAACTTCTGCAACCCGGGGATGAATGCGCTGTTGTAGGCGCCGATTCCCTGCGCCGCCGCTGTCGAGCCGACAAACGCGTATCCCCCGGCCACGGTGCCGACCAGGACCAGCCCATTCACGATCAGATTGCGACGCGAGAAGACGGAGGCCTCGGTCAACTGGTTCTGAACATCCAAAGCGCCGACGGTAGCCACCTGGCCAGGCTGCGAGTCTTGCGTGTACTCCTGCGCTGGGGCAAGGCAACCGGTTGCCGGCTTTTGCGGGGAATCCCCTGGTCCCGGCGCTGGGGCTGGAGATGCGACCGCTTGCGCCTCGGAGGGACACGGAGCGGCTGTAGGCAGCTCCGGATACACCCCGCTTAGCGACCACTGGCTATAGTCGAAGTAGATGTCGTGCAGGATGAACTGCTGGTCCGGGCAATGGTTGGAGATCGTGGTCTTGATCACCGCATAGTTATCCGCGACCCACCCGCCGAAGAGCTTGGCCGCGGGATCCCGAGGGATCAGAACGGCCTCCACAGTCACGCAGGAGCCAACCGTACTTGTAGCTTGCATGGGAATTGTGTTGCCGGAATTCTCCGTTGGCTTAAGTTTGCCGGCCGCGGTCACCTGAGCGGGTAGGTACAGCCCAAGGAAGAGTCCGAGGGACAAGGCAACGGTGGTCAAACTTCTTGAAATTGAGCGCATGGTGAACCTCTTGCAGATGGGGGATGATAGGCGCAAAGCCGGTCAATTCGCCGCGCGGGCTATGCGGAGACTCAACGCGGGAAGAATCCGCGCACGATTTGTCCGGGGGAGCGCCTTGCATAACTCTACCGCAAACTACCGGCGTTTTCCTCTTTCTGCCGCGCAAAATCTATGCAAGCTTTCGACAGGCGTCCGGGCTGGTCGCGAAAGCTCAGGCGGCTATAGCGGAACCAGAGTGGATGTATTCCGAAATCACAGCGCTCAAGTCGACGCGACCACCAGGGAGCGGCGACCCTCCACACGATTCAACAGGACACGGTAACCATGGTTCCGCTCTAAAGCAGCTCGAAGATTCCCGCCGCGCCCATGCCACCGCCCACGCACATAGTGACCATCCCGTAGCGCGCCTTCCGGCGTTTCATCTCTTGGAGTAGTGTCGCGGTGAGTTTAGCGCCCGTGCAGCCCAGCGGATGGCCGAGGGCGATGGCGCCGCCGTTGACGTTGATGCGCTCCATGTCCAAGCCCAGCACGCGGATCACGGCCAGCGCCTGCGCGGCAAAGGCTTCGTTGAATTCGATCAGGCCGATCTCGTCCAACCTGAGGCCGGCGCGGCGGAGGGCCTTGGGAATGGCGGCGATGGGGCCGATGCCCATCTCCTCGGGCAGGCAGCCGGTAGCGGCGTAGGCCACCAAGCGAGCCAGCGGGCGAATTCCCAGTTCCCTTGCCCGGCCGGCTTCCATCAGAACAGCCGCGGCCGCGCCGTCCGAGGTCTGCGAGGAGTTGCCGGCGGTGACCGTCCCCTGCGCGTGGAAAGCCGGCTTGAGTTTGGCCAGCGCTTCGGCCGAGGTATCCGCGCGCGGGCCTTCGTCGGCGGCAAAGATCGTCTTCGTCACCAAAGGCTTGCCGGCCTTCGCGCCCGGAACGGCAGTCGCAACCGTCACCGGGATCAGCTCTTCGTTGAAGCGTCCGGCGGCCTGCGCGGCCAGGGCCTTGCGGTGACTTGCCAGGGCGAAGGCGTCCTGATCCTCGCGCGTGACGCCGTAGCGGCGGGCGACCCGTTCGGCGGTCAGACCCATAGTCAATAGAGACGCGGGATAGTGCTCGGCCATCCACGGATTGGGGCTGGGCTTGAGGCCGCCCATGGGGAGCAGGCTCATCGATTCGGCCCCGCCCGCCACCACCACCCGGTCTCCGCCGGAGCGGATACGCAGATCGGCCAGCGCAATGGCCTCCAGGCCCGAGGAGCAGAGGCGATTGACGGTGACGCCGGGAACCTCGACCGGCAGACCGGCGCGCAGCGCGGCCCAGCGGGCGATATCCCAGCCCTGCTCGCCCTCCGGCTGAGCACAGCCCAGGATCACGTCGTCGATCTCGGCGCTATCCAACTCGGGAATCTTGTCCAAAGCTCCGCCCAACGCAGTTGCGGCCAGATCGTCAGGACGGGTGGTGGAGAGAGCGCCCTTGGGGGCGCGGCCAACGGGAGTGCGAACGGCGCTGACGATGACGGCCTCTGGCATTAGAGAACTCCATGTGGGGTTAGTCGGGTGATCGGAAACTCATGGTGAGCCGCACGATCAATCCGAGGATTACTCCGAGTAGTCCATAGATAATAAATGGCACGCCGTAGAGAATCAGGAAGCAGAGGACGAGGTCGAAACCATGTGGCGTGTAAGAGGGATTCCCACCGTAAAGGATCAGCGTGGGCATCAGGCAAAAAGGGACGGACGATTCGGGATGAAGAACGGAAAACAAAGCAAGGGCCAGTGAATTGAGGATGCCGAATCCAAGAAACCAGGCGATCAGCGGAGTTCTGCGTCTTACAGAGGCTTGAGACATCTTGCTCCCAACTTATACCGGCTCTGGACACGCCGGAGTGCGAACTGCTGACAAGCATAAGGCTATTCCGGCATTCCAACCAGCGTCCATGCGCTCCGGGAATAAAAATGGTAGACGGTGCGGTGCTCGACGACCGAATCGGCGAGCGCGTCGTGGTCCAGCCGCAAGGGACGCGGCTTCATACCGGATTGAGCTTCTCGGACCTGAGCCGGCGATGCGGGATCGATGCCCCAGTTGAAGCCCAGAATGCCGGTCGGGTCGTGGCTTTGCAGGCGCTGGGTCTCGGGCGCGGAGGCCAGCACTGCGGGATGGGCTGGGGCGCTCGAAAAGAAGACTAGCAGCGAGACCGTCCCCTGGGCCGAGCAGAGGACGGCCCAATCGGAGGAACCGGCCTGCTCCAGGCTGGCATGAACCACATTCTCTGGATGGTGAGCCTCGTAGGTTTGTGGAATCATGCAGCCTCGCCGGTTGAGCAGGGCTTGAACTCCGGCGGGAAGCTCGGGAAAGGAGCTGACCGGCAAGTGGCGAATGAGGTAAGGGGTCGGGTGGCCGGCGACGAGGATGTGGCCGGACTCGGTGAGTTGCGCGGAGGGGGAGTTTCCTTGCTGGCCATCGGCAGGCAGTGCCATGAAGCTGACACCAATGGCTCCCACCAGCACGATTTTCCACGAGTTCTTCATGCCGCCTACTTCAGATTCAGTCCAAGTTGAACCGCAATTGCAGCCTCCACTCGTGTTATATCTGCTGAGCTAAGAACCCCGAGTTTAGCGCCAAGACGCTGCTTGCTGGCAGTCGTCAACTGAGATCCAATCGCCTTGCGAATTTCTCCTCTAATTTCTATAAGCGCCTCGCCTGGGTATACACGATTCGTCTTTGATGTGATTGGGACGACCTGAATGCGGTTCATGACGAGGTTAGCGGCATTGTTCGATAAGACAATCGCAGGACGTGTCTTCTGAATCTCACCGCCCAGACTCGGGTCAAAGCTGACCCAGTAAACATCGCCACGTTCAATAGGCATCGCCGATCAATCCTTCCGTCCACTCCTCGGCTTCTACTTCTTGTTCAAGATCGGCAGCCAACTGACGGTAGCCCTCAAGCAGCGCTGCTTCTTCTTTCCGCTTTAGCCCTTCAACCAGGTCACAAACCGCGCCGGCAATATCATCCGGCAAGATGAACCACACCGGATGAGCGGTCGCAGTGGGCACTCCCATCTTGCTCTCCTTCTCATCCCCATTCCAGCGTATTCCGATCCTCGGTCTGCCATCATAGCGTAGTTTTGCCACGGACCAACTGTGATCGACAGGACCTGTATCGAAAATCACTTCTAGGGAGTTCCTGTCAACCTTGTTTTTCGGAGAAATCACGGTTTGCGGATCAACATACATGGTTTTCTACACCTCTACAAATCAATTCTCTTATACATACGTACGTATGTCAATTCAATTCCGCAGCGGCTTGCCGGTCTTCAGCGTAAAGGCGATCCGCTCCTGGGTCTTGCGCTCGCCCGCAAGGGAGAGAAACGCCTCCCGCTCCAGGTCCAGCAAGTATTGCTCGCTGACCAAGGAACCTGCGGTCACGCGTCCGCCCGCGAGCACGTAGGCAGCCCAGCGGGCCACCTTTCGATCGTGCTCCGAGGCGTAGCCGGCCTCGCCCATCAGAAAGATGCCGGTCTCTAGCGTAGCCAGCGCCGCCGTGCCAGGCGCGGAAATCTGCGTGCGCTGCTGGGGCGGCGAGTAGCCAACGGAGGCCAGAGCCGCAACCTGCGCCTTGGCGTCCAGAAGCAGCCGCTCGCGGTTCATGGTGATGCGGTCCGCCGCCCCCAGCAAGCCCAGCGTCCGGGCCTCGGCGGCCGACGTGGAAACCTTGGCCAGAGCGATGGTCTCAAAGGTCCGCCGGAGCGCGGTAGCCATCTCCGCCGATTGGGCAAAGCGCGACGGCGGGTCGCGCGGATCGGGCGGGGCCAGCGCAACGGCCTGATCCAGCGCCCGCAACAGCATCTCCTTGGTCCCGCCTCCGGCTGGAATCAGGCCCACCCCAGCCTCGACCAGGCCGATATAAGTCTCGGCGTGAGCCTGGCGGCGAGCGGCGTGCAAGCAAATCTCCGCGCCCCCGCCCAGCGTGAGGCCAAACGGCGCGGCGAGGACCGGGCGCGGGCAGAACTTGATGGCCGCGGTCATCTGCTGGAAGCCGTGAATCACAGCGGCCAGCTCCTCCCACTCGCCTTCCTGCGCGGCCAGCAGCAGTTGCATCAGATTTGCGCCCACGCTGAAGTTCTCGCGGTCGCTTGAAATCACAAAGGCGGCAAAGTCGCGCACCGCGTCGGAGGAAGGATGGAGCACCGCGGAGATCAGCGCCATCACGTCGCCGCCGATGGCGTTCTTGAGCGAGTGCAGCTCGATGCAGCCGATGTCGTCGCCCAGATCGATCAAAGAAGCGCCGGGGTTGGCGCGGACGATTCCTCGCAAAGGCCCGCCTGCCCGCCGGAAATCCGCAATCCGGGCGTGGCCGGGAATGGCGGCAACCGGCTCCAGCTTGCCCTTCTCCGGCTGGAAACAGACCTGGACGCCGCCTGGGTCCTCGCGCGCATACCAGCTTGGCTGCCCCGCCGCCAGCAGCGCCTCGATGCGCTCGCTCACCGGCAGGCCCAGCGCCTTCATGCGGGCGACGGTCGAGGCCACGCCGGCCGCATCCGCCATCTCGAAGGGCCCCAGCTCCCAGTTGAAGCCGGCGCGCATGGCGCGGTCGATGGAGGCCGCGTCGCCGGCCACTTCCCCGATGCGGTCAGCGGCAAAGTTCCACAGCGAGGCCAGAAACGGCCACAGAAAAGCCGCCGCCTTGTCTTTGGCCGGGTCGTTGGCAAGCAGAAGCCGCAGCCGCTCCGGCAGCGTGGCGGCGTTCCTGGCCATCTCCAGCGCGGGCAGTGCCGGCTTGGCGGCGGGGCGGTACTCGAACGCCGCCAGGTCAAGCACCAGCCGCTCGTCCTTCCCATCCGCTCCCCGAATCTTCTTGTAGAAACCCTGGCCGGCCTTGTCGCCGAGCCAGCCACGCTTCACAATCTCTTCCAGGATGGCGGAAAAGCCGCCCTGCGTTACGCCTTGGGGGAAGTTCGCGGCCACATGGGCCAGAATGTCGATTCCCACCAGGTCCGCCAGCCGGAAGGTGCCGGTGCGGGGCCAGCCGATAGCCTGGCCGGTCAGCGCGTCCACCTCTTCGATGGTCAGCCCCTGCTCCAGCATCAGGGCTGCCGCGGTAAACATCACGGCGATGCCGATTCGGTTGGCGATGAAGTTGGGCGTGTCGTTGGCGAAGACCACCTGCTTCCCCAGGGCGCGATCGGCAAAGGCGGCAAAGGCGGCCACCACGGCCGCATCGCTCTCGGCGGTGGGAATCACCTCCAGCAGTTGCATATAGCGCGGCGGATTGAAGAAGTGCGTCCCGAAGAAGCGCTCCCGGCGCGCGGCCAATCCCGCCGCGATCCGCGCCACCGGCAGACCGGAGGTATTGGTGGTGAGCACGGCATGGGGCGCAAGATGAGGCACAACGCGCGCCAGCAGGGCCGTCTTGACGGCCAGGTTCTCGGCCACGGCCTCCACCACCCAGTCGCACTGGGCCAGCTTGGGCAGGTCGTCCTCGAAGTTGCCAAGGGCGATCAACGCGGCCAGCGTTGGCTCATAGAACGCAGCTGGCTTGGCCTTGGTTAAGGCATCGAGCGCGGCGACGGCAAGGCGGTTCCGGCTTCCCTCGCCGGCGGGAACCATATCCAGCAGAAGCGTTGGGATTCCGGCGTTGGCCAGGTGAGCGGCGATGCGCGAACCCATGGTTCCCGCGCCCAGTACCGCCGCGCGGCGAATAAGAAACGGTAGAGCAACTGCGGGAGACGGCTGGGAGGCAGAGCCAAAAGCCTGAGTTGCAGCAGGAGTTGCGGCCGGGGAAGTCGTGCTCATCTGGGCTCTCCCTGCGTGGGTTGAGGGGGGATTCCATCCGCCACGCGGAAACCATTGAAGCATACGAAGCAGCAAGGGCCGGGGTCAAGGAAAGCGAATGGACAAGCCAGACCGGGAGTGCTAGAGCTTCTTGCGAAGATGTTCAAACACCCCGTACCCGATCAGCGCCGAGATCATGGCGATGGCGAAATTCGTAACGGAAAAAATATCGTGGAGGGCGAACGCCAGGCTTTTCCCGCGCCCATTGGAAGCCGTAAACTCTCCCATCAACAGGTTGGAATAAAACAGAAAGACGATAAACGCAACCTCGATCACTGCGCGCCAGAGCGGCGTGAGGCGCCGACGCCCCCCAAGGCTCGTATTTGTTCGTGGGGTGGGGAGCTCCCGATCTCTGTTGTTCTGCTGCATAGAGTCTCCATGGTATCAAGAATTGGCTGACGCCCCTTGCATTGACGATCCGCGCCGATCGCCGGCGACGTGCGAACCCATCGGAGACTGACCGGCAACCCCAGCGCCGCACCCCCGGTTTGACCCCTTCCGGCCAAGGGCACTAGCTTGGAAGAGTGCGAGAGCGCCGTCGCGCGTTTCTCGAACAAGGAGGTCGGATGCAAGGCAGAATTCTTTCCCGGTTTTTAGCTTTGGCGCTGCTGGCTGTAGCGATGGCCGCGGCGGGCGCGAAAGCCCAGGATTTGAAGAGATTCGAGCAGCGGATCACCACCAAGGTGCTGCCCAACGGGCTTACCCTGATCGTCTGCGAGCGGCCGGAGGCGCCGGTCTTCAGCTATTCGACCTTTGTCGACGCCGGCGACGTAAACGATCCCTCGGGCGAGAGCGGTCTGGCGCACATGTTCGAGCACCTGGCCTTCAAAGGGACGAGCGAGATCGGGACCACCGACTACGCCGCCGAGAAGGTTGCTCTGGCCAAGGTGGAGGCAGCCAACGATGCCTACGAGACCGAGTACCTGAAGGCCGTGGGCCGCGATCCGCAAAAGTTGGCCGAACTGAAGAAGGCCTTCGTGGTGGCCCAGGCAGAGGCGCACAAGTACGTGATCCCCAACCAGTTCACCGACGTGGCCGAGCGCAATGGGGCCGAGGGCCTGAACGCCCAAACGGGAATGGACGAGACGATGTTCTTCTGGTCGATGCCGGAGAACCGGCTGGAGTTGTGGGCGTGGCTGGAGAGCAGCCGCCTGGCCGATACCGTGCCCCGCGAGTTCTACAAGGAGCGCGACGTGGTGATCGAAGAGCGGCGCATGCGCACCGACTCCAACCCCGAGGGCCGTCTCTTCGAGCAGTTTCTGGCCACCGCTTACGTGGCCCACAACTATGGCCGCAGCGCCATCGGCTGGCCCAGCGAGGTGAGCCAGATCAACGCCACCGAAGCCATGGACTTCCACAAAAAATACTACGTCGGCTCAAACATTGTGGTGGCCGTCGTGGGCGACGTCAAGGCATCCGTGGCGCTGCCCATGCTGGAGCGGTACTTCAGCCGCATTCCCGCCGGACCCAAGCCGGAGGAGATGACCACCGTCGAGCCCAAGCAGTTTGCCGAGAAGACGGTGGCGATTCGCGAGGCCACGCAGCCCATCTACCTCGAGGGCTACCACCGGCCCGACTACCGCGACCCCGACGATGCGGTCTACGACGCCATCAGCGACGTTCTCTCCAACGGGCGTGTTTCCCGCATGTACCGCAGTCTTGTTCGCGACCAGCAGATTGCCGCCGAAGCCGGGGGCGTGAGCCCCTATCCCGGCGACAAGTATCCGAGCCTTTTCGTCTTCTATGCGGTTCCCCTGCCTGGCCATACATCGGCGGAGATGCGGGATCCGATTCACAAAGAGATCGACAAGCTGAAGGCCGCCGACGTGACCGACGACGAGCTGGCCATGTACAAGACCCGCACCCGCGCCGACCTGCTGCGCGGCCTGGCCGACAATCAAGGGCTGGCCAACAATCTGGCCGAGTACCAAACCCGCTACGGCGACTGGCGCGAGCTTTTCCTGCAACTTGACCGGGTAGACAAGGTGACCAAGGCCGACATTCGCCGCGTGGCCAACAAGGTGTTTGTTGACAGCAACCGCACCGAGGCATGGATTGAGACAGAGCCGGCGGCTGCGCAGCAATCGGCGCCAGCGCCGAAGGACGGAGGCGCAAAATGAAAAGCCAGCTCGTGATGAGTTTCTCCAAAATCACTTTGGTTTTCGCCGTCTTTGCGGCCACTCTTTCGCCGAGTTTCCTCAGCGCCCAGCAATCCAAGCCCTGGGAGCAAATTCCCATCCCCAAGCTGCACGACTTCAAGCCCCAGCAGCCCAAGCGCATCGAGCTCAAGAACGGCATCGTCCTCTTCCTCCAGGAAGATCATGAGCTGCCCTTCGTCTCCGGATCGGTGCTGATTCCGGGCGGTTCGCGCGAGGAAGATCCGGCCAAGACGGGTCTGGTGGGCCTCTATGGTGATGCGTGGCGGACCAGCGGCACAGCCAAGATGGACGGCGACGCCCTGGACGATCTGCTCGAGGCCAAGGCCGCGCACATCGAGACGGGAGGCGACGTAGACTCCACCGCCGTTTCCTGGGACTCGCTCAAGGGCGACTCGGACCAGGTCTTTTCACTGGCTCTGGACCTGCTGCTGCACCCCAAGTTCAATCCTGAAAAGCTGGAACTGGCCCAGCAACAGGCAGCCACGGGCATTGTCCGGCGCAACGACGATGAAGGAGAGATCGCCGGCCGCGAAGCGAAGAAGCTGGTCTACGGAGCCAACAGCCCTTATACCCGCCAGCCCGAACTGGCCACCATCGGCGCGGTCACCGTGGACGATCTGAAGGCCTGGCACGACCGCACCATTGGCGGCAAGCTGATCGTGAGCGTCAGCGGCGACTTCGACCCCGCGGCCATGGAGGCCAAGCTGCGCGCGGCCTTTGAAGGGCTGCCGCCCGTGACGCCCGCGCCCGCCCGCCACGACGTCTTTACGGGACCCAAGCCCGGCCTCTCCTTTATCGACAAGGAGGACGTGAATCAGTCCAACGTGGAGATCGTGGGCCTGGGCACGGATCGCCACAACCCCGACGTTCCTGCGGTTGCGGTGATGAACGAGATCCTGGGCGGCGGATTTGCCAGCCGTCTCTTCCAAAAGGTGCGCACCGAACTGGGCCTTGCCTATTCGGTCGGCGGCGGCATGAGCTTCGGCTATGACCATCCGGCCACCTTCCGCGTGGTGGTGCTCACCAAGAGCGCCTCCACCGTGGACGCCACCAAGGCCGCGCTGGCCGAGATCGACGGGCTGAACGCCAAGCCATTTACCCAGATCGAGCTGGACCGCGCCAAGGATAACATCCTCAACTCCTTCCTCTTTCGCTACGACACCAAAGATAAGGTGCTCGCCGAGCGGGTGAAGCTGGAGTTCTACGGCTATCCGCCGGACTATCTGGAGACTTACAAAGCCGCTCTCGAAAGGGTAACTCTGGCCGATCTGGATCGCGTGGCCAAGAAGTACATCCACCCCGGCAAGTTAGCGGTGCTGGTGGTGGGCAATGGACCGGAGATCAAGCCGCCCCTGGAGGAGCTGAAGCTGGGCCCGCCGCAGCCCATCGACATCACGATTCCCATGCCCAAGCAGCCGCTAGCGGAACAGAAGCAGTAAAAGCAAGCCTGACTGAGGGCAAGGTTTCCCAGGTCTCTCCGCCGCGGCGGACGAGACCTGGGGCACCCGGCGATGTGCAAACCTTGCGACGGCGGACCTCCAGGCCGTCCATGAACGCTTGGGTCTGCTTTCGAGGTGGATTCGGGGGCGGTGCTATACTTGAGGGCAAATGCAATCGCCAGACCCTCAGACGTTTGAGCAAATTCGAGCGCTTTTGGAAGCCCCTTTCTGGACGCATGGAGGTTTTTGGATCGAGCTGCCGATCGGCTTGGCGGGGTTGGTGTTCTCGATTCTAGCGTTTGTAGAGGCGAAGCGCGCCGCAATTGCGGCAACGGAGGCGGCCAAGGCCGTGAAGCTCCAGTCAATGAGCGGCGAGCTAATTGAAATTTCTCAAGAACTCCAAGGTTTCAAGCCCGGAATCACATTCGATGCAGCAAAAGCAATCTATGGCGAGGTCTTGTTCAAGCTTCAAAGGGTTATGGCCCCATTTGAGAAGGACTCGGGCTTGCACTCGCAGATTGAAGCGGTAGTCGCTGCGCTGGAAACGGCGCATGAAGCACTAAATCGAGTTCTCCCAGCAGACCCAAGCAAAGAGAACGTGGCGCCTGATTCCGTCTACTACGGCGTCGAAGACCAATTTTCGATGCTCAACGGTCACATTGGCCGCCTCCTGGGACTTGTTGAGCAGCAATCGGTGGAGAAGCGAAAATAGAAGCACGGAGATGAGAATGCCGGAGAATGAAACCGAAGCTTTGGTGGCCTATGTTGACGACCTGCTGAAGGCGACTTCGGAGGACAAGATTCCGTGGGCGCCGTTCAATCCCACGACATTTATTTGGGACAGACAAACGCCCCCTGAGGCGCGGCTCATTTTGCAACGAATTGAACGGACTGTCATCACGGGATCAAAGGTCGTTGATGGAACGAAGGTAGCGGTTACGGGGCAGCGATACTTCCATGTCTTGACCGTCACTACCGTGGGCAAAGACAGCTTTAGCGTAACTGTGAACGGCCAAACAGAAGATCCCCGCATCAATGAGAAGCTCGGAGCAATCTATGATTCCATTTCGGTCGGAATCGTAGGAAAGAAACTCGATTTTCTAAGAAAGACTTTGCCGAAATAAATCGCGGTTGCCCAGGTCTCGCTTCTGAGGCCCGGGAATCGAAGAATCTCAACAGGAGCCCGGCGATCACAGCCGTCCGCCAACGTATCGATTCACTTTGGCTCTATACAGCCGATAACTTTCGCCATAAAGGCCGGAAAGATACTCCTCTTCCTGCCGAATCTGATAGTCCATAACGGCGGCCGCGATCAATGCCGCCAGCAGGAAGAAGAGGTTTCCAAGAACCATCCATATCCCTATGAAAAGCAGGTCGATGAAAACGAAGACAGGATTCCTGGTGAATTGAAAGACCCCTCGCGTCACGAATTCCCCAGGTGTTTTCTTATCGATGCCAACCCTCCACGATCTTCCAAAAGAGATCAAGGCGGATAGGAACAAGGCAAAGCCCAGGGCAAGAACGATCATGCCCGTGGCCTTTAGGGCAGCATTGCCTGTGGTTGTGGAAAATGCCGGTTTGGGCCATAAGAGCGCCGGAAGACCCAGGCACACGCCAAAGACCTCAATGGTCCAATAGAGCAGCCCTGCCGGAAACAATCTCTCGATCAAGGCATTGACTTTGCCCTTATCTTTTCCCAGGACAAATGGATTGATCCCATCCTTCCAAAAGAGCAGGATGCTCTTGCCAAGAAACAGGGCATAGAACAAGGCGATAAACAGAATGGCAGCTAATTTGAAAGCGCTCACCGCTTAAGCCTTTCACCGGCATCGCTTTGTTGGGGCCGATTTGTCTGAATTGTACCGCCCCCGAGTGGTATCGGGCGGGTGGCCTTGGCCTGAATGAGTAGAAAATGCGGGTGTCCCATGTCTCGATTATGAGAAATGGGAGACCACGAGCCTCCCTCCCGGCCCGCGGCTTGGACGGAGAAACTACAATGGGACAGGACAGTTTCTGCATCGGGAGCGGAGCATGGAATCGAACGCAAAGCTGGCCGTAGTCATCATGGCGGCGGGCAAAGGAACCCGGCTCAAGTCGAGCCGTCCCAAGGTGCTGCATGAGATCGGCGGCAAGCCGCTGCTGGACTGCGTAATTGCCGCGGCAAGCAAGGTTGTGGCTCCAGCCGACATCTACGTCGTCGTCGGCCATCAGGCCGAGCGGGTGAAGGCAGCGGTGGCCGCCACCGGCGTTCAGTTCGTCGAGCAAGCCGAACAACTTGGCACCGGCCACGCCATCCAGTGCGCGCGCGAGGCCATCGCCGGCTATGAGAACATTCTGGTG
>JBEKPA010000070.1:0-13580 GCA_049521195.1 Occallatibacter sp.
CCAGGCGGAAAGCTGTTCCGGCGGAATCGACCCGTCCACCGCGCCGGAGACGAGGAAGCCGATTTCGCCTGCGTCCAGCGCGCCCCCGTCGCGCTTCTTGCGGATAAGGTCGATCATGTGCAACGGGGCGGGGTTAGGCATGATGGCTGGCCCTCGGGCTCTTCTGTTGAGATTACCGCAAGCGGGCAGACGTGGCTTCAACCGCGGCCGCGGAGAAATCCTGAGACCCCGCCCTGCGGACGATGCTTCGCCGCACTGGATGAAAAGAGTCCGTCTACATCCCTTCCGGCCAGCGGCGCGTTGCCTCCAGCGATTCACCCGTTTCAAGCAGACTCTTCAGGCTAGCGAGGATCATCGGCCATCCGCCCGAAACTGCCTTGATGAGCTTCGAGTCGCTCCTGTCCATTTCATGCAGCACGGTGAGCTTGACGGCATCGCCTTTCTCTTCGAGAGTGTAAGTCAGGCGCGAATAGCCCTCCGCGTGCGCCGCGGGATGGAGATGATGGAGCCAGGTCACCACCAGCTTGCGGTTCGGCTCGATCTCCACAATTTCGCCACTATCGGCTGTACGCCCGTCAGGTGTCACGATCTGCCACGACGCGCCCGGCTTCCATTCGGACTTCTGTGTCGTGTCGTGCCAGAATTGACGCGTGAATTCGGGTTCGATCAACGCGCGCCACAGCTTCTCCGGCGTGGTGCGGATATACGTCACATATACAAACTGAGATTCAGCCATCGGTTTCTCCCTCCAGCTTCGATTTGAGTTCCGCGAGGACGCGCAAACGTCCCCGCTCGTACTTGCCAATCCAGCGCTCGGCGATCTCGTGGATCGGCATCGGATTCAGATAGTGCAGCTTCTCGCGGCCCCGCCATATTGGGACTACAAGCGTCGCCTCTTCCAGCAGTTTGAGGTGCCTGGTCACCGCCTGGCGCGTCATCTTCATGCCTTCGCAAAGCCGGCCCAGGGTTTGCCCGTTCTCCGCGTGCAGGCGGTCCAGCAACAGCCGCCGCTCGGGAGCTGCAAGCGCTTTGAAGACCTTGTCGACTTCCCCGGCCATTGGCGAATGATATGCAACCTATTGATTGCATGTCAAGGAGAAAGTTGCCCATCAGTCCGGTGCCCAACCGGTACAATGCTGGCGGGAGCGGGACAATGGCAAAACGAGTTCTCCTTTTTGCGCCCTGCGCGTTCAATCTCGCCGAGACCAGCCGTATGGTCGAGATCGCCAAGGGAATCGTGCGCCATCCAGACGCAAGCCAGACCTTCCAAATCCATTTCATCTCCGACGGCGGCGACTTCGAGCAGATGATCGAAAGACACGGCTTTGCCCTGACGAGACTCGAACCGCGCCTCACCGCCGAGAAGATCGAGCACATTGCCAAAGTGGACAGAGGCGAGGAGTTTGCGCCTGCCTTCACCGACGCCGAGATGATAAGGCGCGTGGAAAGCGAGGTCGCTTGTCTCAAGGCCCTCCGGCCGGCCGCCGTTGTGACCGGGTCGTACGTCACAATTCCGGTGACCTGCAGGGTCCTTGACACTCCGCTCGTTTGGGTGATCCAGTCGACTTGGCTTCCGGAGTTCTTCCGCCATGGCGCGGGCATGACCGACCACCTCCGGCCCGCACCGTTGAAGGCGGGGGCCGACTGGGCGCTGATGCTGTTCATCAACTTCTGGATCAGATTCGGATTCCTCAATCCCGTCAACCGCGCCGCGAAGCACTTCGGGGTGAAGGGCTACAGCTCAATCTTCGGATTCTGGCGCGGCGACATCACCTTGGTTGCGGAACCCCCGGAGTTTTCCGGAACGAAACTGCCGCCCGAACACTATTTCATCGGCCCGCTCATTCCCCAAGACGAATTTGACCTTCCCCCGGAGCTTGACTTCATACCGAAAGACAGGCCGCTCATCTACCTCGCCATGGGCAGTTCCGGCACCCCCGAGATAGTCGCCAGAATTGTGGAGAGCTTCGCGGGCGCGCCCTACCGCGTCATCGCTCCGGTAAAGTTTCTACTCGGGCTGGTCCCGGAGGTTCGCATTCCACCCAACGTTCTCGTCACCGACTGGGTTCCGGCGCTTCAGGTCAACAAAATGGCCGATCTCGCCGTGATTCATGGAGGTATTGGGACGGTCATGACGGCCGCACTGGCGGGCAAGCCTGTTGTCGGCGTGGGCATGCAGCTGGAACAGGTAGCCAACTTGGCTTGTCTCGAACGGCTCGGTTTCGCAATACGCATCCGGAAATCGGCGAACCCTTCCCGGTCGATCCAGGCGGCGATCGCAAAGCTGCTCGATGACGACCAAGCAAAGAGGAGGGCGGCTGCATTTGCCCGTGTTGTGGCGCGTTGGGATGGAGCGAAGCTGGCGGCCGACAAGCTCTTTGAGCGCTATGGCGCCTCCGGCAATCTACAATCGACCACGAGATGAACTGGAAAGAATTAGCTCAGGAAGTGACCGCCGTCGGCGCGGGCGGCGATTCCGCCCAGCCGGTAACCGGCGTCGAGTACGACTCGCGGCGGATTCAACCCGGTTCTGTCTTTGTCGCCATGAAGGGCGGCTCGACCGACGGCAATCGCTATGTGGAAAAGGCCATCGCCGCCGGCGCGCTGGGCATCGTCACCGACTCCGCGCCGAAGTTCGACCACCTGCTGGTCTTTCAACCCGGCCTGCCGGTTCTGGAGGTGGAGGACGGCCGGAGCGCGCTGGCCCAGGCTTCGGCGGCCTTCTTTGGGCATCCCGAACGAAAGCTCATGGCCACCGGCATCACCGGCACCAATGGCAAAACCACCACGGCGTTCCTTCTTGAGGCGCTGCTCAATGCGGCTGCCCGCACCACCGTGCTGGTGGGCACGATCGAGTACCACGTGGCCGGCGAGGTGCGCCCCAGCGTGCACACCACGCCCGAGTCGAGAGACTTGTTCGAGCTGATGGCCGAGGGCGCGGGCCGCGGAGCCACGGAGCTGGTGACCGAGGTCTCAAGCCACGCCCTCGATCAGGGACGGGCGGCCGGGTTGAACTTCGACGTGGCCGTATTCACCAACCTTACGCAAGACCACTTGGATTATCACCGGACGATGGAGAGGTACTTCGCGGCCAAGCGGCTGCTCTTCGACGGCACAGTCTATCCGGCGCCGCGAGTGGCTGTGATCAACGCGCACGATCCGCGCGGCGAGAGTCTGGCCGTTGCGGCCACGAATGCGGGCGCGGAGGTGCGCACCTATGGAATCGGCCAGGGCGGCTGGCGCGCGGCAAGCTATTCGCTCACCCCCGGTGGGGCAACGCTGGAGCTGGAAACGCCGGCCGGCTCGGCCAAAGTTAACTCGCGGCTGGCCGGCGAAGTGAACATTCTCAACCTGCTGGCCGCCCTGACGGCTGCCCATGCGCGCGGCGTGCCTTTTTTTGACCTCATCGAATCGGTCCCGCGCCTCAAGCCGGTTCCAGGACGCTTCCAGTCTGTCGATGCCGGCCAGCCCTTCACGGTGATTGTGGACTACGCCCACACCGACGACGCGCTGCGCAATCTGATTGCCTTGGCGCGGCAGATGGCGGCCCATTCGGGAGGTCGCGTGATTACGCTCTTCGGCTGCGGCGGCGACCGCGACCGCACCAAGCGGCCGAAGATGGGCCTGGCGGCGGGCTCCGGCAGCGACTTCGTGGTGGCCACCAGCGACAATCCGCGCTCCGAGGAGCCGCGGGCGATTCTGGCCGAGATTGAGCCGGGATTGAAGGCCAGCGGCGTTCGCTATACCATTGAGCCGGATCGGGCCACGGCCATTCGCACGGCATTCCAGGCAGCCAGGGCCGGGGATGTGGTCTTGCTGGCCGGCAAGGGCCACGAGAAGGAACAGATCCTGGCCGGCCGCACGATTCCTTTCGACGATGCCGAGGTTGCCCTTTCCGCGCTGGCTGAATTGGGCTCCAAAATGGGATATGGTAAGGAGCAATGAAGCTCACACTTGCAGAGGCGGCAATCGGAGCGGGCACGTTGCTTGAGGCTCCAGCAAGCGGCCAGAACGCCGGCGCGCTGGCGGTGGTCGGCTACTCGATCGACTCGCGCACGGTGGGCGCGGGTGAGCTGTTCTTTGCCGTGCGCGGAGAGCGCCATGATGGGCATGACTTTGTTGAAGCGGCGCTGAAGCGCGGCGCGGTTGCGGCGGTGGTGTCGCGGGCGCGGGCGGCCACTTTGCCCGACGCGGCGCTGGCTGTGCCGCTGCTGATCGCCGAAGACCCGCTGGTCGCGTTGCAGGCGCTGGCCGCGCATGTGCGCCGCCAGTGGGGCCGGCGCGTGGTGGCAATCACGGGTTCGGCGGGCAAGACCACCACCAAGGAAGCCGTGGCCGCGGCCTTGCGCGCGCAGTTCAACGTTCATAAGTCCCAGGGCAATCTGAACAATGCATTCGGCCTGCCGCTCGAACTGCTGCGTCTGGAAGCGGAGCACGAGATAGCGGTGGTGGAGATGGGCATGAACCACCCCGGCGAGATTGCAGCCCTGGCGCGCATCTCCTCGCCCGACTGGGGCGTGGTGACCAATGTGGGCACGGCGCATATCGAGAACTTTGCCGACGGGCAGGCCGGGGTGGCTCGCGCCAAGTTCGAGCTCGTGGATGCGCTCCCGGCCAGCGGCGTGGCCTTCCTCAACTGCGACGATCCGTATGTCTCGCAGTTTGGCCGCGACTTTGCCGGCCGCGCCGTTTACTTTGGGGCCGGCCCTTGCGCCGATCCGCGGCTGCTGGAAGCGAAGGAAGACCTGGCGGGATTGCATCTGCGTTTTCGCGCCGGGGAGCGCGAGGGCGGCTTGACGCTGAAACTGCTGGGCGCGCACAACGCATCGAATGCCCTGGCCGGGCTTGCGGTAGCCCTGGAGGCGGGCGTGGATCTGGATGCGGCTGTTGCCGCACTCGCGTCGCTGGCCGCCGGCGACAAGCGCGGCCAGGTGATCGAGATCGATGGCGCGACGATTCTAAATGACAGCTACAACTCCAACCCCGAGGCGTTGCGCGCGATGATCCGTACCTTGGCTGGGCGTCCGGCAGGCCGCCGCATCCTCGTGGCTGGGGAGATGCTGGAGCTGGGCGAGCACGGCCGCGCGCTGCACGCCGCTTGCGGACGCGCCGCCGCCGAGGCCGGGCTCGACCTGGTCGCCGGCGTGGGCGGCAACGCCGAGCATCTGGCTGCCGCGGCTTGCAGCGGTGGAGTCGCATCGCTCTTTCTGTCCGACGCCGAAGCCGCCGGCCAGTGGCTCAAGCAGACCTTGCTGCCGGGAGACGTTGTGCTGGTAAAGGGATCGCGCGGCGTTCATCTCGAACGGGCGATCGAGGCCATTAAGAGCGGAAGCGAGGAAGTGGAGGAATAGTGAATCTTCAAAGGCTTTCCGGTTGCGCCACGTTCCTCGCCGCGCTTGCGTTCGCGGCGCCGCTCGCGGCGCAGAGCCCATCGTGGACCAAGCCCTTCCCACCGTTCCGCATTGCGGGCAACCTCTATTACGTCGGCAGCGAGGAGCTGGCCTCTTACCTGATTGTCACGCCCCAGGGAGACATTCTGATCAACAGCAGCACGGAAGCAAACGTTCCGCTCATCCAGAAGAGCGTGGAGCAGTTGGGCTTCCGCTTCAGCGACATCAGGATACTGCTCATCAGCCATGCGCACTTCGACCATTGCGCGGGAAGCGCGAAGGTAAAGCAGCTTACTGGCGCCAAGTACATGGTGATGGATGCGGATGTGCCGGTGGTGGAATCGGGCGGCAAGGCGGACTTTCAGTACGGCGCGGACCCCGCCATGCGCTTCCCTGCCACGCATGTCGATCGCGTGCTCCACGATGGCGACACGGTGCGGCTGGGAGATGCGGTCTTGACGGCGCACCTGACCGCCGGCCACACAAGGGGGACGACGACCTGGACCATGGACGAGACGGAGGGCGGCAGGACGCTGCACGTGGTCATCGTGGGAAGCCCAAATGTGAATCCGGGGTACAAGCTGGTGGGAAACCAAACCTATCCGCAAATTGCGGATGATTTTTATCATGGCTTTCAGGTGCTGAAGAGCCTGCCTTGCGACCTGTTTCTCGGCGCTCACGGCAGCTACTATGGGCTGAAGGAGAAATACGAGCGTTGGCTGCATGGCGATGGAGAGGCCTTCATCGATCCCCAAGGCTACAAGAACTACGTCGCCGATCGCGAACAGGCATTCGAGGCGGAGCTGAACCGGCAGTTGGCGGCCAAGCAGTAGAGTGTGATTCCACGCTCCCGCCAGCCGCCAACCTAGTAAAATCAACCTGAAACCCGCCTCATTCCGGCTCTGGAGGCCCTTTGCTTTACTGGCTGCTCTACGAAAAGCTGTTTCCGTTCTTTCACCCGTTCCGGATCTTCCGCTACCTCACCTTCCGCACCGCCTTTGCCTCGCTCACGGCGCTGCTGATCGCGCTGTTTATCGGCCCCTGGGTGATTCAGAAACTGCGCGAGTTCCAGATCGGCCAGTTCATCCGCGAAGACGGCCCGCAGTCGCATCTGAAGAAGAGTGGAACGCCCACCATGGGCGGCGTACTGATCGTGATTGCGATTCTGTTGCCCACGGTACTGTGGTCCGATCCCTCGAATCTGTTTGTCTGGATCACGGTCTTCTCGACCCTGGCCTTCGGGGCCATCGGTTTTGCCGACGACTACATCAAGGTTGCCAAGCGGCGCAGCATGGGCCTGACGGCGCGCGCCAAGCTTCTTTATCAGGGGCTGGCCGGGGCGGCGGTTGCGGTGGCGCTGGTGGCGCTGGAACAGTTCAGTGTTTTTTCCACACGGTTGACGGTGCCCTTCGTCAAGCAGTGGCGCCCCGACCTCCAATGGCACGCGTGGCCCAGCACGCTTCCCCACATGGGGTTGCTGGTCTTTGTGCCCTTTGTGGCCTTCGTCATCTTTGTGCTCACGCTCTCTTCGAACGCGGTGAACCTGACCGACGGGTTGGACGGGCTGGCCATCGGCTGCACCATCATCGCCGCCGGCGCCCTGGCCGTGCTTACCTACGTCAGCGGCAACGTGGTCTTTGCCGACTACCTGGAACTGCAGCACATGCCCAAAGTGGCCGAGCTGACCATCTTTTGCGGATCCATGGTGGGAGCGTCCATCGGCTTTCTCTGGTATAACGCCCATCCGGCCGAGGTATTCATGGGCGACGTGGGCTCGCTGGCCCTGGGCGGAGCCATCGGCACGGTGGCCATCATCATTCGCCAGGAGCTTCTGCTGCCTTTTATAGGCGGCATCTTCCTGCTGGAGGCGGTCTCGGTAATCCTGCAGGTGGGCAGCTACAAGCTGCGCAACAAGAAGCGAATCTTCAAGATGGCTCCGCTGCATCACCATTTCGAGCAGTTGGGGTGGCACGAGTCCAAGATCATTGCGCGCTTCTGGATCGGCGCCCTGGTGTTTGCATTGTTTGCACTCACCACGCTGAAACTTCGTTAGACACACTCCGCGCCGGGCACATTGCGGTACACAATAAGGAAGTCGCGGAAGCCTGAGGATCGGTCCAAATGATGGAACTCAAGGGCAAGAAGGTTCTGGTTGTGGGACTGGGCAAATCCGGCCTGGAGGCGGCGCTGTTTCTGCGCCGGCGCGGTGCCCAGGTGACGGTCTCCGACGTGCGCAGCGCCGAGGCCCTGGCCAAGGAGATCCCCGCCCTCATCGAGGCCGGCATCATGGTGGAAGCCGGCGGCCACGGCCTGCTCACCTTCCGCCGCCAGGATCTGATCGTGGTCAGCCCGGGCGTGCCGCTGGATACGCCCGAGCTGGCCCAGGTAAGGAGCTTCGGTCTGCCGGTGATTGGCGAGCTGGAACTGGCCGCGCGTTTTCTCAAGGGCCGCACCGTGGCCATTACCGGCTCCAACGGCAAGACCACCACCACTGCCCTGCTGGGCGAGATTCTCAAGAAGGCCGGCATTCCCACGCTGGTGGGAGGTAACATCGGTGTGCCGGTGGTGGCGCTGATCGACCAGAGCACGGACGAAACCTGGTCGGTGCTTGAGGTCTCCAGCTTCCAACTTGAAAGCACCGAGCAGTTTCACCCCAACATTGCCGTGATCCTGAACATTACTCCCGACCACTTGGACCGGCACGGCAACTTCGAGAACTATGCGCGCGCCAAGGAGCGCATCTTTGCCGCGCAGAACGAGCGGGACTTCGTGGTGCTGAACGCCGACAATGCACGCGCCGCCGAGGCCGCATCCCGCTCCGCTGCCAAAGTCTATTGGTTTTCCGTCGAGCATCCGGTCGGGCAGGGCGCATGGCTGGAGGAGGGATTCGTGGTCTATCGCGCGGCCCGGGATGCGGCCACGGAACGGGTGATGCCACTGAGCGGAATCCCGCTCAAGGGCGCGCACAACGTGGAGAATGTGCTGGCCGCGGTGGCAGCGGCGCGGCTGGCCGGGGCGCCGGCGGACGCCATTCGCAGCGCCATCGAGAGCTTCCAGGCGGTCGAGCACCGGCTGGAGTTTGTGGCCGCGATCAACGGCGTCGAGTTTTACAACGACTCCAAGGCCACCAACGTGGACGCCACGGCCAAGGCAATTGCCGCCTTCCAGTCGGGCATTCACCTCATCCTGGGCGGCAAGGACAAGGGCTCGGACTATACCCAACTGGCGCAGTTGCTGCGGGAGCGGGTGCGCGCCGTTTACACCATCGGTTCGGCGGCGGCCAAAATCGAGTCGCACCTGCGCGGAGTGGTCTCAATTCATTCCTGCGGAACGCTGGACAATGCGGTCAGCGCGGCGGCCTCGGCCGCGCGTCCGGGCGACGTGGTGCTGCTGGCGCCGGCCTGTTCCAGCTTCGATCAGTTTGAGAACTACGAACACCGGGGCCGCATCTTCAAGGAACTGGTTGGCGAACGGCGAGGATAGAAGGCATGCCAGCGCGCGTAGGGATCGATAAGTGGCTCTTCTTCACCACGCTGCTGCTCACCGTGGTGGGGCTGGCGATGGTCTTTTCCGCCTCGGCCGTGGTGGCCCAGGAGCGCTATCACTCCGAGTTCGCCGATGTGGGCAGGCAGGCCGGCTGGGCGCTGGCTGGCGTCCTGGTTATGCTGGCCCTGATGCGCGTGGACTTCAACCTCTACAAGTCCCCGCGCTTCATCTATCCCGCCCTGTGCGTGACCACGCTGCTGCTGGTGCTGGTCTTCTTCATTCCCGGTTCCCACAACGTCCATCGCTGGATACGCTTTGGAAGCCACTTCACTTTTCAGCCGTCGGAGATCGCCAAGCCGGTGATGGTTCTGTTCCTGGCCTGGTTTCTTCATACCCGGCTGGGCGCCATGCGCGACTGGAAGCACACGCTGCTGCCAGCGGTCCTCATGCCGGTGGTCTTTGTCCTGCTGATCGTCAAGCAGCCCGACCTGGGCACGGCGCTGGTTCTGCTCGGAGTGACCGCTATGATGCTCCTTCTGGCCGGAATGGAGTGGAGGTATCTGTTTGGCGGCATCCTCGCCACGCTGCCCCCCCTGCTCGCGCTGCTGCTGATGGTTCCCTGGCGGCGGGCGCGGGTGCTGGCCTTCCTCAACCCCGATGCCGATCCGCAGGGAGCCGGATTTCACATTAACCAGTCGCTCATCGCCGTGGGTACCGGCGGCCTGACCGGCCGGGGATACATGGAGGGCATTCAGAAGCTCTTCTTCCTGCCCGAGCCATCCACGGACTTTATCTTCGCCAATATCGCCGAGGAGCTGGGCCTCATCGGCGCCATTTTGATCGTGCTGCTCTTCGCGGTGCTGGGCTACCGCGGCCTGCGCGCGGCCTTTCGTTCCCCGGATCCCTTTGCGCGGCTGGCCGCCTTCGGCATCACCGTCACCATCCTGCTGCAAGCCTTCTTCAACATCAGCGTCGTGCTGTCGCTGGTGCCGACCAAAGGCATTCCGCTGCCGCTGATATCCTCCGGCGGGACTTCCCTCTTCTTCACCCTGGCCAGCATCGGCATTCTGCTGAACATCACCAGGAAGGCCGAGTAAGGGGGGTGGCGGAATGACTATCAACACGCAACAGCACAATGAATGGTGGATATATGCTCTTGTCGCATTTGGTTACACCATCATTGTCCGCGTTCTGTCCACTGATCCGATCTTTTCCAAGCGAAATGCGAGATCAATTTCGTATGTTATCCGGGCACACTTGGTGTTCCTCGGAATTACTCTTGGGCCGACATGGCTAGCAATTCACTTATATCCCTTGATGCCGGATTGGATGACAAGAATCAATAGAAGGGGCTCGTTTTTCCTGCTTCTATGTTTTGGCGTCGCATTCTTGCTTGCGGCCATTGAGAAGCAAGGAATATACGTGGAGTCGAAAACATATGATCCAGGTCCGGAAGAATCCGATACGGAAGACGTTGATGCGGACGAAAACCCCAGCTGAAAGGAATTAGCTTGTCGAACCTGCGTGTTCTCATAGCCGGTCAACTGCCGGGGTGCCCCAGGTCCGGATTCTCGGACCTGGGAGCCCGCACCGCAGATGCTTGCCGAAAATTCCCCTCCGCTGGCGCATACTCGTAGGTAGTGAGAAGTGGACGACGTCTGTCACGACCGGAGAAGCTATGCGCTATATCACTGTTACCAACCCCGATGCTCCAGCCCGTTCCTCCGCCCACTCCCCCGCCCGAACTGTTTTTTGCGTGTTTACCTGTGAAACTGTGGAACATCTCATAACTAATACAGAATCAATGGTTTCCATCGGCCATGCTCACAGTTTCGCAAAAGTTGTTATACTGTGAAACGGTGGAGCAACTTCTAACCAACGCAGAATCAATGGGTTAATCAGGCTAACTTCACAGGAGCACAGGAACTGATCTCCTGTGAGACTGTGAACTCTGAAAGGCATACGAGTGCCCCAGTTGCGCGTTCTCATAGCCGGCGGCGGTACCGGCGGCCACATCATTCCGGCGCTGGCGGTGGCTCGCGAACTGGCCGGGCGCCACGCGGCCGAGGTGCTCTTTGTGGGCACCGCGCGCGGCATGGAGACCCGCCTGGTGCCAGAGGCCGGCTTCAACCTGCGCCTGATCGATGTGGGCCCGCTCAAGAACGTTTCGATGATGACCAGGCTGCGCACCCTGTTGAGCCTGCCGCGCAGCATTGCCGCCTGCATGGGGCTGATCCGCGAGTTCAGGCCCTCGGTCGTCTTCGGCGTGGGCGGCTACGCCTCCGGCCCGGCCATGGCGGCGGCGCTCCGGCTCAAGGCGCCCACCATGGCCTTTGAGCCCAACGCCATGCCGGGGCTGGCCAACCGCCTGGTGGGCAAGCGGGTGCAGGCCGCGGCGGTCAACTTCCCCGCGGCGGCCAAGTGGTTCAGGAACTGCGAGGTCACGGGCATTCCGGTGCGCCCGGAGTTCTTCGCGATCGAGCAGCCCACCGCGCAGGAGCCTCACCTGCTGGTCTTCGGCGGCTCACAAGGCGCGCACATCTTCAATCTTCACCTCCCGCGGATCATCGCAGGCCTGCTGGATGCAATCCCCGGCCTGACGATCCTGCATCAGAGCGGGATTCGCCACGCCGATTCGACCCAGGCGGCGTATGCGGCTAGCGGCGCAGACCCCATGCGCTGGCAGGTGTGGCCGTTTCTCTACGATATGCCGGCGCGATTTGCCCAGGCCCACCTGGTGATGGCGCGCAGCGGCGCGTCCACGGTGGCCGAACTGGCCGCCGCCGGCAAGCCCAGCCTGCTGGTGCCCTTTGCCGCCTCCGCCGATGGGCACCAGAAGCGCAATGCCGAGGCCATGGTGGACGCTGGAGCTGCCGCATTCCTGCTGGAGAGGGATTTGGATATTCCCGGCAAGTTGCTGAATGTGCTTACCGGGCTGCTGACCTCGCCGAGGCAACTGGCAGCCATGTCCGATGCGGCGCGAAACCAGGCTCACCCCGCCGCCGCCGAGCGCATCGCCGACCGCCTGGCCGCGCTGGCGGCGGAGATGCCTTCGCGGTTGTAAGAAGCTCTCAAGAGCGCGAAGCGTTTCCCGATTGCCAGCAATGCGCCCCTTCCAACTCCGCCGGCGTCTTGCATTGCGGGCCGCCGTCCGGCGCCCATGTATCCCTTTGGGGTCCTGTGCTACTATCAGCGTCGAGAAGTATCGGTTTCCCGGAGAATTCAGAGATGGCATATGTCATTGCAGAACCCTGTATCGGCACCAAGGACACCGCCTGTGTAGACGCCTGTCCTGTCGATTGCATCCACCCCAAGAAGGACGAAGACGGCCACGCCGAGAGCGACCAGTTGTTCATCGATCCGGTCGAGTGCATCGACTGCGGCGCGTGCGTCCCGGCCTGTCCGGTCTCAGCCATCTTTGCGCAGGACGATCTGCCGGAAAAGTGGGCCAGCTTTGCCGAGAAGAACGCGGCGCATTTCGGACGCTGAGCGGCTTCCAGGTTCGTTTCGCGGTTGAGCTTTCTCACGCTGCGCATCCCGCACCGAGGGATGCGCATTGCTTTCTCCGCGTAAGGGGCCATTTTGAATGAGCGGGCGCTGGGGGCAGGCAGATCTCCGCGGCAGCTTATTGCGCGGTCTCGTCCATCGCGTCGACGGCAGAGGAGAAATCCAGCCTGGGAATCCATCCCTTGGGATCTTCGGTCGATCCGGAAATCGTTCTCGTGCCGGGTGCGATCGCAAATCTGCCCTTCTCAATTTCGACAAAATCGACTCTGTCGCCGGTCTTGAGCCCGAGCTGTTTGCGGATGTCGGGGGGAAGTGTGATGCGGCCGTTGAAGGTGACCATCGCGGTGGGCATTTGAAACCTCTAACGCTATTTTAACCTGCGGCTGCCCGCTCTTTGCAATCGGAAGATAATAAACGCATGAGCGTGCTCACCTCGGAAGCGGTGGTTTTGCGCACCTGGCCGGTGCATGAGGCCGACCTGATCGTGAGCTTCTTCACGCGCGATTACGGCCGCATGAAGGGCGTGGCCAAGTCGGCGCTGAAGAGCCGCAAGCGCTTTGGCGGCGCGCTTGAGCCCATGACGGTGGCCCGCGCCTGGTTTGTCGAGCGCCCGCTGCAGGAACTTGTGCGGTTGGATCAGCTTGAACTGATTCGCTCGCCGCTTTCCTCTCCCGTCGATCATGCGCGCATGGCGGTGCTCAGCTTTTTTGCTGAGGTGCTGGACGAGGCGCTGCCCGAGCACGATCCCCAGGATGCGGTTTTCCGGCTGCTGCTGGCGGTGCTGGAACAGACCACGGCCGTCCAGTCCGATATCGTCCAGCCGTGGATGGCGCTCACTTATTTCTCGCTGTGGATGACGCGCCTGATGGGCCTGCTGCCGGACGTTGCCCATTGCACCGCTTGCGGCGAGGCTCTCAGGCCCGGCGAAACCAGCTTCAATGCGCTCGGCGACGGCCTTTTCTGCGCCCTGCACCGCGGCGGAAACGCGAGCGAGCTTTCGGCGGACTCCTGGCAACTGGCGCAGAGAATGCTGCGCGCGCCAGCGTCCGCCTTTGCCGCCGAGCCCTGGCCCCGCCGCCGCGCGCAGGACCTGCGCCGATTTACCTTGCAGGCTCTGGAGCGCCATTTGGAGCGCAAACTCCGCACTGCGGAGGCGTTGGGACGGCTGGGCGGCTGAAGAACGCTTGCGGCTGGTAA
>JBEKPA010000071.1:0-13417 GCA_049521195.1 Occallatibacter sp.
ACTCAACTTGCGAACATGATCTTCGAGAAGCTTTTGGTATTGCTTCTTGGACTTGTATACGGGCTTCACGGCGGTTGGCCAGTCCTTCAGCTCGACCTTCTTCCCTTGTGGAACGCGGAAATCCTTCGCATCAATTCTCATATCTCTCATCCAGTGTCGCGAACGGTCTGGGCGTACTCATCCTTTGGTTCCATCGGAGACTTGCGGTGCGCGCTTCCGATGTCCCCGCGGCCTTCAAAGATCCGTTACGGCGATGCACCGCACAACGTCAAGCTGCTTGCCGGCCGGCAATGAGTCCATCGCCAAATCAGGATTCCCGTCCGGCAAACAAGTTGTACAGCCAACCGAAGACAAAGCCGCCGATTGTGCCGTCAGCCAAAGCATAGCCCGTTCCAACCATGGCGTCGCCGATGCTGCGGGCCGCGTGAAAGCCAGGATAGATCGAACCAACAGATTCGAGAAAGGCAGTGCCGTAGGAAGGGCATGCGAGATGGGCCAGCGCGACACACGCAACTCCTCCTCCCCAAAGCAGTCCAAGGGCTAACGCAAGAGCCTTCGTTGAGAGTCGCATGATGTAATCCTCCAAGGCCTGTTTCACCGGGCAGGTTGCTGGTGCCAGTGCAAGAGATGATTCAGCAACCCGGCGCCTTGCTGATCGAATATCTTGTAAGCCCACAACTTGATGCGATCGTTCACAAGGAACCACGCAAGGGCGTATCCCCAGATCAACATCGCCCAGCGCCAGCCGATCGCGGGCATGAATACTCCATAAACCGCGGCCAGCGTAGCTACTACCTTCGTGCCGACAGCACTCCACAACAGGATCGGCGCCGGCCGAATGGACCAGAAGGGCCCGCGGGTACGAGTTACGAAGATGGTGAGATGGCCGGCGACCGCCAGCTTCAGAAACATGAACGACTGAACGACTTCCCGATTCAAATGGAAGACGCGCTCTGCGATGTAAAAGAGGCCAAAAGAGGCGACAACTCCTGCTATTCCCAGGACGCTCGAAATGCCCAGCACCTCGGGCATATTCCAGGCTTCAGGCTTGTTCTTGGATAGCACCCGGTCATAGGCAATTGCCAGAATGGGCCCGTCGTTCAGCAGCGCAAGCAATACAATCATCGCCGCGGTGACGGGATAGAAGTTGAACACGATGATCGACAGGGTCATGAACACCAGGACGCGTATTGTTTCGGCAATGCGGTATATGGCGTAGCTGTTCATGCGTTGGAAGATGCGGCGGCTCTCCTTGATGGCATCAATAATCACGGATAGACCGGAAGTCATTAGCACGATGTCCGCAGCCGCCCGCGCCGCGTCTGTCGCTCCGGAAACGGCGATGCCGCAATCTGCCTTCTTCAGCGCTGGGGCATCGTTCACCCCATCGCCTGTCATTCCCACGATATGGCCCATCTGTTGCAGCACATCGACGATATGGAATTTGTGCTCGGGGAATACCTGAGCAAACCCGTCGGCCTTTTCAATGGACTCCGCCGATTGCGCCGACTCGTGATGCTTTGTATCGCCCAAACCGCTCGCATCCAGGATGTTCGCGCCCAGCCCGAGTTGTCTGGCTGTCTCTCGTGCAATGGCTACCTGGTCGCCCGTGACCATCTTCACGTCCACGCCCATTTCGCGGGCGCTGGCGATGGTTGCCTTGGCCTGTTCGCGCGGCGGATCGAACAATGGCAAAACGCCGACAAACTTCCACTGGCCTTCCTCATCTGCCCTGGCTACGCCCAGGGAGCGAAACCCGCGGCCCGCAAATTCATTGACGGCATCCTCGACGGCCGGCTTTACTTCGCCGGCATTGACCGCCATCTCAAGAATGACTTGCGGCGCTCCCTTGGCGACATGAAACAGTTTCCCGTCCGCTTTCTTGACCGTGGCTTCGGTGCGCTTGTGCACGGGGTCGAACGGTTGGAAATGCATTACCTGATAACCGTCCAAGGCTTGATCGCTTTTCAGGCCGCCGATCACTGCTAGATCGATAGTGTCCTTGTTTTCAGCGCGCGACGCCAATGCAGCACAGAAAATGACTTCATCCGGGGTGATTCCGTCAACGCTGAATGGATCACCCAACGTCAACTTGTTCTGGGTCAGGGTTCCGGTCTTGTCCGAGCACAGCACATCCACGCCCGCCAGTTCTTCGATAGCCGAAAGACGGGTCACAATCGCCTCTCTTTTTGCAAGCAGACGCGCGCCAACTGCCATCGTGACCGACAACACAGTTGGCATCGCCACCGGGATCGCAGCCACCAGCAGCACCAGCGCAAACTCCAGCGTGTCGAGCATCGGATCGTGACGGAAGAGCGCCACCATCAGTATCAACGCAACAAGAGCCACTGCAAGAATGATGAGGTAGTCGCCAATCTTCAGCACCGCGCGCTGGAAGTGGCTGACTGTTTGTGTTTCCTGAACCAGTTGGGCGGTCTTGCCGAAATAGGTATTCGCCCCAGTGGCGTAGACCATTGCCTCAATTTCGCCCTGACGAAGGATCGACCCTGAAAACAATGCTTCGCCGGGACTACGCGTGACGGGCAGAGACTCGCCCGTCAGGGCGGATTGATCGACTTCCACCGGATCCCCTGCCAACAGGCGACCATCTGCCGGCACGATGTCGCCAAGCCGGATACGAATTACATCGCCGGGCACCAGTTCGCTTGCCTTTGGCGAGGCCCATTTCCCATCTCGAAGCACGCGGGCATTGATAGCCAGCTTGGCCTTCAGCGCCGCAATGGCATTGCCGGCCTGGTGTTCTTCCCAGAAGCCGACCACGGCGTTGGAAAAGAGCAGAACGAGGATAATGAAGAAATCCGCCCAGTGCCGGACAAGCGCCGACAGAATGACCGCCGCTTCGATCATCCAGGGTATAGGCCCCCAGAAATAGGTAAGGAACTGCAAAAGCGGGTTGACTTTCTTTTCCGCGATCTCGTTGGGGCCGTACTGCGCCAGCCGCTTTTCAGCCTCGGCTTGAGTGAGACCCTCCGCCGACGATTCCAGTTTCGCCAGCAGGTCCGCCATGGGTAGGGATTTCAGGTCGTCTTTGGGCACGGGCTTCACCTCTATTGCATTCACGATGTCCATCCTTGTGTGCTTGTTGGCATCCATCGGACTGATGTCGCGCAGATACCAAAATGGTGTTGAAAAGGTGCCGCCGATGCCTGCGCGGCGCCGCAGCGGCTGCGGTTGGAGCCGATGCAATGCCGTCTACAGGCTTGCAAGGAATACTATAGGCGCAAATATATCGAGACTGTCCTCTTTTGGACGGATTATTGGTTTCCCTGGTACGATGCTGACATCGTGCAAGGGTACCGCCGCGAGGAGTTTCGGACAGCGATTTCCCGCGAGTCTGAAGAGAGTTTTGCCGGTTCAGGCACCGATCAAGAAGACGATTCCCCCCTGCGACTAAGGGCCGTACCGGGAATTCGGGAAGGATAGCACTCCAAACCATGACATTGCTCGATGCGCCAAAGTACGACGCCGCCCGTGAACGGCGGCACAAACACATCGTGATTGCCGTGTTTGTGTTGGCAGTCATAAGCGCCGTTGGTACCTGGTGGTTCTGGAATTGGCCGGAGGAACACCGGGTGAGCACCTTTTTGGCAGCGGTCGAGGCCGGAGACCAGACGAAGGCCTATGGTATCTGGACCCAGGATCCGGGGTGGCAGCAGCATCCTGAACGCCATGCGGCCTACGGCTTCGACCGTTTCCAGCAGGACTGGGGGAGCGGCAGCCAATATGGACATATCCGCAGTCACAAATTTGTCCTGTCAAGGTCCTGGGGAAACGGCGTGATTATCGGAGTGGACATCAACGGTGGCAAGACGCCGGTCTTTCTGTGGGTCGACCGCAAGACTGGGACGATCAGCTTCTCCCCTGTGGAACTTTACCGGCCAATATGGGATAGCCAGTGGGATGCTGAAACCCACTGAAACCCGAGGATAGGAAATCGAAAGCATCCAGTGGCTGCATCGGGCGGACTGCATCTGGACCGGCGTGTTGACTCAGTTCGTCCGGCTGATCGGCATTCCGGTTTACCATCTCCAGATTCTGGAGATAGGCTTTCGCATCCCGAAGGGGTTTGCGACTGCGAAGGCTCCTATTAAATCCAATAGAATCAACACATAATGCAGAGTTATGGGAAATTCAATCACATTTTAGAGCTTCATGACGGTTGAATTGTGTGTTGGCTGTCTATAATCGACCTGAGAGTGAACGCCTAAGACATCTCCCCGCATGGACGCGAAATTAGTCACCGTCTATGGAGAAAAACAGCAAGGGCGAATTTGATGTTGCCGCCTATCTGGCGAATGCCGGAACCGGGCGGAGAATTGTCCAGCTGAGCAAGGACGAGACGTTCTTCACCCAGGGCGATCCGGCCGATTTCGTCTTCTATCTCCATAAGGGTCGCGTGAAGATCACGGTCGTCTCCACTGGCGGCAAGGAGGCCACAATCCGGCTGGTCTCTGCCGACAGCTTCTTCGGAGAGAAGGCGATGGAGACCAAGCCTGGGCCGCGCGTGACGACGGCCACCGCAGTCATACCGTGTACCGCGCTCCGGATTGCGAGAACGGAGTTTCTCCGGGTGATGCACGAAGAACGTGCATTTTCCGATATGTTCTCGTCCTTCCTGCTGGAATGCAGTTTGCGAACCCAGGCCGATTTGATCGATCAGCTTTTCAACTCCGCCGAACGGCGGTTGGCGCGGCTGCTCTTGATGATGGCCGAGCTTGGTCCGCAGGGGGGAGAAGTGACGCTGATACCTCCGGTCTCGCAGGAGGCGCTGGCAAGCATGATCGGTAGCACGCGGCCCCGTGTCAATCTCTTCATCAGCCGCTTTCGCAAGCTCGGATTCATTGAATACGATGGCCGTATACGGGTTCATAAGTCGCTGCTACACGTGTTCTTGCGCGATTGACGGTTGTCATCGAGCGAGCATGTGAGCTGCGGCGAAGCGGCGACACGGCGAGGCCGCTGGATGGATCGCCGGCGGCCTCGTTTTCATGGCGCACTTAGCCGTTCTGGTTGCCCAGATCGGTGTGAATCGTTCGATAACTCGAATTACCCTTCGACCAGACGAGCATCAACAGATCCTTTCCGTCCTTGCTCTGGTGCACCTGGCTGGCGAACTGGCTGGCGGACTCGGCCGGCTTGCGATCGACCTCGAGGATGACGTCTCCCGGCTGGATGCCCGCGTCGTCGGCCGGGCTGGCGGGGCGAACATTCTCGACCACTACGCCGTGGACCTGGTCGGGCACTTCGAACTGCTGCCGCGCCTCGGGCGTAAGGTTGCCCACCTCAAGTCCGAGCTTGCCGTTCGGTTGACCGTTTTCGCCGTCGTTGCTCGCCACTTCGGAGTTGCCGTGAAACTGGCCCACGGTCAGGTTCAGGGTCTCCGGCTTGCCATCGCGAATGATGCCCAGCGCGATCTTCGTCCCGGGCGCCATTTCGGTCACGGCAACCTGCAAGGCGCTGCCATTTACGATTTTTTGCCCGTCGAGCTGCGAGATCACGTCGCCGGTGCGCAAGCCGCCGCGGCTTGCCGGCGAGTCTGGCGTGACCTGAGAGACGATAGCCCCGGAAGCATCCTGCAGATTGAAGAAGTGAGCGTTGTCCGGCGTGACATCGTTCATTCCGATGCCAAGGTACCCATGCTCGACCTTTCCGTTCTTGATGATTTGCTCGCTCACGGCGTGGACGATCTGCGAGGGAATCGCGAAGCCCGCGCCGGCAAACGAACCGCTGTTCGAGATGATGAAGGTGTTGATGCCGACCAACTCGCCATGGGCATTCACAAGCGGGCCGCCGGAGTTGCCTGGGTTGATAGCAGCGTCGGTCTGAATGTAGCCGCCCGGCTTGCGCGCGTCATCCGAGTAGGGGTTCGGCCGGTTGACCGCGCTGACGATGCCGCGCGTGACCGAGAACTGAAAGTAGCCGAAGGGGCTGCCGAAGGCAAGTACGGTCTGGCCGGGTTGCAGCTTGGTGGAGTCTCCCCACACAATGCTGGGAAGATTGGACGCGTTCACCTTGAGCACGGCAATATCCGTCAGTTTGTCGACGCCGACGACCTTCGCGTTCAAGATGCGGCGATCGTTCAGCGTCACCTTGATCTGTGTGGCGTTATCCACCACATGGTCGTTTGTGACGATATAACCGTCCGGTGAGATGATGATGCCACTTCCCACTCCGTGTTCAATTTGCGGCTGGGCCGGTTGCTGAAACATCGGTCCGAAGAACTGTTGCAGCCCCGGAGGAAGGCCCTGCATCTGCCCGCCCCCGGTAGCAAACTCGCTTGAGCCCCGCGAGGTGACAGCGACGTTAACGACGGCGGGGGTCACCTTCGTGGCCACTGCCTCCATGGCATGATCGAGCGAGGTGAGCGCCGCCACACTGTTATCATCCATCGCCGAAGCGGCGCGAACGCTGCCGTGACCGACGAAGATTGCCGCGCCCAAAGCGAAGGCGCCCACGACCGCTGCGGGAGCGGCCAACCTTTTTGAGAGTGCTACTAATTGATTAGTTGTTGGGGACATGCTAACTCCTTTTCTGGTTGAATTTGCGGTTAAATTTGAACGATCAGCCAGCCGTCAGCTATTGCAACGGCGGCATACGAAGAGCGATGAACCTCGGCCACGGCGATCACCAGGCGTGGAGGCGGTCCGGCATCGTCCCACTCAGTTAGCACAACCCAGGCTAACTGGTTCGGAGTGGACTGGCTGCGTCTCAAATTCCGTTTCGCGGCGCCTGGACGCCGATGGTTTGAAACATACGGAGTTAAAAGGGGCTTCCGCGGCATGATCGCCTTGACCAACGTCGGCGAGCCGTCAAATTCTCCAACATTCATCTCGCGAAGACTGGGGGCCGGTGTGGAGCGAGCCTGAACCGCTGAATGCCTTACCGGAGCAAAGCTGACAAGCTGCGGGCTGCGGGCCAGCACGATCGCGCCTGCCAGCACACCGAGCAACAAACTGGTTGTCAAGACTATCATCTGCCTTCCGCGCATCGGCTCTTTGGGGCTTCGCAATATGCGATGCACCCGGCGCACCAACTCCGATTGCCGTTCCCACGCGCCCAAAACCAGCGAGAGGCCGCGGCTCAGCAGGGAATACTCGGCGAGCCTGGTCAGACAAATGGCGTAGGCCTTCCGGGCACCGGTAGAGTGCAGGACCCGGTCGTCGCAGGCAAGCTCCCGCTCAGCGCAGAGCCTGCGCTCCACCCACAGCAGCACAGGATTTAGCGGGAACAAAACCAGGCCCACTTTTTGAAGCAAATTGGTCCAGTCGTCGGCGCGGCGCAGATGCTCCATCTCGTGAAGTACCACCTGCCGCAGTTCCAAAGCTGAGAGCTTTTCCACGAGCCCCCGCGGAAGAAGAATGCGCGGCTGAAAGAAACCGAAGACGCTGGGGCGCTCAACCTCCGCTGATGTGCAAAACTCCACCGGACGGCCGCCCTTCCCGTCCCCGGGCTGGCTCTGGAGCAAGGTCTGCAAAGCTGTGTCAAGGTGGATGGGAGTAGCCCGCTTTGTCAATCCGCGCAAGCGAATCGCGCTCAATACCAGTTGCGCCCCTCTCCAAATAGAGAGCATTGCCCAAACGCCCGCGATGACAACGCTCCAAAGCGGGTTCAGATAAAGAGTTGAATTAAATACTCCGTTGGCGGCGGGCCAACGCCCTCCGAAGGATGGAAGGATATGCAGCAGCATCAGCACCAGAAAGACGTTCATCCAAACAACAGATCGGGCCGCTGCGCTCAGGCCGGGCAGCCATCGCAAGCACAGGGCCACGCACAATACCAGTACGGTTCCTTCCCAGATCGCTGAGAAGAGAGTACCCGCCGCTGTCGCGGAGAAAAGTGAAATCGTGTGAAGTAGCGGGTCCATTTAGAACTCCCCCGCGGTTTCGTCCGGCAAACTCGCAATCGCCTCTTTCAGACGCCTCAACTCCTCGGAGCTGATCTCATCATCTCCAAGAAGAGACAGCAGTAGCCGCTCACGCGAGTCGCCAAAGAACCGTTTGAGCACATGGCGCACCTCCGAGCGGCTGGCCTCCCGCTCCCCGATGCAGGAGCTGTACAGGTATGCCCGGCCCTCCTGCCGATGGCTGACATAGCCCTTAGTCTCAAGAATCCGGATGGTTGTGAGAACTGACGTGTATGCCAGCGGCATTTCGGCCGAAGTCGCGGTCACCATGTCGGCGACCGTCGATTCACCGCGCTCCCAGAGTACTTTCATGAGCCGGAGCTCGGCTTGGGTCAGCGTGATGGATCTTTTTGGAGGCATGGAAACTGGAGTTCTCTCAAGCCCTTTCGTCGGCCTTCCCTCTCTACTAGACGCACAACTAATCATTTAGTTGCTAAAGAATCTCAAGTTTTCTTGAAAATGACTTCATCCCGAATCGACCTGCGCGAGCATCGAGATCAGCCAAGATACTGAATCGGGATAGCTTATAACGACTTTCTTTGCCTATTGGCGGCATCCGCAATCGCCACGCCCTCAGCTCCGGACAGATCAGTACACGATTGGTTGAGCCGCGCCTGGAGGACATGCAGACGCTTTGGGTCGGCCGGGTTCTCCGCTGCTTGCACTTTCAGCGATACGATGGAGAGGAGCAGCGCATGCATCCGGCGCTCCGCTGTCAGGTCGATTGGAATCCCGGCTTCGCGGTGGCTGATTCAGCTGTGGCCTTATGCGCCGAATCAGGAAAGAGTGGCCTATGACGCCCTTTCGCAAGATCCTTTTTCCGGTCGACTTCTCCGCAGCGACGATCGCGATGGTGCCATTGGTTAGAGAGATCGCCCAACGGTTCGATGCTTCTGTCACCGTGTTGAACGCTTTCAATCTTGTCCGCACTTACAGTCTTGCGCCGGACGTTGAAGGTATGAGCGGGGTGGAACCTTCCGCTATCCCCTATACCGAGGCCCTTCAAGAGCTTCGCGATCGGCGCGAGCGGCGCCTTGAGCAATTTGCCAGCACACGGTTCTCCGGCATTAGCCATTCGACGAGAATCGAAGACGGAGACCCGACGCTGGTCATTGAATGGGCTGCGCGGAACGATAATGCGGATCTGATCATGATGCCGACCAAAGGCATGGGGAAATTCCGTCGGTTGCTGCTGGGATCGGTTACGGCGAAGGTGCTCCATGACGTCACCTGCCCCGTCCTGACAAGCGCTCATGAGCCTCAGCCAACCTTAACTGCGTCCGACGGACTCCAATCGATACTCTGTGCGGTAGCGTTGAGTTCTCAATCGGATGCTGTTTTTAGGGCCGCCGGCTTTCTCGCTCAGGCCTACGGCGCAAGGATCTGCTTGCTGCACATTGAACCATCTCCTGGAGAGAACTGCCTGCCGACGGTCCCTGAGGAGATCGTCCGGTCATACGAACGAGCGCTGGATTCTGACAGACAGGGAAAAGGAGCGCACCCCAGTGTGCGCATCCAGGACGCGGCAATCCCGGAAGGCATTCGCCAGACTGCAATTGAAGAAGCGGCGGACCTGGTCGTAGTGGGCCGCGGACATATGCAAGGGACAATCTCACAAGCATGGTCGCACTTGTACTCGATCATCCGGGAGTCGCCGTGCCCGGTTCTCAGTGTCTAATGCCCGCCTAATCGCTCTTCGGCAGGTGTCCCGAGCTTTCTCTCAATGATCAGCCGCGCATACAGAAGTTGGCTGGCGACTCAAGAGACTCTTGCTCACCGGATCAGCAATATCCGGCCTTCATTAAGGCTGTAAAAGCCGTTCCAGGCAATCTGGACGCCGATGCAGAGCAGAATAAACGCGATCACGCGCAGAATCCCGTGTGCCGTGGACTGGGAGATTCTGGCGGTGATCTTGGGAGCGTATGCGTAGAATACAAAAACAACGAGGCACACTAAACACATCCCCGCGAGGATGCCGAGATGAGCAAACACGGCCTCGACAACGATCCCTTTCGAAGCATGTGCGCTTAACGTCAGCATTACAACCAGCACGCCGGGGCCGGCCGTCACCGGAAATGTAAACGGATAGAACACCTTTCCCCGCAGAGCGGAGGAGTCGGCCAGGGGAGGCGCAGTCTGGAGTTGCCTTCCCTCATCCGGCTCGTTGAGAAGCTTCCAGCCCATCGCCGCGAGCACGAGGCCCCCGGCTAGCTGGACCACTGGCAGCGAGATGCCAAACAATCTAAGAACCGCCGCGCCGGCCAAATCCATCGTCAACAGAAAGGCGGCGGTGCTAATCGCAATCTTTTTTGCGAGCGTCCGATAGACCTCCGCGCGGGCCACTCCCACCATGCCCAGAAAGACAAGCGACGACCCTACTGGATTGATGACGGGAAGCAAGGCGCTGAACGAAAGCGCAAAAAATCTGACGAACTCGCTCATGGCATCCTCATCTTTCTGTTCGAACAGGACTGAGGCGGCACCCACATATAGCCTCCGAGCAAAAGATTCGCCCAGTCAGCGCGGCTCCTCCTCCGCTCCTTTGGATTCCTTGCGGGATGGAGGTACCCGCTGCGCAATTAAGGAAAAATTCGGCGCCCCAACCTTCTCTTGCACCTCCCGCGTAATCATTTTCTGCGAAGCCTGCCCCAGTTCATGATCGCTCTGGTATCGGACGCTCAAAACGATGCCTGTTGGACCAAATGCCACGTCGAAGTCCTGAAATGGCGCATCAGCCGGCTATACATCGCTGAGGATAGGCTTGATGCGATCGATCACCTCTTGGTGAATATCTTCCAAGGACTTCATGGGCGCATCAGGTGCCGGTTCCGGCGGCGCAGTGAGCCTCCCCATCAACTCCGCCAGTTCACTCTGGCTTGCTATGCTCGCTACAGAAAAGATAGCTTTCCGTCCCGAGCGTCTTTCGATCTCCCGCTCAGCCTCGTGAATCTTCTCTGCCGAGACAACTCGTGTCGACACCAGCCGAACCGCAACGCGCTCTCGCCCAACTTCGACTTGCTGAGACACAAGCGCCCCTGGCGGCAACAGCCGCTTCACAACATCCCGGACAGCGCCTCTGGCTTCGGCTTCGCCGGCGACCTGCATGAATGCTTTGAGCTTGTCTTCCAAAGCGGTCGCTCCTAATTCAATGGTTTTGCCGGTTTCGGAGTTGCAGGCAAGGGCAACTCCAGACTCACCGCGCTCTGACTCCAAGGGAACATTTGGAGTATCGCCGATCTCAGGAGTTCTAAGGCTACGTCGCAACATCTCCAGACCTCCATTCATGCAGCCGTTTCGTATGCCGCTCAATTGTTGTCAGTAGATGTTCCGGAGGCACAGTGGGCGCCACGCGATCATCGTACAGAGCATCCTCAAGAGAGCTCTCCCCTCTCGATATCAAAAGGATTCTAGCTTCAGGCCACCGCCGGCGAATCAATCGGCAGGCCGCCTCAAGCTCGAACGAGGAGAGTGTGTTGTGGAGAATCGCCACCTGGATGGATTCCTGCGTCGGCATTCCCCACAACCGTTTGTAATCCGTTGCAATGGTGAGACGGAAGCTTGCACCATCAAGCAATGCATCGTGAACCATGCTGCCGCGGTCCACTGGGCCGACAGAGAGCACGTGGATCGCGGCAGGTAATCGAAAATGCCCATGTTCCAGAGTTTCGATAGCGCTTTCGTTTGCGCTTAGAGCGACTTCAGAGAGGCTGTTCATGCAACCTCCATGAGGCGAGGATTGCCTTTCAGAATATAAAGAGGCGCCGAGCCCTTCATGCAGGGGCTCGTCTCGATCAGGAAGAGACTGAAGTTGGAAGTCCCGCAAAACGCCACGCTCCTGTCCGCGGGGAGCCACCCCAACACGCTATCCAGATCGTCGATAGTGACGGGCAGCACGGAAGGTGCAGGGACCGGAGACAGCATTCGCTCAGCGTCGTCTCTGAGATCGACCACAATGACATCGCTGCACTTCTTGAGAACTTTCATAAACTCGTTGATTGAGATCCATTCCATTGGTCTGGCTTGCGCGCCGATAGGCTCGGGTACGGCCTCATCAAGGGCAGCCTGTTGGAGAACGGATTGTAGTCTGATGCAGAGTTCGCGCTTTCGAGATCGCCGACTCCGCCATACGGCAAACAACGGAACTGCCAGCAGGACTGCCAGCAGAACTGCGAGCAGAAACCAGAGGGAATTCATAGTATGTTCCTCCACCGAGATAAAGCTTCGAGATACAGGTCGTTTCAAAGCACGCGGCAACAACGCCAACTCAGAGACGGAACCGCGATGCCAACTATGCGAAGAAGAAGTGAGGTGGAGGGGGAGAGCGGAATGGGATCAGAAAATCGAAGTGGGCAACGCCGCGCGTGCATACGGGGAGAATGCAGGCGACAGCACGGCTGAGGTGGGGAAGCCGTTGAGTGGGGACGGAAAATGCCTGTGAATCGGGAACGAGATGCGACTTAGCCTTGAATCTTGAAGCCGCCGTCACGGAAGCGTTACGCGACTCGATCCACAATTTCGCAACCGGAACCGGCGATCGGGTCGCATGGCGGTGATAGAGGGACAGCTTGTAACCAGCCCCCCACAGAACGACCGCAATTGCCAATCCGATTATCCCCAAAGCGCAGGGGCGAAACCTCTGTTTCAATGATGAGCACCCACACAACATCGGCGCCTTTATGCAAATAATGCTTCGCCACACGACGCTGGTGTTGATCGTTGATGGGTTCTGGAATGTCACTTCGTCAAACCACTCCTTCTGCCTTCATGGAACCCAGCTCATCAATATAGACGCCACTTCGGGCAAAACGCTCCCGGCTTTTCAATCAATTCTTGTTATCAGAGATAAGAGTTCTTCATACTGTGTTCATCAATATGTTGCAATGATGCTGCTCATCACCCGAATCAGGTTCCGAATGGAGACTGACATGGAATCAGACCGTTTTTTCGGCACCACAGAGAAAGACACCTTGACGGAGATTGCGCTCAACCTGCGATGGTCTACCATACAATATCTTTCCTTTCGCGCGATTTCGGTGAGCTGCGCACTCTGTACGTCCGACGGCATGCCCATACGGCATAGCTGCCACCAATCAGGAAAACAACGTAAATCGGTATATGAATGACTGTTGCCAACGCCGTAAGTCCAACGAGAGGCAGCCACGGCGCACTTGATCGCCATGCCGTCATCTTTGATTTTGTTTCCAGGAATTCCAAAACGAACAGGAACACAAAGAATGTTATGATTCCTACGCACACCGCTCCCATATGGACCTGCCAAGCCGGAAGTCTGTTCATCTGCTGCCACCCAGCGTCGTTTGCATCTCCACAAATGCTCTCTACGGTGATGAACGCACAAGCGCCTCCGAACAATGCCACAAGCAGCGTTGTAGGCGTGTGACTATACTCGTTGCTTGTTTTCTTCTTCCTTTGTGCCATGTACATCACCAGCAGAGCGGTCATTTTCTTACCTTCTAATCGTCAGGACCGGGCATT